>QHYJ01000147.1:0-1125 GCA_003223255.1 Acidobacteriota bacterium | reverse complement strand
GTATAGGACTGTCTCGTCGGCACGTCCATCTGGCTGATGCTGAATCGGACGAGCAGCACCAGCACCGCGAGACTGAGGTTCGGCATAAGCGGCACAAGGATGAGCAAAACATTCGACGGCAAATGCGTCACCACCATCGTCCGTACCAGCCCGATACGCGTCGCCAAGCGCGATGCGAACAGAGCGGAGATTCCCGCCAGGACATTAGCCCAGAAGAAAATGAGGCCGAGCTTCACCGGAGCAAGCCCGAATCGCAGATAGAACCAATATGCGGCAAAGCTTTGCACTACAAAACCACCACCGAAGGAGTCGAGGGCAAACAGGCTCGATAACTTCAAAACAATCGAGCGGGAGCGACCAACACCGAGAAAATCTCTTGCGGACACTCCACTGGCTGGCGTCGCGGACATATCGGCTTCCGCGGAGGTCGACAAGCGTGTAAATAAGAACGCGAGCGCCACTCCAAGGGCGGCATAGAGAAGGACTACTACACGGTAGCTGTCGGAAGTAGAGAGGGATGCCCTCTGCACAACCCCCGCAGCTGTGCCGCCGCAGACTTCCGTGCGGCTGCGGGCTGGAACCACGTGGGACAGCGCGGCTTGTTCGATCGAAAGGAACGGCCCGACTTCATGACCGCTCGGTCTGATTACGCCGATGGTCCCCGCGACGATCAGGAAGAGAAGATTCTTTGTTGATGCGAATGCGATGCCGGCGCCAGTCATGAGAACGGCCCCGACGATCAGCATGCGCCGCCGTCCGATACGGTCGGCTCGCGTCGTGAGCAGAAGGGAAATCGCAATATCGCCCGCGAGCGTCAACGTCAGAAGGAGTCCCACCTGGGCTACAGTAAGGCCGAGACTCACCAAATAGAAAACGAGAATTACCGAGAGCGCCCCGTACGCGAAGAGCCGCGTAAACCGGGAAACGAACAGGAGTACACCATCCCTCGGCAACGTGCGGAGCGAAGCCGGTATGAGATCCCTTATCGACATCGAACTCGCCAACGGAAGCCTTCTTCCTCTCCTCCCAAGTCGCGCACAGCAATTAGCGATCTCCAACTGCCTCGTAGACGACCATCCGCGCGACCGGCTTGCCATCCTCCTCCTGTTCCGGTGTGTATAGCCG
>QHYJ01000146.1 GCA_003223255.1 Acidobacteriota bacterium | reverse complement strand
TCCGGATCGGTACCGCGAGATTGTTGACCGTCTTAGCCTGCGCAAGTAATCGCTCTATCCATAGCTTAAACTCAGAGCGATACGCATTGCGTTCTCACGAAGTGACAAATTCCACGCGGAGTCTGTCCTCAGGCCTCCGGCAGAAGTAGTGCCGGAACATCTCGTGGTGTAGCCCGTTTCGGATATATTCCCCAAACACTCCTCCTTCTTTCTTCCTCGAAGTTGCCTCAAAACGGGGCAGCACGTTGTAGCCGGCCCTTCGCAATGCGATGGGGCCGCAAATCCCCCGGTTGGGCCGGGGCCAAAGGAAATGTTTTATGTCTGAAAATTCAAACGCACTTCATCAGATCACGGTGGAAGTTGGCGGGCGTCCGCTGACTCTCGAAACGGGAAAAATTGCAAAGCAGGCCAACGGCGCCATTGTGGCGCGCTATGGCGACACCGTCGTGCTCACGACCGCTTGTATGGCGTCCGAAGCCAATGAACGAGACTTTTTGCCGCTCACCGTCGACTACCGTGAAAATACGTATTCTGCTGGAAAAATTCCCGGCGGCTTCTTCAAGCGCGAAGGCCGTCCCTCGGAAAAAGAGGTTCTGACTTCCCGGTTGATTGACCGCCCGCTTCGTCCGCTGTTCCCCGAAGCATGGCGCAATGAAACGCAGATTGTCAGCCTGGTGCTTTCCGCGGACAGCGACAATGACCCCGATGTTATCGCGGTCACGGGAGCCTCCGCGGCTTGCTATGTCTCGGACCTTCCGTTCGAGAAAGCCATTGCTTGTGTCCGCGTCGGCTTGCTTGATGGCCAGTTGTTGGCCAATCCCACGGTCGCGGAGCAAAAGAAGAGCTTGCTGAACATCGTTATTGCTGGTACGGAAGAGGCCATCGTCATGGTCGAATCCGGAGCGCTGGAGGTTTCGGAAGAAACGGTGGCCGATGCTCTTGAGTTTGGCCACGCACAAATCAGAAAAATTGTGGCCGCGATTCAAAAACTTCACGGCCAGCTCAAGCCCAAGAAAGTGGTGGTCGAGCCGCTGCCTTTCGATGAGGCCATCTACAAGGATTTGCAAAAAAAATACGGCGAGCGGCTGCACGATGCGCTTAATACCGAGAAGCATCCGAAAAAGGAGAGCTACCACCTCGTAGATGCCTTGCAGGAAGAAATCCTCGCCACGATTCCCGAAGAGCCCCAGAAAGAAATGGACGAGAAGCGCACGCTTACGAAGCGCGCCTTTGAACGCCTGCGCGAAAATATTTTTCGCCAGGACGTTTTGAATGCCCGCCACCGCCCCGATGGCCGCGCCTTCGACCAAATTCGCCAGATTACCTGCGAAGTCGGCTTGCTCCCACGCGTCCACGGTTCCGCGCTCTTCACCCGCGGCGAGACGCAGGCGCTGGCTACGCTGACGCTTGGTACCAAGGAAGACATGCAGCGCCTCGACCTGCTCTTCGAGGAGGACTCGTTCAAGCGCTTCATGTTGCACTACAACTTCCCGCCGTTCAGCGTTGGTGAAGTCAAATTCTTGCGCGGTCCTGGCCGCCGCGAAATTGGCCACGGCGCTCTGGCCGAACGCGCGCTGGTGAACTTGCTTCCTCCCGAAGCCGACTTTCCTTACGCCATGCGCCTGGTTTCCGACATCATGGAATCCAACGGCTCTTCTTCGATGGCCACGGTGTGCGGCGGCTCGCTGGCTCTGATGGACGCCGGTGTTCCCATCAAGTCCTCCTGCGCGGGCATCGCCATGGGGCTGGTCGTTGGGGACAAAGGAAAATACTCGATCCTCACGGACATCGCCGGCGCCGAAGACCACTATGGCGACATGGACTTCAAAGTGGCCGGCACGCGCCACGGCATCACCGCGCTGCAAATGGATATTAAAGTCCTGGGCATCAGCATTGAAATGATGCGAGAGGCTCTGGCTCAGGCCAAGAAAGCGCGCCTCCAAATTCTCGACACCATGGAGCAGACGCTCAGCACCGCGCGCACGGAGATTTCCGCTTACGCGCCGCGCCTCTACAAGTTGAATATTCCGACAGACAAGATTCGCGACCTCATCGGTCCGGGCGGCAAGAAAATCAAGTCCGTCACCGAGCAGACGGGCGTCAAGATCGACGTGATGGAAGACGGTACCGTCCATATCTTCTCGACCAGCGGAGCTTCGGGTGACGCCGCGCTCGCCATGGTTCGCGAAGTTACCGCCAGCGCCGAAGTCGGCAAGACCTATCTCGGCAAAGTTGTACGCCTCGCGGAGTTTGGCGCGTTCGTCGAGCTTTTCCCGGGAACCGACGGCTTGCTGCACATCAGCGAGATTTCCGAACATCGCATCCGCGATGTCCGGGACGAGTTGAAGCTTGGGGACCAGGTCCTGGTCAAGGTGCTTTCGATTGAAGGCAATAAGATCCGCCTCTCGCGCAAGGCCCTGCTCAAGGAAGCCCGCGAGAAACAGCACAAGAAAGAAGCTGCTGGGACTGGCGGCGGCTCTTCGGAATAATCAATTCTCTTTGCGAAGCGCGAAAAGCCTCCCGTTTAGCGGGAGGGCTTTTGCCTTGGGCTCGTTTCGGAACATGCCGTGCAGCTCTCTTAGTCGATAGTTAGGATCCAGGCGCATGCACACGCTCGATGTGGGCGCCTACAGCCTTTAGCTTCTCGACGATGCCTTCATACCCGCGGTCGATGTGGTACACGCGGTCGATGAGCGTCTCGCCGCTCGCTACCAATCCTGCCAGCACTAGCCCTGCGCTCGCGCGCAGGTCCGACGCCTGCACGGTCGTCCCCGTCAATTGTGCTGGCCCGCGTACCACGGCTTCCCGCCCATTTATCGAAATATTCGCGCCCATGCGTACCATCTCGCTCGCATGCAGGTAGCGATTCTCAAAAATAGTCTCGGTGATCACCGAGGTGTCTTCTGCCTGCGTCGCCAGCGCCATGTACTGCGCCTGCATGTCCGTCGCGAATCCCGGATACTCCTCCGTCGTCACGTCGGCGGCGACCAACTTCTCCGCGCCGCGCACGCGAGCGGTCGTTGCGTCCACTACATCGATCCGCACGCGCGCCTGCTGCAGCTTCGCAATCACTGCGCCTAGATGAGCCGGCATGCAGTTATGAATTGTCAAATCACCGCCGGTAATCGCGCCGGCTATGAGAAATGTTCCTGCCTCAATGCGGTCCGGGATAACCGTGTGTTCCGTGCCATGCAGTTCCTTCACGCCGCGAATCCGCAGCGTCGAAGTCCCTTCGCCGCAAATTTCGGCGCCCATCTTTCGCAGCATCCCGACCAGGTCGGTCACTTCCGGCTCGCGCGCCGCGTTTTCCAGAACCGTTTCGCCTTCCGCCAGCGCTGCCGCCATCAAAATATTTTCCGTACCCGTCACGGTGATTTTCTCAAACACAATGTGCGCGCCCTTCAGCTGCCGTCCACGCCCCATCTGCTCCAGCGCCTTCAAGTGCAAATCCACGGGCCGCGCCCCGATGGCGCACCCGCCCGGCAGAGAAACCCGCGCCACGCCGACGCGCGCCATCAGCGGCCCCAGCGTCAGAATCGATGCGCGCATCGTCCTTACCAGTTCGTACGGGGCCTCCGCATGATTCAATTTCGGCGCTTGAATCTCGTAATCGCTCGCAGGCACTGCCGCCACGGAAACCTTCGCGTCCATGAACGCCAGCAATTTGCTCATCGTGACCAGGTCGCGCACCTTTGGCACATTGCGCACGACGACTTTGTCCGCGGTTAGCAGCGCTGCCGCCATTGCCGGCAGTGCGGAGTTCTTCGCGCCGCTGATTGCCACGGCTCCGCGCAGCGCCTTCCCTCCCTTGATCAGAAACTTATCCATTCATGCTCTCTTTGCAGTGGCGGACCTTCAGGGTCCGCTCTTTCTTCTCCACGCTTGCTTTTGTCAGGCTATTCCGGGCTTTCACTGGTTCTCTTTCTTCTCTGTGTCTTCTGCGTCTCTGTGTCCTCTGGGTTAAATCCATTTCTTATTCATCCAGTGCACGTCTCAAATTGCCGCCAGCCTCAGCAAGCCTTTTCCTTGCCTCCCTCACCTCCACTCCCAGCTTCAACATCACCAGCGCCACCCGCATATTGTGTCCCGCTGCACGCAGTGCGTGTTCCGCCGCAGACACACTCTTCCCGCTTGCCTCGGCCAGAATTCGCAGCGCCCGCCGCGCAACCTTTGCATTCGTCTGCACGACATCGATCATCAGGTTTTCATAAACATGTCCAAGCCGCGCCATCGTCGCGGTACTCAGCATGTTAAGCACCATTTTTTGTGCCGTGCCCGCTTTCATCCGCGTCGACCCCGTCAGCACCTCCGGCCCAACCTCCGGCCCGATCACGATTTTTGCCAGCCGCGTTACCGGGGTTCTGCGGTTCGAGGTAATGGCAACCGTCGTCGCTCTGCGCTCTCGCGCGAATCGCAACGCCGCCAGCACATACGGCGTCGTGCCGCTCGCCGTCACCCCAACCACTACGTCGTTCCGCGTCAGTTTTCTCTTGCGCAATTCGCGCTCCGCGCGGCGAACGTCATCCTCCGCGCCCTCCACCGCATGCGTGATCGCGCGTGCTCCGCCCGCGATCAGCGCCTGCACCAGCTTTGGCGGCGTGCCAAACGTCGGTTGGCACTCCGCCGCATCCAGCACGGCCATGCGCCCGCTGGAGCCTGCGCCTGCATAAATCAGGCGCCCACCCTTGCGCATCCCCGCCACAATCGCGTCCACCGCTCGTGCAATCGCCGGAATCTCCTTTCCCACCGCGACCGCGACTTTGCGGTCTTCGCGGTTGATCAGCGCGACAATTTCGCGCGACATTATGCGGTCAAGGTTTCTTGAAGCTTTGTTTCGTTGTTCCGTTAGTCGAGATTCTTTAGGAATAGAAGTTCCGAAGAGCTTGGGCATGGCTCCATTATAGCGAGCCCTTGCAAAACACCTGGCGCGAACGCGTAATCTATACTTCTAGACACAACCGGTGGCGCTGGCCGAGGCTTCCTTCAGCAGAATGGGCTATGCTAGAGGCCACCGGGCCAGATCCATCTCGGAGAACGGATGGAAGGGAACCCATGTCGCTCGATGTTCTAAAAAGGCTGTTCGAGCAGCATTTCCATACCAGGCCGACACGCATTCAGCCGTTGCAGGGAGAGCTGGGCGGCTCTGGCCGGAAGATCATCCGCCTCGCGAACGACCGCGTCAGCGCGGTCGGCATTCTCTATGGTGTTCGCGAAGAAAATGTCGCCTTCCTGCAGTTCTCCAAACATTTTCACCGCTATTGCCTGCCCGTTCCCGAAATCTACGCCGAAGATCTCAACCACGGGGCTTATCTGGAAGAAGATCTTGGCGACACCTCGCTTTTCGAATTTCTCTCCAAGAATCGCTCGGGCGAGTTCATCGCACCTGTCGTCGTCGAAGCCTATCGCAAAGCCGTCGGCATTCTGCCGCGCTTTCAAGTCGAAGCTGCCCGTGATCTTGATTACAGCTATTGCTATCCCATTGCGAGCTTCGATCGCCAGTCCATCGCCTGGGACCTGAACTACTGCAAGTACTATTTCTTCCGCCTTGCTGGCATCGCCTTCAACGAATGCGCTCTCGAAAACGACTTCGATCGCCTGACTGAATTCCTTCTCAAGGCACCGCGCGATTATTTTCTCTACCGTGATTTTCAGTCCCGCAACATCATGCTGCGCGACGGCCTGCCTTATTTCGTCGACTACCAGGGCGGCCGAAAAGGCGCTTTGCAATACGACATTGCCTCGCTGCTTTTTGACGCCAAGGCCGACCTGCCTCCCAGTCTTCGCCAGCAGCTTCTCGATCACTATCTCAACGCGCTTGCGACCTTCATCGACGTCGACCGTGAAGCTTTTATGCGCTACTACTACGGCTTCGTTTACGTGCGCATCATGCAAGCGCTCGGCGCGTACGGTTATCGTGGCTTTTTCGAGCGCAAGGTGCATTTCCTCCAGAGCGTGCCCTACGCCCTCAAAAACATTCGCTGGCTGCTCCACAACGTGCAATTGCCCATCGAACTGCCGACGCTTCTCGGTGCGTTCCAGAGCTTGCTCGCTTCGGAGAAATTGGAAAGCATTGCCTCCGAAGCCGACAATCTTGTCGTTCGCATTTTCAGTTTTTCCTTTCACCACGAATTGCCCAAGGACGAAACTGGCCACGGCGGCGGTTTCATCTTCGATGGCCGCGGCCTGCCAAACCCGGGCAGGGAAGAGCGCTTCAAATCGCTTACCGGCAAAGACGCGCCGGTCATGGATTACCTCAATCGACAAGAAAGCGTGCACCAGTTTCTTGCCAGTGTCTATTCTCTGATCGATGCGACTGTCGACAACTATCGGCAGCGCAGGTTCAAAAACTTGATGGTGGCATTCGGTTGCACCGGAGGGCAGCACCGCTCCGTCTACTTGGCCGAACAACTCGCCAAGCATCTGCGTGGCCGAAGTGGTCTGGACGTCGTCGTGCGCCACCTCGAGCTCGAACAGCTTGGCATGATGCATGCCGTAGTAGGTAATCTCGCTGAATGACACCTCCCGCTCTTCTGCTCTCTTCTGCGTTCTCTGTGCCTCTGCGGTATCCTTTTCTTCGCTTCTTTCTCACCACTCGTCACTCGCCACGGGTTCTCTCATGAAAGCTATGATCCTCGCCGCCGGCCTCGGCGCGCGCCTGCGCCCGCTCACCGACACGCGCCCCAAAGCCCTCGTGGAGATCAACGGCCGCACGCTGCTCGAAATCACCCTCACGCGCCTTCGCTCCTTTGGCATCAACGAAGTCATCGTCAACGTCCATCACTTTGCTGACATGGTCGTCGACTGTTTGAAATCCCACAACAACTTCGACATGCGCATTAAAATTTCCCGCGAAAACGATCTACTGCTCGACACCGGCGGAGGCCTCAAAAAAGCCGCCTGGTTCTTCCTCGAAGATTCGCACCAGGGCACGGCTCTAGCCGTGCCGAAAGGTGAGCAGAATAAAGGGGCTTTAGCCCCTGAGGTCCACAAAACTTCTTCTGATCGGAAGGACGACCCCTTCCTTCTTCACAACGTCGATGTCATCAGCACCATCGACTTCCGCCGCATGCTCCAATTCCACAACGAACACCGCGCCCTCGCCACCCTCGCCGTGCAATCCCGCGAATCCTCCCGCCTCCTCCTCTTCAACGAGAACCTGCTCGTCGGTCGCGCCGCCACGAGTAGCCCAGCACTGGAGAAAGATGTCGTTCCGAGCGAAGCGAGGAATCCTGCCATAGCCGCAACGCAATCAAGGAGCGACCCGACGTTCGCGACTCTTTCTTCTAACGCGCCACTCGCCACTCGTCACTCGGCACTTCCGCTCGCTTTCTCCGGCATCCACATCATTTCGCCTCGTCTTCTCCCCATGCTCACCGAACAAGGGGTCTTCTCCATCACCGACGCCTATCTTCGGCTTGCCGCCCAAGGCGAAAAAATCCTGGCCTTTCGCGCCGACGAATACTACTGGCGCGACCTGGGCCGCCCCTCCGACCTTTCCCAAGCCGCCCTCGACCTGCAGCAGCGCTTCTTCGAATAGAGCATTTATCTGTGTACAAGTGCACCATTCCGGTGCATAACGGTGCTCCGCAGCTCAGGTGCGCAACCCTGCTAAGAACCGCCGGGTCAGCTCCAATCGCATGCCCGTCGAGTTGTTTTTGTTAGACACGGGAGGCCCTTGGTCTCACTTTGCCTATCCTTGGCCATTCGTGATCATGGAGCTCGTGAATCTACTGTGGATTATTCTTGGCGGTGTGATCGTCCGGGAAATCAGATCAGCCTTGGCGCGGCGGGTTTCACCGACATGACTTTGGCCAGACGGACAAACTAGGAGGTTCTTACACATGCTTCGCTACATCGTTTCCATGATCACTTTGTTGGCTACGTCCTTAACCCTAACCATAAATGCTCCGGCAGATCTGACGCCTGGCGCGTCCCGAAGGCCCCTTCCCGAGGTAGCGCTCACGAACTCCAAAGGCGCACCCGTCAAGCTTTCCGGCTACAAAGGCCGCGTGGTCTTGCTCGATTTTTGGGCCACTTGGTGCGAAGGCTGCAAGGAAGAAATCCCCTGGTTTATGGAATTTCAGAACAAATACATGAAGACCGGCCTAACCGTTGTCGGAGCTTCCCTGGACGACGACGGTTGGAAGTCCGTCAAGCCCTACCTGCGCGAGCATAAGATCAACTATCGCATCGTCTTGGGAACTTCTGAATCCGCAAAGCAATTCGGCGTAGACCAAGGAATGCCGGTAACCTTGCTCATCGATCGCATGGGCAGAATCGCCGACCTACATCTCGGCATGGTGGACAAAGCCGCCTTCGAACACGAAATCCGAATCCTCCTAAGCGAAGACGCGAAGACGGCGACCGATTAAATTGCAGACCCTTCTTTGGATAGCCGCTTAACTTCGGCGGCCTGCACGAGTTTAGGGAATCTGTTTTTCGGTTTTCCCTTCCTCCTCAGTGCTCATTCCGTCCGCTCCGGCTTAGCGAATCATGCTTCATTTTTCTCACTCAAAACGCAGCGCGACCATCGGGTCAACCCTGGAGGCGTGTCGCGCGGGTATCACGCAGGCGATCAGGGCCACAAGACTCAATAGCAATGTTCCTCCGACCAGAACGATTGGATCCCGAGTGTTTCCTCCGACCCAACGCTCCAGAATCCTTTTTGTGACCAGTGTAAGTGCCAATCCGGCCGCAATCCCGCTTCCTACGCTCACGACCGTCGATGCAAATACCATCCTCACTACCTGACCCGGCTGTGCACCCAATGCCATACGAATTCCAAACTCGTTGGTGCGCTGTGCCACCACGTAGGACACCACGCTGTACAACCCTACTGCCGCGAGGGCTAACGCCAACCAGGCCAATATCCCAAAGATCCACGCCGCCAGATGCTCCTGCTGCCATTCCGGCACATCGGTGATCCAGGTTTCTAGATCTCTGGGGCTATAGGTCTGCTGCTCCGGGTTCACCGCAGCCAACTGCTTCTGCACGGAGTGGACCAGCGTCAGCGGCGGCACGTCGGATCGCACCAAAATTTGCGTTCCTTGCCACATCGTCAGCGTGTAGGGTACATAGACCGCTGGCTTGATGGGATCTGCCAGCCCGTCGTTCCGCGCATCGTCCACAACCCCCACAATCTGCAACCAGGAATCGGCTATTTTTGGCGCCGAGAGAATTGTCGGCGGACTATCTTCGATCTTGGGCAACTTCACCGAACTTCCAATCGCGTGACCTTTCGGGAAGTACTGCTGCGCCAGCGTCCGGTTGATGACCACGATGTGCGCGCCGTTCTGATTCTCCGTTTCGCTCCATATCCGTCCTTGCAGAAGTGGAATCTTCAGGACCGCGAAATAACCCGGACTCACCAGATTGACTGCAGTCATGTGCTCTTCCGCCGAGGGCTTTTCGAGGATCTCAAACTGCGTTTTCCCTCCATTCCGCGGCGGCGTGGCATTGCTCGAGATCGCCGCCATCGTCACTCCGGGTGTCTCTGCCACTTCCGCTCGCATCTGCTCAAAATAGGCTGCGCGCGCGGCCCACGTGGTATACGCGCCGTCGTGAAGAGGAATTCCCACCGACATCACATGATGCGGATCGTACCCAAGCGGCTTATGCAGCAGTCCCACAAACCCTTCCATCGCCGCTCCCGCTGCAGCCAGCAACAATAACGTCAGCGCAATCTGACCCGCGATCAACACGCCGTTTGCTCTTCGGCCCATTACACTTCCTGCCAGGCGCCTCGTCGACTGTACCAGCTGTCTGGCCTGAGTCCGCGCGAGGCGCAACGCCGGCCCCAATCCGAAGAGCATTCCGGTCGCAAGGCCCACTCCGATGCTGAAGAGGAGCACCGGAATATTGACGCGGATGACCACTTCCGGCGCGAAGGCATATGGAGGCAGTAACACCCGAATACCCGCCAAAATCCCATAAGATGCAAAAACTCCCAGGGCGGCGCCGATCATCGCGAGCAACAACGACTCCGTCAGCAGTTGCCGCGCGATGCGGCCTCGTCCCGCGCCGATGG
>QHYJ01000145.1:455-8633 GCA_003223255.1 Acidobacteriota bacterium | reverse complement strand
TAAACTGGTTGGCGACGTATCCGGTTTCCGTATACTGGCTCGGAAGGAGCTCGCCGTTGGGCATGGTGCGGGATTGCGAAAAATTCAGATTGGCGTGACGCCAGTCTTCTTCGAAACGCAGATTGTGCTGAATGAGCGAAGCCCGGACGTACGCGTAGTAACCGACGCCGTCGCCATGGACGATGGGATTTACCAGCGGAAGCGTGCACAGGAAAAGGATCAGCAAAATTCGCGTGTAGCGACGAGAGCAATCCACCGAGGGAGATAAGCCGCGAGATTCTTTGAGGAGCACGGCCGGCGTCTCCGCAATCTCTTGAGATCCTCCGCTCCCTGAAGGGAGAGGATTCCTACGGGTCTCACGTATACGCGTGGAGGAACCGCTACCAGCAACCCGTCGCGCCACGTCAGTTTGCCCCTAACTTCGACATATTCCTGATGGACAAGTCCTCGACAAACACGACGGCGTCGTTTTTGCTAAGGTCGTTCGACGACTTGTGTACAAAATCCTTTCTGATGTTGGTAATTTTGTTGTACAACTTCGAGACTTTGACCTTGGCCCTGTTCCGCTGCTGCAGTCCTGCAAGGACGCACACATGTCAAAGACTACAACGTCTGGCAGATACTGTAGATGAATTGCAGCTGGATTGTAAATCTATTCGGACCAGTTGTAGTTTGCTATCTTGTTGTTTGTCTTGCCTTTACGTGCCGTAGCAAAAACGTAGTAGTTCTTCTGCACTTGGGCCGCAGGTTCCGTAAAGTTAGTCGCATCTTTCGCCAAGCGCGCCAATGGCGGCAGCGCAGCATCCCATTCGAATTCAAGATCTTGCCGCAGAGTGCGAAAACTCAAGTGTCAGCCGTCTGAATCGGAATGATTCATGTTGGGCCTGATCCCCTGTCTCTGCTAATGCGAGGGATACGTGTCCCTGGACCAGATCTGGCTGCAGCGCGAGAGCCTTTCGGGCATACTCTTCCGCGCGGCACAAGTCCCACCCTCCGGCCCAGTTCACGGAATAACAATCAGCCAGTCCGGAATAGGCGAGCGCAAAACTGGGATCCTCACGCAGGGCCTGCTCGAAGTAACCGATTGCCTCCGCACTCTTCGGGAATCCTTTCGTTCCAAAGATAACGACCATGGAGATAAGCATCGTAGGCCCGCGGATTGAGCGTCCTGTTACTGGCTAGGCGCATTTCTTCGGCGGGAGTCACCCGCGCGCTCACCTCGTGGGCGATCCTCAAGGCCAATTGGTCCTCCATCCGAATGAGGTCTCCCGTGTCGCGGTTGTAGCTATCGGTCCAGAACTGACGGTCTGTGGGAGCGTGGATCAATTTGACGTTGATGTGAATGCGGTCACCCGAGCGCGCGACAGAGCCCTCTACGACTGCATCCACGCCTAATTTTCTGGCGATCTGGGGCAGCGTTTCTCGCGTGCCTTTGAAGTGCATCGCCGAGGTTCGTGAAATCACGCGCAGAGCGCCGATCTGACCAAGGTCCGTCGTTAATGTGTCCGTAATTCCATCGGCAAAATAATCCTGGGCCGGATCATTCGAAAGGTTTTCCAACGGGAGCACCACGATCAAGCGAATCTCTCCTGGGCGGGATGTGACCGAGTGAGCAAAGTGGAACCAGGCTCCGCCGAGGGAAAGTAACAACGCGATGGTGACCGACGCCAGCAGGCCCGTCCGCTGCCACGAGAGCCGTGGACGTGCGCCCCGAGTTTCCTGAGCCCCAGGAGCTACAGGTCCCGGCACTGCTGACGTCTCGACGCGCGCGATGAAGCGATAGCCGCGCCGCGTGAGCGTCTCGATGTAGCGCGGGGTGTCGGCGTTGTCGTCGAGGGCGTCGCGCAGACGCTTGACCGCCGCGTTGAGGCTGTGGTCGAAATCGACATACGTATCGCCGGACCATAGTTTTTCCCGTAATTCCTCTCGAGACACGAGTAGGCCCGGCCGCTCGAGGAGCATGGCAAGGATTTCGATGGGCTGACCCTGCAGCTTGACCGGAACGCCCTGTTTGCACAATTCACCCGCCTGCGCGTTGAATTCAAAATCCCCGAAGTGCGCATATTGAGCGAAGTTGGCCGAGCCGTCCATAACTTACTCGGAGAAGAAGTAGGTTTATCCTCTCGAAAGACAAGCCGCTTTTCAACCATTTCCCGTGAGGTCCAAATCCGGGCTGTTGCGGACCGTTGGGCTCCATAGGACCAGAAAATGGCTTACTTATGGCTTCCGTTGCATTGAGCGGCTGAGGCAATGATCCGACTCTTTGCGGAACGACACGGTCCGCGAAGATGGCGTCGGAATATTCGGCCCACAAAATCCTCCTGATGGGAGCCGTCCTGCTTTGCTCTATTCCGGTGTGTGTTTCTCAAAGCGGCAGATGGCCGGAAGCGATGCAGAACGTGCCGATCGGCGTACATTTCTACAACGATACGCGCGTGTCGGACGCAGAGCTCTTCGCCGCTTAGAAGGTCGCGCAGATGGTGCTACAACGGGCCAGCGTTGAGGTGACATGGCAGGATTGCACAGTCAGCCAGAACCCGAGTCGGGTCCCTCCCGAATGTGAGTCACGTCTCCGCCGCACCGACTTGCTTCTGTACCTCGTTGTGCGGCTCGAAGCACATGCGCCCAGCGTGGGCAAAAACGCTCTGGGCTTTTCGATCATCCCAGACAAGAGCGATGAAGCGCAGATGGCATATGTTTGCTATCCGCGCGTACGCGCGCTTTCGCATTCAACTTCGTTCACCGCAGATGAACTACTCGGCTTGGCGCTAGCGCATGAAATTGGACATCTGCTCCTCGGCACAAATGAGCACTGCAACCGGGGCATCATGCGAGCACGATGGCGACCACGGGACCTTGAGGGAAGGCACTGGGAGGAATTCCTTTTCACGGCCGAGCAGGCTAAGCGCCTTCAACGCGCAGTTGTAACCAGGCTGGAATCACAGAAGCGCCGGTTTGCTCTGGAAGTACCGAAAGGTTGAAATTTCGTCAGAAACGATTACACCACGTGGTGTAGCTTAAACTGGGAGAGCACCTGCTTTGCAAGCAGGCGGGAATTCACTCTAAGTTGCTGCTTTGGTTGCGCTTCCGAATTTCCGACCCGGCCAAATGTGTTGCTAAGATGTTCCTACGTTAGCGTTTTCTGGCCGTGCTCGGGGAGATTCGAGGTGGTGGTCCTGTTTGGGATGTTGAGTCTGGTGGCACAGCTTGTGTGCTGGTCGCGGATTGTCAGCGGCCTCCATCACGAGCACGCCTGAGAACCCTGAAACCATGACGATGACCTTTGACTTCAGCCCTACGCACGACTTTTTTGACTATAAGGCAAAGACGACTCAGCCCACAGACGATCTCGACCTATCGCAACACATTTCGCCTGCTGCTGCAATTCATCCATCGGAAAACCGGTATCGAACCGGCATCTCTGTCGATTCCTGAGCTGAGCGTCGACAGAATCCTCATGTTTCTCGATAGCCTGGAGAAAGAGCGCAAAAATTCAGTCTCCTCGCGCAACCGAATTTCCGCTTCAAAAATAGAATTTCAGGGCAAACTGAATTTCGCGCTGGTCGTTCTGGCCGTCGCGCGTTGACGCTATCTTGCCGAAGGTAGTCGGCGAAGTGTAATCGAGCGAACCGGGCGCGGCCAGGACACCATTGCCGCTGAATCCAGGAGGCGAGAAGTTCGGATGGTTGGTGAGGTTGAAAAACTCCGATCGGAACTCCAAGTGCGTGCTTTCCGACGTGCGGAAATCTTTGAAAAGGGAGAAGTCCAGGCGGTGAAGACCGGGGCCATAGAACTGAGTAGGGGCACCGCCCAAGGGCGAGCGATCCGACTGGCCTATGGTGGTCGCGACGGGCGGGCTGGCAAAGGCCGCGGGGTTCAGCCAATGGTCCACGTTGTGCGGACCAGCGTATTTGTTCTGTCCGGGAACGAGAAGAGCATAACAGCCAAACCCGGAAGTCGTGGAACTAACACACGGAACGGTAAGGGGCTGGCCGTCCTGGAGCGTGAGAATCCAATTGGTTTTCCAGCCTCCCAGCACACCATCGACGAGCGCCCGACCATTCGCGAGGAACCGCTTTCCTTTGCCTACGGGCAACTCGTAGGCGCCGCTGAAATGGAAGACCTTGGTGATGTCGAAATCGCACAGGCCGTAGTCTCCCTGGATGCCGAACCCCGGGAGCCGCGGGGCGCGATAAAAGATGGCCGTTTCGTTGAGGACGTCGGAGGCATCGGTGCGGCACTTGGACCAGGTGAAATTAGCGAGCGCCTGCAAGCCCGCGCTGAACTGCCGCTCGTAGTTGAGTTGGAGGGAATTGTAGTAGCTGTTTCCCGCAAAACTCGAATAGGTAAAGCCCGTAGTGAAATCCGGATACGGCGAGAAGTCGAATGAACTCAGCCCGTTGGGCAGGCTGGGAGGCAGAATCTCGCTGGGAGAGTTGGGATTGATGTACACGCCCAAGTGTCGTACTCCATTACCAACGTAGGCGGCCTGCACCGTCTGGCTGGGAGAGAGTTGGTATTGCAACGTGAGATTGTAGCTCTGCGTATGGGGCGTTTTCAGATGGTAGTCTTCGCCGATTAACGGAGAGCCAGCCGGCTCGGCGACCCCTGAAGTAATCGGAACTAACGCTGAAAGTCCAGTTTCGAGCGTCCCCATCGCTCCGTTAGAAAAGGTGATTGGCGCATTCGGCACCAGCGAAGGGTAAGACAAATTGAACTGGAACGGAAAATCAACATAGGTTTCGATAACGGAGTTCTCAAAGCCACCGTAGAACATACCGGCGCCGGCGCGCACAACGAACTTGGGCGTCACGCGATAGGCCAAACCGATACGCGGGCCGAAGTTGGTCTTCTGCGATTGACCGAGTCCACCTACGCTCGAGTACACGATGCTGATATTGTCTTTCGCCGCTGCACTCATGAAATCAGCCGAGAAAGGCACACTACATCGCTTCTTCGTCAGCAGAAGCTGCGATACACCTCCCGTCATCCCTGCGGGTTGGAAATTGGTTTGTGCGCCGTATCGCTCCACGATTTGACCGAAATACTCCCACCGCAATCCCAAATTCAGCGTCAGCTTGGGAGTCACTTTCCAGTCGTCCTGCACGTAAGCGGCGTTATAGTTGCGCCCCATGTCCGTATTGGCGTAATTGGAAGCTTGGATGTTATCCGCGCCGCCCACAAAGTCACCCGCGCCGGCCACGGTATGCGGAATCGGCGTCAACAACATCTGCGCCAATCCCGTGTTGCCACCGCCTTGCGAGGGAACTTCCGTGTAGACGCCGCTAAAGGACCACGCTCCGCGGCCGGAGGGCGGCTGCAGGATGGTGAAGCGCAAGTGCTGGTGCTCGAAGCCAAACTTCATGGTCTGTTTACGCCACACCTTCGTAAGGTTATCCATGTATTGCGACGTCAGGCTCGTCTCGATGGATGGCAGGAATTGGTTGCTGCCCAGAGTGTTCAGACCGGTGATGAAAATGGTCCCGAGGCCGCCATTGGAGGGCACCTGTGGAACAGCCTGAATGCCAAATTGACCAGGAATATTGCTCAGGTCGTTGCTGAATGGCTGAACGCGCGTGGTGGCGATGCGATTGACGCCGATGCGGGCTTCATTTACGAGAAGCGGAGAGAACGTGTGTGTTTCGCTCAGGGCAATGTTCCACGATTTTGCGGTTTGGTCGCCGGCGGAAAAGGAACCGCCGTCGGCGATTCCGGTGAATGGTCCCGGGATGAACTCGGGCGTGTCGGAGTAACTGACACGGACAAACATCTGATCCTTGGCGCCGATGATCTGATCGCCGCGCACGTCAAACTGGTTGGCGTTGACGCGCAAGCCGGGATTACTCGCGAAATTGGAGAACAAGCTGGAGTTGTTCGGTGCGGGAAACAGATTCAGCAAGGCGATGGCGTTGGGATCGAGGCGGGTTGCCGGAATGAGATTTCCCGAGAAGGGTTCGCGGACAAACCCCGCTTGTGTTCCAGCCGGAGTTCCGGTGGGACACGCGGTACCCGGCCCGCTAGGCGGTGTGAGTCCCGTGACTGGATCGACCGTACCACAGAGAACGGCGCGCGTGGTTGAGGGATCAAAAACCTGGCCGAGCGGCGTGGTTCGCCCGAGTACGTCGGTTTGCGTGCCGCCTTGCGTGAGGAGTTCGGAAAGATTGGTATAGCCGCTCGAGCGTTCGAGAGCCGTCGGAACTGTTGAAGTATAGGGAACGGCTTGGCGTGTGCGCGTACCCTCATAATCGAAAAAGAAAAATGTCTTATCCTTGCCGTGATAGAGATGCGGAAGGATTACCGGACCGCCGACGGATCCGCCGAATTGGTTTTGCCGGAATTCTCCTTTGGGAATTCCTCCGGCATTCTCAAAAAAATTGGCAGCGTCGAACTTGTCATTGCGAAGGAACTCCCAGAGCGTTCCGTGGAAATGGTTGGTGCCGGACTTAATGGTGGCATTCAGAATGGCTCCGGCGGACCGTCCGAACTCGGCGCTAAAGCTATTGGTTTGAATCTTGAATTCTTGGATGGCGTCGACGGGAGGGCGGACGACAAAATGCGTGCCATTTAGGAAGTCGACGAGCTCAACGTTATTGTCAATTCCGTCGAGCAAGTAGTTGTTCTGTGCGGGTCGCAGGCCATTCGCAGCAAAGCTTCCGCTGGCGCCGAGCCCACGCGTGTCCTGCTGATCCTGAGTGACGCCGGCAGAGAGCTGAGCAAGAAAGATGTAGTTACGTCCATTCAGTGGAAGCGCGTCCACTGTTCGTTCGCCGATGACTTGTCCGACGGAGGCGTCTTGTGTCTGGAGCATGGGAGGTTCCGCGTTTACCGTTATGGTCTCCATTGTCTGGCCCGGCGCCAACGTAAAATCGACAACTACTTTCTGTTGCACATCGACCGTAACGTTCTTCTGCTGGACCTTTTGGAAGCCCTTCATTTCTGCGGTTACCGAGTAACGTCCAATCTTGACTGGCGAAAAAACATATTCGCCAGCGATGCTGCTGGTGGTCGACACGGAGAGCCCCGTATCTTCATTGGCGATGATCACTTTGACGCCGGGAATAACCCCGCCGCTGGTGTCTTTGACGGTGCCGGAAACTGCGCCCGTGTCGACTTGTGCGAAGGTCGATACAGCAAGCACCAGTCCGAGCGCGATAAACCCAAAGATTTGGGTTAGTCTGCGAACCAGAATTGGTCTAAGCATTGTGACTTCGCCATCCTTTCCCTAAGTCAGGACCTGATCGAGGAGTTGACTGACGGCGCGTTTGGACTCCAGGAACGCATTGCGATGATCCATCGCTCCGGCCAAATCGCAATGAGAGAAGGCGATTCTCCCGAAAGGACCATTGCGAAGGGCATCGCGGGCAGCGGGTTTGCCGTCTAGTCCGAAGAAGAAACCGGGTTGCGGATTAATGAAAGCGTGACCAAAGCGGTTGAGCACGATTCCGGCGATGTCGCGCTTGGCATCGAAGCCTGAGGCTGCAAACATGTCGGTCATTTGTTGGCGTATTTGCCGTTCGTAATCGGCGAACGAGGTGGAAAGCAATTCCGCTCGACCCAACTGACCCTGGATGCGAGCCGGAAGGCCCGGCTTGGCGAAATCGACGAAGAAGGTGAGCACAGTGGGCAGATCCGGGCCAATCGTTGGCGAATCGACACCAAACGTCGCACTTTTCCGCACGTTGACATAACGGCCGAAGCCCTCGAACCACTCGCCGCTGGAGATGCCCAGGTTGTAGAGGAAGCGCCAGTTGCGAACGGCGACGTTCGCCGTCATATAGGGGGAGTAGTTGAATTGTTCGTAGCTCTTACGCCGGGTCTCATCCAAATCGCGGACGACGTGCTTGGTCATCCACCCGCCTCCGGCCATAACCACGGTCTTCGCTCTGACTCGAAAGAGGCGACCGCCATTTATGTAGTTGAGGGAAACGAAATCCGATTTGTCCGGTTCGCCGAGGTGTTCGACACGAACCGCAGTGGAATCGAGCCGCAGGCGAACTCGCTGACCAGTCCGGTCCAAGGCGGAGAAGTTAACGGGATTCTTCCAGACCGCCTCCATTGTGCGCGGTCCTTCAATCGATTCCGGGATGAGGGTTTTGACGAGCAATCGAATCATCCCGGAGTTGCCGCCAGGGAACATTTGAATCCCCGTCGCCATGCTGTCGTCGACCGTGGGAATTA
>QHYJ01000145.1:0-411 GCA_003223255.1 Acidobacteriota bacterium | reverse complement strand
GACTGACGCCGTAGGTGCGTATGAGGTAGTCCTCGAGAGTCATACTGTCAAGCTGCCGCGAGACGGCGTCGCCCAGATAGTCGTAAACCAGCGGCGCCCGAACCGCCTGCTGACCGTGCAGCGCCAACATTTCGCGGCGCGTGGTCTCCGAGAACGGAGTTCCTTCGAGCTTCTTGCCCCACGGGTCGGTGATCCAGATTCCGGGTTTGTGCCCGTACCTCGCGCCGAAGAAGAAGCCAGTCGCGGGCTTGCCGTTGATCGTCCCATGACCGTATGCGCTTCGCGGCAGGGAAATTTCAGGCGAGGGACCTTGCCATTTCTGATAGGACTTGAACGCGTCCCAGTCCAAGCCCATGGCGTCATAGACGCTTTTCAGAAAGCTGTTCGGATAGGGCGGTTGAAAATGAACCG
>QHYJ01000140.1:2035-2371 GCA_003223255.1 Acidobacteriota bacterium | reverse complement strand
CACTCTGGCGCTTGCGGTAGGTATGCCTACTGCGCGGGCCCAAGGTAACCCGCATGACCAAGACGGCGTCCCGAAGCTCGATCACATTTTCGTGATCGTCCTCGAGAATCACAACAGCTTTACGAGCTTCGGTAGCAATGGCATTCTTGATAACCCGCAGGCGCCGCAGAGCAGAGCGCTCGCACAGAAGTACAACGTCGCTCCGAACTACCACGGGGTCTGGCACCCCAGCCTGCCGAATTATCTCGCGATGATCACCGGCGATTGGATTGGCAGGGACGTCCTCGGGACCGGTCACACTTATCCGAAAGGGAGCACGGTGGGGATCAGCGATGA
>QHYJ01000140.1:0-1913 GCA_003223255.1 Acidobacteriota bacterium | reverse complement strand
CCAATTGGCCTGGAGACAACAACACGGCCAAGCTCTATGCGGTGAAACACAACCCATTTCCTTACGTGGCTGAGATTCAGGGCGACCCCCAGCAATTCGCCAAGCAGGTCCCGATCGAGCAGCTGTTCAGCGACCTCGGCAGCGGACAGGTTCCTGCCTTCTCGTACATCGTGCCCGACCAATGCCGCGACATGCACGGGCTCGGTAACCCGCTCGCGCCCTGCGGCGGCGCGTCCGATACGGACGATAATGACGTCAAGCGCGGCGATGACGAGGCGGGATGGCTGGTCAACGCGATCACGGGCAGCCCGGTCTGGCAGGGCGGCCACAATGCACTCTTCGTCGTGTCCGACGAGGGGAACGGTCCGCTGACCTGCCCCTACAATCCCGATAACCGCGTGGACACTGCTCCCGGCTCACTGCTGCCGGCCGCCGACTGCTACGCTCCGGCCAATTACAACGATCGAGTGGTGTTCATCGCAATCACGAACTACGGAGTGCATGGCATTCAGGACACGCGCTTTTACAACCACTTTTCGTTATTGAAGACGATCGAAGCCGCTTTTGGCCTGCCGTTTTTGGGGCATGCGGCAGATTCCACTACGAACACCCTGGCGCCACTCCTCGTACCGTGAGCACGCCAGGAAGGGCGACGTGACGACGGTCTTAGCTAACACCCGGTAAACGTTTCAACGGGCTTCCGGGAAAAGTGGCCCTGTGGATGGTCAGTGCTACGCGACTACGCAGATGATTGAAGACAGGACCCGGAATACTGCCACTGGCATTCTGAAAAACAGCTTTCGCCACTGGCCTGCGTCGTTAGCGCTTGGCCCGCGCCCGGTGGGAGGGGATGCTGACCGGGATTATGAAAAACAACTTTCGCGCCGGTGGAGTCCATGGAGCCAACCTTTATGTGGACTTCTGCCACGTTTGATGACCTATCAGGCCGAGAATTTCTTGTTTGAGCTGGGCAACCTCTTCCTGCAGTAGCGCTGCGGGATTCTTGTTCGGCATGAGGCTCGCGTCAATTGTTATATCGGGTCAACGCCCGGCGGCCATAGATCGACCGCTCACAGCGTGCGAGAGGTTGTGACAGCGTGGCAGGTACAGAAGTTCGTCCGGCTGTTCTCCATCCGCGACCGTTTTGAGATATTTGCGGGCGTGCAAATCCATGGCGATGATTATGTCAATCCGCCGCCCTCGAGCGCTCTCCAGGTAGAAAAGAGATATCCCATCCTCGACCTGTGCAATCGTCTCGTCTTGCGTGAGTGACCAATGACTTCCGTCCGGCTTGATCCCACAAATTGCCTGGATTTGCCCATGGGCGCTCGGTCGGTTGCTCTTGACCACCTGCTGTATGCGGAGGCATCGAGCCACTTTGCCCTGCAAGTTCCTCAAAGGATCAGCACACTCTGGCTGTGAGGGCTACTCTGCGACCGCTGCATCGGCCCGGGCAATCAGGTGAACACCCGTTCCACATCGGATCAAGACACACGTTCGCAAATCGGTTTGCTAAGACTAGGCGCTCGACAACTGAAGCTGGCCCGAACCGTGGGGCCTAAAAACGACCTGATCTTGCAGATCGATCGCACGTCACCAGCTCGGTTAGCCCCGCGACCAACAGACCCGGGCCTGTTGCGCCATGGACTTCTTCGCGGCAAGAATTGCGAAGAGAGTGGTCGACCCTAGCAAGCAGACGATTTTCGAGCTTTTCTGCACCAAACCTCCTGATTTCGGCTGGGCCGGACGTACAGGTAGCAGCACCACGGTGAGTTCCAATGCTTG
Organism: Acidobacteriota bacterium; assembly: GCA_003223255.1. Classification (GTDB taxonomy): domain Bacteria; phylum Acidobacteriota; class Terriglobia; order Acidiferrales; family UBA7541; genus Acidiferrum. The sequence continues at coordinate 128 of QHYJ01000140.1, read as the reverse complement.
GGGCATTTACCGCCGCTCCCCTATAACGTGGGCCAATCCCCACGAGCTTATTTTCGCGATCATCGTAAAATAGTCTGTACCATTTTACGATGTATGTGATAATGGTCCACATGCAGGAGCGACACCGC
>QHYJ01000141.1:8769-13690 GCA_003223255.1 Acidobacteriota bacterium | reverse complement strand
GCACCTCTCGACCATAGAAGCTGTGGTCCGCGAACATAACCACATAGCAAGCGATGGGCCCTCGTTGCGCCAATCGCGCCAGGCTAGTCCATCCGATGGAACTTCCGTAGTCATTCCCTTCCGCGAAGATGACGATAGCCTTTGTGCCCGACCCGTCGCTCGATTTTTCGATTGCCCGCTTCATTGTGTCGTATAGGAGCACAGTTTCATTCCGCTTGTTGGTCTCTACCCGCAATGAACTGGTGAAGTTCTTCAAGCTGCCGAACTCGTCGGTGAGTTCTCCCGAGGAATGAATCTCTGCTCCATAGCTCATCACCAGACCTTGTGCTTTTTCTTTCTCGAATTCGGAGATAAGCTCCACGGCTGTCTGTTGTTCGAGCGGCAGAACCTTTCGTTGGTGGAAATTGGAATCAAGCAAGAGGGCGATCTGTTCGGATCCCGCGCTCTTTGGACCGTCCACAACTGGCAGTTTCCTACCATGTTCCATCACTAGAATGTCTTTCATTGAATCGGGCGCAACCGGGTTCCCGCCTTGGTCTCTGGCGTGAATGATTAAGGCAACTTTCTTTTGATTAGGGTTCGAGGTTTGTGCCACCGCCAAGCAAAGCGTTGCCACTAGCGAGCCACACATCACAGCGATGACCGCCACCCCCAAACGACGGCCTTTCCGCGTCCTCACTTTGAGATAAACCATTTCCCCGACTCTTCCGAGACCTGAATTGTGCTAACTGCTCTCTCCAAAATCCGCCTCCGGTTCTGGCAATTTGTCCACGTCGCGGGCCACCCACACGTACAGTGCAGGTAGCAGGAAGATGCTCAAGAGCAGGGCTCCCAAAAGGCCTCCGACAATGACGATGGCAAAGGGGCGTTGCGAGTCCGATCCGATTCCGTGAGAGAGCGCAGCAGGAAGGAGGCCGAGAGTCGCGACCAGCATTGTCATCATCACGGGACGCAAGCGAAGCACAGCTCCTTCGATAGCCGCGGACTCGATGGTGTGTCCCGTCGCGCGAAGCTGATTGATATATTCAAGGAGAATGACTCCGGTCTCGACGGACACGCCGAAAAGCGCGAGAAAGCCGATGCCGGACGACACACTGAGGTGCGTGCCTGTCGTGAGCAGAGCTACCAACCCTCCGATTGGAGCGATTGCGAACATGTGTAGGTCGCAAGGGCGCTCGGGCCTCGAACGGGAGGGTAAAGCTAGGGCGACGATGGCCGAGGTCCGCAACGATGCGCTGACCCTGCCACACACCGGTATGAGATTTCGGCGACTAAAAGACTCCGCGGAGATTAGAGTCCGCCGCGAAATTGTTCGTGTTGCCGGTGTATGTGGTGTGAGAACCCTCGGGACCTCCCCACGCATAGTAGAGTTTGAAGAGTACGGAGTTGCCCGCCCGTAGCGTAAAGCCCACGCCGAAACTGTGCTTCATGTGACTGATGTCCAGGTCGCTCCGAGCCAGAGCGACTTTGCCAACATCGTAGAAAAGAAGCAGTCCGAGTGGATCCACGATCTTATGTGTGTATTCGGCCTGAAAGTCGAGCGCGTTCGGCGTACGGAACCGATAGTCGCGGTAGCTCCGGAGGACGTCGACATTGTTGATGTCGGTACCTCCGAGGGTGGGCTGCAGGTAGAAGGGCACCTGATTCCCTGTGCTGGTGAACGATGCGAGGAGCCGGCCGGTGATCGAGAACGTGCCCAGATCGACGCGCGCCTGCGGAAAAAGATTGAAGGCTTGAATCCACGTTACGTCGAATCGCCGAAACGAGTATGGAGCACCGGTACCTTCCACGTAGGATCGAAAAACAGCGGATGCGTCGGTCTTATACCAACACTGGAGGCACTCCTCCAAAGGATACTTCCAATCGATCCCAGCCCCGTATACGAAATAGCCGGTTGAGGTATTCAACGCCGGAGTGTTTGCGGGAGTAAAAATCTGTTCGATGGAGGGTATGGTCGATCCGTGGAACGCTTGCGGACCGGCCCAGAGCCCCTCGATTCCAGCGAGGATTTGAAAGTTCTTCGGCAGCGGAATGGAACCGGAAGCGCCGACGGTGGTGTCCGAAAGACCAAAGAGCGACTGGTTTGCCAGAGAGCTTTCGTTCCCAAGTCCGAAGAAAGTGAGCTGCGGAAGCTCCCGGTGGATCGCGGAAAGAGTTACGTTGATATGCCGGTCGTCGAGCCTTTTCCCGCTCCCCAGCAAGTTCAGCGTGCCGCCCGCTTCCCAGAATCCGTTGACGGAACCGCGTGCCTCGACCGCTCCGCTGAAGCGCACCGGGTGTGACTTCGCGGCGTAGTCGAGATTGAGTGCGAGGCCTCCGGCAAGGCCGCTGCCCGGAACGATCGAGCCAAGCGTCGGGTGCAGGCCGTCGCCCGTTAAGAAGACGCGTCCGAAGTCTTCCCCTTTGTGCACGCGATCGTATCCGTTTGTCGCCCAAATGTGACACCAGGTCTGCCCGGTTTCCACACGTTGTTTATTGAAATCCGAAGCCACCCAATCGTGGGGACCGGACTTAGCCCAGGCGACCTTTTCCTGGGCAGCGCGTTTGTCGCACTCTTCTGCTTTATCCGGGATGCCGGCCGGCGTCTGGGCGTGAGTTCCTGACGCGCTGAGGCATGCGGCAAAGGCGATTAGCAATATTCCACATTTCATTCGCATCATCGGCCTGCACCAACCTAGCCCTTCCCTTTGCCTTCCGCCTGCGCCGCTTCGGGGTGAATGGTGGCCATGGCTTTGCCAATAAATTGGCTGGCATCCTGTTCCGTCTTGACGCTGGACGGATGGAGGTCACGGGCCTGTTGGGGATGATTGCGGGAGAGTAAGTCGTAGACTTCCTGAACCTGGTTGCTTAGAAGCGCGGAAACGGGCGTGCCGGCTTGGGACTTTGGCTGGATCTGGGGTTTAGCCGCCATCGCAGCGGCCGCGCGTGGCGTCGCCGCTCCGAAATTCGGGCGTTCCATACGAGGTTGATCGACGGTCAGAAGGTGCAGAAACGTGTTGGCATATTGCTCGCGTGCATAGGGAGAAGAGGTGATAGGAGGCCCGAGGAATTGTTCCGTTACGGTCGCCGGAATGGAGGCATGCTCGTAGACGGTATGGTCGACGATCCCGGCGGGGACGTACGGCGAGATCACCAGGGCCGGCACTCTCACACCTAAACGGTCGAAGGCGAACGGAGGCGCTGTCGACGTGAAGCCGTCAACATGACTCACCATGGGCGGGATCTCATGGTCGAAAATTCCTCCATGCTCATCCCAGACGACCAGAAGAAGAGTCGATTGCCACGTTTGGTCATTTGAGCGAATGGCCTCGTATACGGCCTGCAGAAAACTGTCACCGGCCTGCACGCTGTGGTCGGGGTGCTGATCGTTGGCGTCGACTCCAGCGTGATCGCAATAGGCAGGCTCGACGAAGGAATAGTCCGGGAGGGAGTTGTTGCTGCATGCTTTTTGAAAATCGCCCCAGAGACCGAAGTATCTCTTTTGATCGGAGAGAAGGAAAGTCAGCCCGAGGGTGCCGCTCCACGTCGCGTAGTAATAGATCATCCCTCGTTTGTTCGCTTTGGTCATGCGCTGATAGATGCTTGGCTTCGAGCGGAAATAATCCGGCGACATGTCGAGTCGCCCGAAGGAAGTCCCGAAATGAGCAAAAGCGCGATTCGGGAGCGTTGGACCTGGCACAGAGGAGAACCACTGGTCGCAAATCACATACTGCCGGGCTAGTCCGGACAGTGCTGGGAGCTGCGAAGGCTGGAAACACCTCATGATGTCGGCCGGATTCCCGCCTTGCTGTTCGTAGCTCTGGGCGAATCCGGACATGTTCGGTTGCGTGGCGGGGGTTCCAAACGGCACGCCGTACATCTGCATATAAACGTCGGTGAAGTCGTGGCCGGGGTCCATGATGTATTGGCCCTGGTAGAGCGCACCATCCGTGACCGGCATGGTGGCTCCCGCGGTTGTCTGGTTAAAATAATCGTTCCCGAGGACTCCCCGCACATCCGGGATCTCCGTCTTCAGAAGGCCCAGCAAATGATCGAAGGAGCGATTCTCCATCATCAAGACAACGATGTGTTTGATCTTGTCATTTGGCAAGGGAGGGCTCCTCGCGCGGCGATAGGCTCGTTAACCGGGAATACTAATACCTGTTCGCGTTATTAAGCAAGGTCTCATTATTATGTAAACAACGATTCACACGGCGGAAAAGAACCTCAACACCAGAATTTCAGCAGCCAGGGAACCGATTCGACGGTCTTGTTCATGCCGTCAGATCGCCGTGCCGCTCTGTTGCAACCTTCCGGGGATCGCCGGGTCGCAGTAAACCGGTTCGGGCATTGCTCTTCTGTGATAATGTAGCCGCCGATACCCGCCGAGGTTGCGCCCATGCCCAGCCGACTCCCGCACCGTCTGTTTCTCCTTTTGATTGTGACCATGCTGTGGAGCACGGCCATGGGTCTCGAGGCCGGCGCCATTGTTTCGCCGGACTCCCATCAACCCCCGCCAAATTGTTATATCAGCGGCAAGGCCATCCTGGATGTCGAACTGTCTCCGACGGCGGAATGCTTTGAAAGCGTGGTGAGGCAAGAAGCGACGGACCATGGCGAGCGCAACATCCGGCTCATTCGAACAAATACCTACATGGACTTTCTGTTCATCTTGCTGTACTGGAGCGTGTTCGTTCTCTTCGCACGGATCGAAGAAGGCCGATGGTCGAACTGGGTGACTGGATTCATCTCGCCAGCGGCGCTGTTCGACGTTTTGGAGAATACGCGAATTCTTAAAGGGCTCAGCGCACTGAGCATTGCGGCTCACATCGAGGGTCTGCTGCCCCGGCCATTTTCGTTCGTGAAATGGACGCTGCTGGGGTTGGCCTTCGGCGCGCTTGGGATTCTGGTGTGGTGGCGCAAGGGGCGTTTGTACCGGTTG
>QHYJ01000141.1:6110-8571 GCA_003223255.1 Acidobacteriota bacterium | reverse complement strand
CTTTGGCGGGCGGGGATTCTTCTCCTTCCTGTTCATCGTTTGGGCGGCCTTCCAGATGGCGTGGACCATCATGGTGACGTTCCGGCTAGTGCTGGTTTACGGGCCGGACCGCTTTACGCGCGCAAGCTCGATCCATGCAGGACGCGTCGGCACGGGCACAGTCGCTCTCTTCGGATTGCTGGCATTGCCCGTCGTGATCGTTCTCTTCCTCGGAACGCCCCAGCCTTCCGGCGCATGGAAGGCGCTTGCCGCTTTTCTCGGTTTGCTCTTGGCGATCGCCGAGTTGGCGCTCACGGCCTCTCTGCACTTCGCCATCGAAGACCCGACGGGACACAGCGCGGAGGCGGTCTTCCCGTCGTTCGGTTTCGTCGAGAAGATGACGCGACCGAAGTCCTCCTTCTGGAAATCCATCGGCTTGTTCCTCGCGCGACTGCCGCCGGATCTGACGAAAGGTATTCTGGATGGAACGCGCCTGCGATCCGGTCACGAGATGGCCACCATCGCGCTCGGAGTGTTTCTCTTGCTCTACGCGATCCTAGGAGTTGTTTTCTCGCCGGCGTGGTCGAGCCCGGACCGCCAGCCGGCGGCTCTCTTGTTCCTCTTGCTGCTGCTGACCGTATTCACCTGGTTTCTTTCCGGAGCGGCTTTCTTTCTGGACCGGACGCGGCTTCCTGTTTTCACGACCCTGCTGGTGATATCCCTGCTCACCGGATTTTTCGGAACGGATCATGAATTCAAGATTTCGGAGGCCAAGGTTCGCGATGCCAGTGGGCTGCGTGCTTCGGACGTCGTTCACTCCTGGGAAAAAGGAGTACGACGTAAGAAAAGTCCGACGATTACGATCGTGGCCACCGCAGGTGGCGGCATTCGCGCAGCGGCGTGGACAGCGGAAGTGATGACACATCTTCAGGAACAGTGTGGCGAAAGGCTAAGCTCTTCCCTGCTTTTGGTGAGTTCCGTCTCCGGAGGGAGCGTGGGCTCGATGTTTGTGGTGGGGCCATATTCTTCAGAAAACGGCGACTACCCGTTGACCGAAGCGAAACTCCGGCCGATTCGTTCCAACGCTTCGCGGTCTTCCCTGAGCGCGGTCGGCTGGGGCCTTGCGTATCCCGATTTGGCGCGAACGGCACCGCTTTTCGGTAGCCTGGTTAAGCAGACCATTGATCGCGGCTGGTCGCTCGAGAATGCGTGGGAGACCCCGTGGAGAGAGGCGCAACAAACACCACCGGTCATGAGCACTTGGCGGGACGATGTCCGCGCGGGTACGCGGCCGGCGGTGATTTTCAATGCTACGGTGAGCGAGAGCGGAGAGCGTTTCCTTATTGCTTCGACGGACACGAAATCCGAAGGTACGGTCGAATTCTTCGATCGCTTTCCTGACTCCGATATGCACGTCGCGACCGCCGCGCGTTTGTCGGCCACGTTTCCCTATGCTTCGCCGCTTGCGAGACCCTCGGCGGGACCGATTGCCAACGCGTATCACATCGGGGACGGCGGCTATTACGACAATTCCGGCTTGCTCAGCGCCATCGAATGGTTGCGCGATGCCGGGACTGCGGTACAAGATTACAACGTGTTGCTGATCCTCATTGACGCGAAACCCGGCACTCCAAAAAGCGGCAGCCTCTGGTCCTGGCAGAAGCAACTGGTTGGCCCCCTCGAAACCGTGCTTAACGTTCGCACCAGTTCACAGCGGCTCCGAGACTCCATCGAACTGAACATGGCTGTCGACTATGTGCGGGCACAAACACACAAGGACGTAACCGCGGTGCCGTTCCTGTTTTCTTCGGATTCTCCGGCTCCCCTTTCTTGGCACTTAACGGAGAGCCAGATCGCTGAAATCGGTACGTCTTGGCGGCACGGGGAAAACGTCGAAGCAGCGAAGCTTGTTTACGGGCAACTCGGTTGTCCCGCCACAACACCATAGGGCGGAGTGAGCACAAGCGGGATGTTAAGAAAGGTTGCGCGGGGAACGATGGTTGAATTCGAAGAGCTGCGATCGCGATTGTGTCCCCACATGGAGTGGAAGAATCCTCCCGCCGACTCCATCAAGCTCTGGAGCGAGGGAGGCTGTGGAGTTTGGGTGTCCGACGCGTGGGGCCCGGCCGTGCCCTATCCTCCCGTCGATCATCGCAACGGGAATTTCAATCACGGTTATGTGCGGCTGAAGGGGAACCCGGGAGCCGTCAGCCGCATACCGGAAGTACAGGGCTGGCCGGAGTTTGAGGGGTTTCTCGATGGGGTGAATGCGGACTCAACGCCCGTCGAGAGCGTGGGCTGCGAGAAAGGATTTTTTCCGGGTGACACGGAGGGCGCTCCACCGATAAAACTAGGTTCCTACGTCGATGTCATTTTCACGGAAGCGGCGCTGAACGACCGGCCGGAGAATCATCTTTTGCTGGCAAGCCGTCTCGCGAATGCCATCGAAGACTGCGAGAAGTCGTGGGCCGACGTTTCGTTC
>QHYJ01000141.1:0-5926 GCA_003223255.1 Acidobacteriota bacterium | reverse complement strand
AGATCCAGCTCGACCTTGATCCCAAGATCGCGAGCGGTGCGGAGACGCTGCGCCGAACGCCCAGTAATTTGGGGCAGGTGGTTCACGGCGTTGCGGAAGTGCGTAGCCTGGCGTACTAGGAACCTGAAACAGGGGGGAGTGTCCATAATGACTTTGTGTTTCAGCCGCAGAAAATGATGTCTTACATTCATGAAGCGTTGGTTGAGCGAATTCTAGATTCGTCCAGGATCTGAATTAGTCGTTCAGGACTGTGTTCGTCCTTGATGAGTGTGTAGATTTCCGTCGAAGGGGTCGCCCAGGTTTTCTTTCCACCATCTGCCATCACGGATTTAATGTCGCGGTCTAGCTGCTCGTCCGTCGGCGAAGTCCCCGCGATACCAAGGAAATAGTACGCGACGGATGCGACAAATCGACGTTCCTCATTCCACTGGATGGAAGTGAATACATCCTGGGCGTCCTGGCGGAGGGCATCGCGCAAGTGCTCGTCTGTTCGCCGCTTTTGCATGAAGTGCTCTTTTATTCTGCGAATCATTGCCATCTGCTCGACGTTCAAAGACGCATCTCGGCCAATATCGGACTCCGAACTGACCTCTACGAACCCACGCCAAGTCTCGAGAATCAAGCTGTTGTAAAAGTCGTTGACCTCGGTGAAAGAATCGAACAGCGGCACGATCAAGCGATTGAAATACTCACGCCGAGTAGCTCCGGTGAATGATCTTAGCTGCGGTATATTCTTGAGGATGGCATCAATTCCTTGTATTACATCACTCATTGTTGAGACTCCTCGGGGCGATGCCACAAATCAGAAAATAATTTTACCCTGGAAGGGGCGTGCCCCGCATGGTGATTGTTAGCGTCGGGGGGGCCGAGCGACGAATTTCGCCGACTGCCGCGAGTGATCAGCGACGGGTTTCGCCCGGTCGATCTGTGCCTGGGAGAGAAGTTTTCGGCGGATTCCGTGGTTATAAGGCGATGATGTCATCGTGGCCATGAACGCAATTTTGCTGCCGCAGGAAACTCGCGTAAGCGATGGCGTCCCTGATCTGCATCTGGCCATCACGAACATCGCTAACGGCCCACGGCGCCAGCCTCGTAAGCTCGGGCCGCCACTCGACCTCGATCCGCGTGCGCTTGCCGCGCAGGTTCCAGTAGAACTCTTCTCCGAGATTGACTCCGGCTCGTCGCAGTAGTTCCTCTATGCGTATCTGCGAAGCGCTCCTACGAATCAGCCCTGACCGGTTTCTCCGCCAGTCTGTTCCGAAAGGCGGAGACTTCCGTCGCTATATGTTTTTCGTGTTGGAAGTCAGCAACTGTAGGATGGAAAAGCGAAAAACCGGAATGTGAACTGGGTCAGTAATATTCCTCGTTCGCGGTCACCTCAAAGTCCCTTCCGTCATTTAGTTTGCCGATCGTGGCGTGACAATAGGATTCATCGTCGGGATCAAAAGCGATTTGTATCTCAGACGAGAAATCGACTTCTTCTTCGACGGTTTGGTGAATGGTATTGAATACATAGGTGCGTCCTTCCTCTTTGTCGTAGTGGGTTGCATCGGGATCGTGGTAGGAAATGTGGGCTTGGTATTCGAGGTGTACAGATACTTCGACGATCGCGCTATTGCGGTCGATGCGAACCACAAGGGGGTCGTGATCCAGTTCGAGTTTACTGAGAGTCGTGCCGTCGACTTCTCCTTCGTTGTCCACCAGCTCAAAACCAGACATGGCGAAGTCGCGGTCGATTTGGTGCTTGATTTCGGGAATGCTTCGTTTGAAACAATCCAGGACGTGCGCGGAGATCTTTGGTTCGCGTTCGGCGATTTCCTTGTCGGGGAATTTCTCGACGGTTTCGAGCACCGTCATGCCATGTGTTTCACAGACAGTACGAAAGCCTTGATCACCAGTGATGACGACAATATCCCTGCCTTCGGATCGAGAAAAATCCTTCAGAGCCTCAATGGCGAAAGCATCCGGGAATTCATGGCGCTTGTCCTTTTTCTCTTGAAAAGGCAGCTTGAGTTCAAAATATTGTTGAAAGACGAGTTCGGGGTTCACACCGCTGCAATCGATGATCGTCGCTTTGGTCTTTTCGAGGAAATCCTCAAACTGCTTCACGAGTTCATCGGTCACGGGTTCTGGGAACAGCCGCTCCGAGCGGGCTCTAATCTCAGGCACGTTAGAATTGGCTAAGACTTTGAGGTACTTTCGAACTTCACTGAACCTTATCGCCTCTTTCACCTGCACTTGAATGCGCCGTTTCACTTCGCCGACGGTGACTGAAGTAAGAAAGACCCTCCCCCGATCTTCTTTGACGCGGTCGATCAATTCTGCAAACGCTCTGCGGTCGAAGTCAAAGTTGTTGGTGACGAACAACTGCGTTTCAAGAAAGACGCCGGCGGTTACGGGCATGGCGGCCTAAATTCTGCCACAGTTCGAGGCGGAAGCCTCTTTCTGCCCACATGGTCAAACTTCCTATAGGCCATTCCGAAGCCACTAATGAGAGGTGTGTGTCTGTTGTTGAGTAGCTGAACGAATGAAGCGCGACGGTTGGCACTATCCTTTACTTCTGAGCTGTTATAGCTCCGCAGCGCTGGCACACGAATCTGTCTTCCCAGTCGCGGCATTTCTTGGGGCGAATACACAAGTTGTAGAACAACGCGCCGACAAGATAGGCAGGCAGAAGAAAGACATAGGCTACGGACAGTGTGCCCATGACCCAAGAGAGTTTTCCGGGGGCATCGAAGGCCATGAGGATGAAGAAGCCCAAGAGTCATAGCACAACCGGAGAAATGAAGGGCATCTTCCGAGGTGGAGCGGCCATTCTCGATAGACGGTTTTGACTTTTTGCTCTGTAGCTTCCAAAAAGAAGCCCGCCGCCACTCCCAATCAGCGCACCCAGGAGCGAGCCCCGCAACTCATACGCTCCCGCCGCGTGGATCAAGGACAGTTTCTTCAGGTCGCTTGAATTGCAAGTCGGGCAAACCATATCAGAGCTAACGCCAGTTCAGCCCGAACCGTACCAAGTGTTCTCGACAAAAAGGCAAACTTTCGGAAAGCGTCCGGAATTCCGGACGCCGCTTTGGCCGGAGACAATGGGTTAGCCAGTCGTCGAGAGGACATCTAGATTTGGGAAGTCCTAGATATCCGCCGCTTCGTTATCTTCACGAATCGCCCGCACCGTTGTACTAAAACTGAAGACCAGCGAATTCAAGATTCTCACTCGCAGCCACACTCCAGGTTCTCCAGCTGCTTCTTGCGAGGAGCTGACGAGTATCGCCCTGTCATTGCGGGAACGTGTCGGCCTCAGCTCGCAGCAGCGGTTTCGCCTGGTTGGCGTCGGCCTTAGCAACTTTTGCGACCTTGAGGATGCGTCCTCCGCTCAGTCGGCTCTTTTTACCTAACCACAAAGCCTCTTGGCTTAGCTTCTGGACCGCGAAAGTTTTGCCATCGCGCTATGGCAGGGACGCTCGTAATAAATGCGACTTGTAGGTGATGTATATGGACATTGCGGGCGCATCCACCCAGATCGCTTGGCTGTTGAATTGAAGGGCAGGGACATGCAAGAGAGAGGTGAACTGAGAGGATCGAGCATCGAACCGTCCGATGTCCGTGCCGTTGCCCAGCTCGTTTGGAATTGCGGCCCAATATTGGTTAAGGCCGCCCGTTGATTGGAGCGGTCGCGATCCCACATGCGTAAATGGCCGAATCTCTTCACTTGCGATGTTGGCTTGCCCTGTTTCCGCATTCACTAACCAATACTCCGGTTTGTCTGGGCCCACGGGCTTATGAGAACCTGTGTCCGGGTCCTTTACGCGAACTACCAAGAAGCGTTTCTGTTCAGCGATGTAGACGATGGCATAGAGTCTATCGGCTTCCGGCACGTCAACGGGCATCATTGCACCCGATCCCAAATTCATGCGAACGATCACGAATGTATTGTTGGATGAGCCATTGCGCTTGGCCAAAATTGCCCATTTCCCATCGCCACTAATCGCGGGAGAAAACACGTCCTCGGCGAGCAGTGTGGGTTCCTTGCCAGCTTGAAATTTCCAGAATCCCTCCTTGCCTCGAAACTCGCCAGCGCGATAAGTCGCAGGTCCCTGAGTTAGTGCCCAGAGCCCCGGTGGTTGGCGATCCTCGTTGTCCTTCTGGAACTTGTCGGGCACGACGGAATGCGGATCCTCGGATGGAAATACGGCCGGACGGCGAGTCGTCTCGATCGCGCCATTCTTGATCGAAACCCACTTGAGTCCTTCGGGTTTCGGAACGCGAGAAATTGCGCGCGCCCGTCCCGGGGTTGAAATCACAACCGCAGCGCTACCACGGTTCCGTGTGAGGTAAATTCGCAAGCGTTCTTCAGTTCCCTCCTTCCAGTAATTCAGGACACGAAACCGCTCGTCTGCAATTAGGACTTCGAAGCCGGGCAGGTTTGCCAAATCTGGATATTCGATCGTCAGCGGGGCATCACGAAGTAACTTATGGAAGGAGCCGCATAGCCTGTCATAGACGGAGCCACCGGAGTCTGACTCTCCCGGATTGTTCATGAACACACGTCTTCCCTGGTTTTTGGTCAGATGAACGTACTCATATTGCATGCCATCGAAAACGGTCTGGGATAAGGGGCCGAGGTCGTCCACTTTCTCTGATTTAATGAAATTCGTCACACCCTTCACTTCTTCGGCACGAAGCGTTCGGCGGTATCTCCTAGCTGGGTCGTCATAGAAAGTGATGGTCGATGTATCCCCTCTACTCCCGATGACGATTTGGCCTGCATCACCCCAGTATCCGGCGCTCAGCAGAGCAAACGCCTCATCGTAGGCATCTTTGCCGGACATCAGCGACAACAGTTCACTTTCGCGCTTGTCGAAATCTGTGTAGGAATGATGGCCTGGATCGCCTCCAGCCTGGCGGGCGCCGACGATGACTAAGCCTTTGGCTTTAGAACTGAATATCTGTCGCGCCCGTGAACTGTCTTCCGCCGTTAGATATGCGCCGGCCACTTGTTCTAGGCGGGTGTCACCGGAATTGTAAATGCGCTCGACCTGATCGAAGGGCAGCGGTTCACGGACGAGACGCGCGCTTGCGAGCAGGGACTGAATCGCAGCATCGTCTGAACCCTTCAGAATTTGTGCCTCCCGGTACTGATTCCCGGCCAAAACAGCAAATATCCCTCCAGGAGCTCCCGACAAGGACGCAGATACAGCAATCGCATTAACGCAGTTCTTTCTAAAACTGTCCCTTCTGAGCAGTGCATATGCCACGCTGCGGGCAGGGGCGGAGTGGCTTTGGATACGCTGGGCTATGTCGCGATCACCGATGGTGGAGGGCCACCGGTGAACAATGTCCCTGAGCAGGTCTGAAATTTGTGGGTCTGAAGATTCTAAAGCCGTCGCCCCTGAAAGCAGTATCGCCATTGTGCCTTCGCTTGGTGCCTCGCGTTCGGCCAAGTATTGACCGATGCTGATGGGAACATCGAGCGCTACCTTCGGCCAGGAATATTCCGCGCGCTCGAGGGTCTCAGAGCCTTCTTTAGTGCTCTTCATTGCCGCATATGCTTCTACGGAAGATGCAGCCTCTGTGTCTGACAATCCCCCGGCGGCAATCAGGGCAGCAATGAACATTCGGCGGTAGTGGGAGTCAACTATGGACGGCATGCCCCGCCGAAGATCAGGTATCGCGCTTGGATCTCTGAAGTGTACGAGCGAATTCGCTGCGTATGCCCGGTCTGCCTCATCGACCGGTTGGTTCAAAACGGCTATGAGTCCGGTGACACTCTCCCGCATATCCAGCTTGTCCACGCTTTGAATCAAGCGAAGGCGATCGCTGGCCGAAGACCACTTGGGATCAGAAAGCCATGGAAGAAGAGGCATGAGTGCGTCGCGTCGTGCGTTGGCGAGTTGGAAATGGATCAGGCACTCGACTGCATTGTCGT
>QHYJ01000144.1:8854-101822 GCA_003223255.1 Acidobacteriota bacterium | reverse complement strand
CCGAGCGGATTTGCTCGCGAATCGTGCGTGCCACTTGTGTGGCGGTAGGCAAGCCGGTCTTGTTTTCCGTGACGTCGAGATAGGCTTCGTCGAGGGACAATGGCTCGATCAAGTCGGTGTCGTGTTGGAAGATTTCGCGCACCTGGCGGGAGACCGCCCGATAGCGCGGGAAGTCCGGGGGCAGGAAGATTGCGTTAGGGCAAAGATGTCCGGCGCGAACAGCGGGCATCGCAGAACGCACGCCGAACTTTCGCGCTTCATACGAAGCAGCGCACACTACGGAGCGATTGCCGCGCCAGGCGACGATAACGGGTTTGCCCCAGAGTTGCGGATTGTCGCGCTGCTCTACGGACGCATAAAACGCGTCCATGTCGATATGAATGATCTTGCGAGCGGTCATCTGCCAACCATGGTAGTAATGGCAGTGCTCGCGTAAGAAAAGACCCAGTGGCACGTCGTGCCGCGCAATGATCCAAAGTATAAATTGCGAGTACGGCAGCACCACGCCAAGAACGCAAAATGCCAAGTAGATCGATTTTGGTTTCACAAGGACCCTCTAGCCGCAACCACGCGCTAGAAACTTTCCTGGGAACGCTACCGGCCCGTCTGTTTTGCTATCACCCAAAGTTCAGCTGCTTATCGTCCATTCCTTAACAACGGTGGTAGGTCTGTGAGGCGGTCGAGATAAATGTCGGCGGGATAGGAGGCGCGGTCGTGCGCTCCAAATCCATAATTCACAGCAGCGGCCAGCGTGCCCGCGTTTCGCGCAGTCTGCACGTCCACTTCGGAGTCGCCAATCATCAGCGCTTCTCCCGCAGAAGCCCCCAGTTCCTCAAGGATTTTGTTCGCGCCCAGCGGGTCGGGCTTTTTCGTTTCAAAACTGTTCCCGCCATACACCGCACGAAAATATTGGGCCAGCCCCAATCCTACTAAGATTCTGTTACTTACGCGCACAGGCTTGTTGGTCAACACCGCCATGGGGAATTCGTGCAGCTGTTCGAGCGCTTCCGCGACTCCCGGATACGCACGCGTCGAATCCAGCTTGTGTCCTTCGTAATGCGCCAGAAAAAACTTTAATGCGCGCTCGCGCTCTTCTTCGGATGCCCCGTTTCCCAACGCCCGCGCGACCAGCTTCGGCGCGCCGTGTCCGATGTAGCCGGAAATGGTGTCCTGGTGCAGCGCCTCGCGCCCCATCTCCACCAGCATGGCGTTTACCGAGCGGATGAGGTCTTGTTTCGAATCAATGAGCGTGCCGTCCAGATCAAAGATCAGCGCGCGCATGGAAGAGAAATTAGGAGCCAGCATAAGACACCTATTTTAGTATGAACACGTTCCCGCCGCAGTTATCCGGTGTCATTAGCCACGCGGCAACGAGGAACGGCTCCGATGCTAGTTATAATAGCGTTCCCGTTTTTGGATTTTTCTGCGCCTCGCGTAAACTGGAAGGCTTCGCATGCTGTAGGTAAAACTTCCGGAGACCCCATGGCTCAGGTTTTTCCCTTTCGCGCTTTTCGCTACAATCCGTCCCGCGTCGCGTTCGACCGCGTCCTCACCCAGCCTTACGACAAGATTTCACCGGCCATGCAGGAAAGATATTACGCCGCCAATCCACACAATCTCATTGTGGTTGAAAAAGGCCGCAGCCATTCAACCGACACCCCGCAGAACAACGTCTACACGCGCGCCGCGGCTGCGCTGAGCGATTGGATCGGCAATGGCATTTTGCGGCAGGATCCTGTACCTGCGTTCTACGCTTACTCTCAGGAATATACACTGCCCGGTACTGACGAGCGCCGCAAGCGCCGCGGCTTTATTGGCGCCGGCCAACTCGAAGACTATTCTGCTCGGGTTGTCTTCCGCCACGAACAGACGCTCTCCGGTCCGAAAGCAGACCGCCTCGAACTCCTGCGCCACACGCAAGCCCACACCGGCCAGCTCTTCATGCTTTATTCCGATCCGCAGCGGCGCGTGGATGAAATCCTCGCCGAAGCCGAGTCTGCCCCACCGGACACCGAGCTTTGCGACGAATATGGCGTCATCCATCGCCTATGGATCGTTTCTCGTCCTCACCGCATCTCTGAAATTCAGCACGCCATGGCCGATCAGAAGCTAGTCATTGCCGACGGCCATCATCGCTATGAAACCGCGCTCGCCTACCGCAACGAATGCCGTGCACGCGCAGGCAAAATCGATCCCGACGCGCCGTTCGAGCGCGTCATGATGACCTTCATCAACACGCACAGCAAGGGCCTTACGATTTTGCCTACGCACCGCGTCGCCGCGCACATTGACGAATTTTCGTGGTCCGCGGTGCGCCGTCACCTGGAGCCCTGGTTCACAACTGAAGAATTTCCTTTTTCGAGTGACGCAAAAAAAGCTGAAGCACGCAGAAAGGTTTTGGCTTGTCTCCACTGTGCAGGCCCGAAACGCGCCATCGGTGTCTACCCCGCCGCCAATTCACAAAAACGCGCCTTTTACGTCTTGACGTTGCGCGAAGGCATCAATCTGGCGCAACTTCTCCCTAACGTCTCGCCGCTTCAGCGCGAACTCGACGTTGTCCTGCTGCACGAAGGAATCCTCGAGCCGGCTCTGGGCATTACGCCGCAAGCCGTCACCGCGGAAGCCCATCTTACCTACGAGCGCGAAGCCGCCGCCGCTCTCGACGCCGTCGATTCCGGCCGCGCGCAGATTTCGTTCCTGTTGAATCCCTGCGGCGTCGAACAAGTCATGAAAATCGCCACGGCGGGAGAAGTTCTGCCCCAGAAGTCCACCGATTTTTATCCCAAGCTGCTTAGCGGAATCACCATGTACTGCGTCGCTACTTCTCCCTAGCTTCTGCGTTGGCTGTTCAAGCGCCTGCAGCCGCGATCGCCGCGATACGGCTCCTTACGGCTCGCTCCCCCTTGCGGCGGCCTCGCCTCTGTCGTAAACTTTTACTCTCGCCAACCCTGCTTTCAGCCACCCTCCCGTCTCAAAGCCTGAAGGACAAATCGTCATGTCGTCTACCACCAAGATCATCTTCTCTTTCGCATCCCAGGGGATTCTCTTCCTGACGCTCTCGCCGGCCGCCCCTGCGCAGTCTGGCGTCCTCGCCCGCCAGGGCACCTTGCCCGACGGCGCTACGTATCTCATCGAAGTTCCCGCGAACTGGAACGGAACGCTTTTTCTGTATAGCCACGGTTATGTGGCGCCAGGCAGTTCCAATCCCGCACAAGACGTGGGCGATCCCGCTACACGCGCTTACATGTTGTCAAGCGGCTTCGCGCTCGCCGGGTCGTCCTATGCCACTACGGGCTGGGCCATTCACGAAGCCCTGCCCGACCAAATCAGCGTGCTCGATCTCTTTAACCAGTTGGTTGGCCCGCCCACGCGCACCATCGCGTGGGGCCACTCTCTCGGCGGAATGGTTACCGCCGGTCTCATCCAGCGTTATCCAGGCCGGTTTGACGCCGCCCTCCCCATGTGCGGCGTTCTCTCAGGGGGCGTTGCCACATGGAACACCGCGCTCGACTTTGGCTTCGCGTTCAAAGCCTTGCTGGCGCCTGGCACGGGGTTACAGGTTGTCAATATCTCCGACCCAGTCGGTAATCTTCTGCTTGCCGAGGGAGCGCTTGCCGCCGCGCAAGCCACTCCGCAGGGCCGCGCGCGCCTCGCTCTGATCGCGGCTCTTGCGGACGGACCCGGTTGGCTGATCCCCGCTTCCAGGGAGCCTGCGCCCACCGATTTTGCAGCCCAGGAATTCAACCAGTTCGTTTTAGCGCAAACGATTGACCTTCCCTATGTTTTCTCAGCCCGTGCCGAACTGGAATTCCGCGCCGGCGGTAACCCGTCGTTTAACACCGGCGTGGATTACAGCTCGTTGCTCGCGAATTCCATCGATCGCGACGAAGTCATCGCGCTCTATCAGCGGGCCGGCCTCGATCTGAATACCGACCTGCAGACCCTTCAGAACACCCCGCGCATCAGCGCCGATCCGAATGCGCTTCACTACCTCGAAGCCAACATCATCTTCGATGGACAGATTCACATCCCCGTGCTCACCCTGCACACCAAGGGGGACGGCCTCGTTTTGGTGCAGAATGAGTCTGCTTACAGCAACGTTGTCACGGAAGCAGGGAACTCCGCTTTCTTGCGTCAGACGTTCGTGGACCGAGCCGGCCACTGCGCTATCACCCCGGCCGAAAGCATTGCCGCCGTGCGGGCGCTGCTCTTCCGCCTGAACACGGGGACTTGGGGGCCGCTCGATCCCAACTCCATGAACGCGGCGGCTTCTGCGACGGGGTATAACCTCAACGGTTTCCCTACCCCTCTCGGCCTCTTGCCTGTCCCGCCTGCCTATTTCGAATTCACGCCAACCCAGTATCCTCGCCCCTTTGATGCCCTCGGTGGGGAATGCCAATCCGATCCCGTGTGCCCCGCGCAATTCGCTGTGCCCTAGCGTAGTGGTGGGTCTTAAGCCTGTGGTTTTCCGCGACACCGGTGCGTAACCAGCGCGGCTCGCATTCTCATTTTTCGTGGAATGAAACCGGCTCACTTGAGGGAAATCCGGGTTCTACTCGACCAGCAAACTCATGAATCGAACGATGTGCGCCTGCTCGCGGTCTTTTTGCGTGCTTCGCTCCGTGCTCTGCGTCAGCGCCGCCAAACGCGCTGCCAGGATGCGCATCGCTCCATCTATCGGCACGTACGCAATCTCATTTCCTTGCACCATCACCCAGCCTTTTTTCGTACGCTCCAGTTCCAATTCATGGTCTTCCCAGCCGGGCTGCGATTCCATGCGTTGCCCGGTAAGCGTCGCCACGGTTTCCATTTGGATCTGCGCCGTGCCGCGCTTTCCTTTGAGTTCCACGCCGCTCACTTGCAATTGCCGGTAAACCACCACCGGCCGTTCCAATTGTTCCAAATTCCCCGCGCGCAGCAGCTCGCCAGCCTCGAGATTCGCGACTTGCAATGCTGACGTTACGTCCGACGCTTTGGGCTGCTTTTCGCTGGTTCGCAGAAGAATCTGCAACGGCGCTTGCGAAGGCGATGGCTGCGAAGAGTTCTCCGCGTGCGCCGCGGTTATCGCATTGCGCGGCTTGCCTAACGCTCCACCCGCCGGAGCAGGAGATGTCTTCACCGTTTGCAAACTCGGCCGATTCTCGGCGCTGCCGATGACCGACTGCTCGTTAGGTTGTTGCCTGAGTGGCTGGTCCGCCACTTCGCTCGTCCCGCTGCCTTTCAGCGGACTCTTCGTCAAATAGCGGTAAAAGCGAGGGTATCCCCGAGCCTGCCAGTACGCCGAATGATAGTTCTGGATCCGCGTCCCGGAAGTGACCGAGCTAAAGAAAGAATGCTCCTTGGGATCCACGACGATGCCCACGTGGCCGCGCCACACGATCAAATCACCGGGCTGCGCGTAGGGGACGCGCCAAAACTGCCCGGTCCCGCGGTAAAGGTCCAGCGAACTAGCGTAGGGATACAAATATCCCGCCTGTTGATACAAGGTGTGTACGAGGTGCGAACAGTCCGGAGCGAGGCCCTCTTCGTCGTCCGCCCAGGCCATTCGCTGCACAAGCGCTCGCCCTTCTTTCAGGCTGAGGAGGCGGAAGCCTGCCGGTATAGCCGGTGGCCGATTGGCCGGTGCGTTTTGCGCGGACGCTTGCTTTCCTGTTGCCTGGGCCGCCCGTCCCGCTGTCTGAGCCCGCTCTGCTTCCGCGCCCGACACCAATCCCTGCGAAGCCGCCGCGCACAGCCACAGCGCGAGAAGGACATGCTTGCGCATCCTCCAAGCTTAGACGAGTGTTCCCCGTTGTGCGCCGTCCTGGGGCCTAGCCGTTAACCGTCCTTCCGTACAGTCCCCGGAGAGGCGTTTCGAGAGCGCGTCATAGGTTCTAAGTTAAGTTATAGGACAAAAGTAGGTTAGGGCTTGGAGCCGGGGGCCTTAGCCGCCCGCTCAAGGCGCATCGCCCATTGAGTTTTCTCTGGAAACGCGCGTGGCGGTCAGCAACCGTTCTTTCATTCTTTGCGATTCCTCCTTCAGAAAAACCATCCTGTTCACCGCGGCATCTGTCAGCTCCTGGGAAGTCCAGTGCGCCTGCATGATCCCGGCCGCGGCGTGCGAATTCGTCCCGAGCAGAAGATGCCCGATCTCGTGCGCCGCCACGTGTCCCAACAGACTCGCAAGATCCGCGCCATCACTCTTCTGCAGGTCTTCCATGGGTTCGTAGAACAAGTCGGCATAGCATCCACTACCGTCGTCGGTCTGGAAGGAAATCCCCATTGCTTCTCCTTTCAGACCGACCGACTTCCGCACGATGCGCAAATGCAGGTGCTCCGGAAAGACCACTTCGCGGCACCTTCGGGATATCTCCTCGGTTGGCGCTGGCACTTTGCAGTTCAGCCAATGCACCGCAATGCCCGCCCGGTAAAAGATTCGCGATGCCTCGTGCTCTCCGCGCCTCAACACGTCCACCGGCACTCCGGCCTCGTTGTAGACCGAAACGGTCATCTGGGCGTTCTCTGAGACAGCACCCATCCGAGGATCTTTTCCCGAAAGGTTGGTGCTCGCTAGCGTCAAAACCACAACAAACCAAAACCATCCCCAAAACGTCTTTGTAATCACGGCACTCACCTCTCGGTGGCGCCGAAAATGGTTCAGTCCGGTAAGTACCTCAATGCCGCGGAGGAGGCGCGCTGCTCATTTCTGGATGACGAGATAAGCTTCCTAACGTCAAACAGATAGAGTCAAAGCTCGCGAGGAATCGGCGGAAACTTTCTCTAACCAGGAACCGTTATTACCTAAAGAGCCCAGTCTGGGACGGCCCAAATGCCAGGGAACTCGGTCAGAGGCGTAATGCGCTTTGGAATCTTTGAAGTAGACCTTCAAGCCGGCCAACTTCGCCGCAACGGCTGCAAAGTCCGCCTCCAGGATCAGCCCTTTCAGGTCCTAGCCATGCTTCTCAAGCGTCCGGGCGAAGTCGTCCCCCGTGAAGATCTTCGCGCACGTCTTTGGTCTTCCGACACTTTCGTGGATTTCGACCACGGCCTCAATGCCGCGGTCAAGCGCTTGCGCGACGCCCTCGGTGACTCGGCTGAGAATCCCCGTTTTGTGGAAACCCTAGCCCGCCGCGGCTACCGCTTCCTCGCTCCGGTGGAATTTCCTGCCGTGGAAACTTCAACGGCCCAGGTCCATGTAACGTCAAACTTATCTAAACCGCGGCGTTGGCGCATGTTTGCGGGAGCCTTCCTTCTCGTCGTCGTGGCAATTGCCTTAGGCCTCCACCTCGGCATGCGTGCCTCGCGTGCGCATCAGCCAGTCCAACCAACGGAAATCCGACTGACTGCCAACTCTCCCGACGTTCCCGTCTATTTCGGCGCGATCTCTCCCGATGGGCGTTATCTGGCTTACATCGACCCGAGAGGGACCTTCCTTCGCGAAATCGCGACGGATGAAACACACCCATTGCCTCTGCCCGGGGGATTCCGCGTGCACCATGTGAGTTGGTTCCCTGACGGCAGCCACCTGCTGGCAGAAGCTGTCGCAGGCAGCGAGGAGCGCTCCGGCCTGTGGAACATTCCTCTGCTGGGCGGCGCACCGCGAAAACTCGTGGCCGACGTGGAAGCGGGAAACATTTCTCCTGACGGCAAGCAAATCGCCTTTCTCCGCGGCGACAAGTTTGACCACTCGGAGATTTGGCTGGCCAACGTCGAAGGCGGCGCGCCGCGTATGGCCATCAAAGCACCTGGATTCGTGCTGGGGCCGCCCGCTTGGTCGCCGGACAGCCAGCGATTTGCGTATCTGAAGGATATCTGTTGGCCCGGGTATGGCACCGAGGACATTCAAATCGAGACGTACGACTTGGCTAGTGGCATAACGGATGTCGTCTTCTCCGACTACCGTCTGCAATACGGCTTGGTCTGGACGCGGGACAACCGCATCCTTTTCTCGCGCGCGGAAGAGCCTCCCGACCAGGGCGAATCCAACGTGTGGGCGGTGAAAGTTGACGCGCGGTCCGGATGGCGCTGGGGTGCCCCGGTGCGCCTCACCAGCGGCCCGGACTGGAAGCCGGTCATCAACATGTCTGCCGACGGCAAGCACGCTGTGTTTATCCGCACGAACATTGAGCCTGCCGTCTTCGTTGCTGACGTGGATGTCAAATCGCGCGACATCGGCAAACTCCAGCGCCTCACCCTCGACGAATGGCAAAGCCGTCCGTATGAGTGGACGCCGGACGGCAAATCCGTCTTGTTCGTCTCCAATCGCGAAGGCGCGTTTCACATCTTTCGCCAGCAAATCGGCGCCGTATCTCCCGAACCTATCTCCGGCGTTCAGGGCTCGGCCGTCATTCTGCGGCTCAATCCCGAACGTACCGAGATTCTCTATTTGGCCGAGGCGGACCGCAAACCTGTCGACACTTCGACCGCCGTTCCTTCCAGCCAGAACTCGAATGTTCCGGGCCCAAGCGCTGCGAACACGCAACCGGAAACCGAATTCCAGTATCGCAGTGTGCGCCTGATGCACATTCCGCTCGAGGGTGGAACCGCGCAGCTCCTGCTCCAAGATTCCGGCATCAACAATTTTCAATGTGCGCGATGGCCTTCGCGCGAGTGCCTCTGCAGCAAATACACGAAAGACGCGCTCGTGTTTTACGAATTTGACGCTAAAACCGGAGCGAAAAAAGAGTGGCTGCGCATCAGTGAACCCGAATGGCAATACTTCAACTGGAGCCTCTCACCGGACGGCCGGACGCTGGCGCTGGCCAAGAAGATGCGCGCGGCCCCGGAAGCGGAAATCCGGCTGATCTCCACGCGGGGCGGCGCCGGGCGCGTTCTGAAAGTGAAAGACTGGGCGCGCATCGCCACCATTGACTGGGCCGCCGACGGGAAAAGTCTTTGGGCCAGCGCCGTGCTCCACGGTGAGACACGCGCGTTGATTAACATTGATCTCCGGGGCCGCGCGAAACCCGTGCTTCAGGAAAATAAGCCTTACGTTGGCTGGGCCATTCCCTCACAGGATGGCAAGCATCTCGCTATTTGGGAATCCACCGGCGGCTCGAACGCTTGGATGCTTGAAGTTCCTCTTGCCTGGTAGTTTTACGTCCTTTGCAACCCGAGTGGGGCGCACAGGAAGGCGAGAGTGCCTGTCCTACCGAAGAGAAATTCGAATCTGAAAGAAACCCAACTACTTCTCGCCGAATTGCTGGAGGGTCACGTTGACGAGGAACGGGCTGTCAAACTCGGTAGTTTCGCCCCAGCCTTTTCCGGTAATGGGCATCAGCCGCGCGGAGAGGGGTTTGTGCCACTTCGCCGAGAGGCTGGCCATGTCTGCGATAATCAGCGAAAGCTGCTCAGCGGTGGTGTCGCCCGCCAGAGGAATCGTGTCCAGACCGGTGCCGCAAACCGCAGAGTACGCGAGCAGCGCGTCCACGGAAATGCGGCCTTCGGACCAGCGCTGCGCCAGCCGCGCATCTTCGAGCACCGGCAGCATCAGCCCGGTGTAGCCGGTCTGCTTCACCTTTACATCCTTGATGGCCGCGGTAATGGCGGCCGCAGCCGTCATCGTGCCGCTCATGCCAAAGGGCTGCTTGGTCAGGTTTTCGATGGCTTCGCCGATCGAAGCGTCTTTGGCGGGGGAGGGCGCCGGCGAAAGGTCGATGCCCATGTATGTCCAGCCGGTTTCGGAGTCCACGCGCCCAGCGTGATGCTCGACGTCAAAAGCGACCGCGGCCAGCGTATCGGTGAGGCGCTGACGGGCCGAGGCGAGGTCAGGCGCGTCCTTGAAAGCGGCCGCTACGACGCCGGCCGACTCCAGCGCGATGGCGAACTGGTGGCCAAAGCCGGTGTGATATGCGGCGGGGAAAAACGGCGATAGCGGTGGCACGTTGGCAACAGCCGCAAAGCGGAAATTACCTTGGCTATGCTCGGTGGAGGTTTCGAGTTTTTTCATGACGCGCGCGGCCGCGCCGATGGCGCCCCAGCGCACGCCGTCCTCGCCCGCCACCACCAGGCTGCCATTCAGTGTTTTGGTGTTGGCAAGGATTTCCGCGAGCATATCAGCTTGCGAAGTGGGGTCGTTGGCGTTCAGCAGGGCCGGGCCGATGGACATCGCGAATTTTTGCTGCCCCGCCAGCGCGTCCACCAGCTTGAAGAAGTCCACCGCCTGTTGCGTATTCATGCCCTGGATGTATTCCGGGAACGGCTGGGTGGCGATGCGAATGGTCTGGACCTGGTAGCCGCGCGACTCGAAAGTAACCTGCGCGCGGCGGAGCATTTTCAGCGCCTCGGCGATTTGCCGTTGATAGTCGTGCCAATCCAGGTTAACGAACGCAGTGATGGCGCGAATCTTGGGATTCGCGGCATTGACTCCTCTTGGCGTGGTGCTTTGCTGAGTCGGAGCATGTTTCGGCCGCGCTTCTGCGGAGCGCGCCGAAATGCCCGCCGTGAAAACGGCAAGAGCGAGAAACGCAACAAATCGGAATCCAGTTCGAGGTTGCATGGACATTCTCCCGCACGGCACGATACATCGCGGCCAGCGCGCTTACAAGTTTCCTGCCCTGTTCTGTTGTTTAAAGCTAGAGGTTGTTTGAAAATGCGGCCGTATGCCCCGTCTGCATTTCTGGCTTTTGGTCGAGTTTGTGATTCTCGCAGGTGTAGCGTTGGCGGGAGCTACATTGTCGTACTGGGCCAAGCCCATGGCTCAACGCTACAACGCGTGGACCATGCGGTTTCGAGAAAGACATCCGCGCATTTCTAAGCCACCGAGTCCGGAAACAGCCGCGCTGAACTACAAGGTCATGGTTCTCTTTTTCCGCGCTGCTGGCGCATTTCTGATTGCGGAGGCAGTCTACCTTTTCATTCACGCCATCAATCGAATTCCCCGCTGATAGGAAACCTGAGCATCGAACTGTGCATTAGGATTGAAACTCCAGGCGTGCTTTTCGGCGTTGGAGTTGGATGCTGCTTTTGATCTTGTTCGCAGGCGGCCCACAAGGTGGCTGTGGCGTTCCATTTCGCGGTGGGAATGTTCGCAGGAATTCCCATTTCTTCGCCCGTCCACTGATTCTCTTGCCCATCAAGGAGGCAGACATTCTTGCCGCTGGCCTTATGGGAAGATACGAAAAGTGCGAATGATGGAAATACGACACAAAGGACAATGGCTTTGCTACTCATTCGATTTGTCGGTGTCACGCAAAGGCCGAAATGCCGGTGACGCGTTCGCCGATCACCAGCTTGTGAATATCGTTGGTACCTTCGTAGGTGTAGACGCTTTCGAGGTTGTTCATGTGGCGCATGATGCAGTAATCGTCGACGATGCCGTTGGCGCCAAGAATGTCGCGGGCTTTGCGCGCGGTTTCCAGCGCGATGGCGGCGTTATTCATTTTCAGCATGGAGATGTGCGAGGGGTCCACTTTGTTTTGGTCTTTGAGGCGCCCGACGTGCAGCGCCAGCAATTGACCTTTCACGATTTCGGTGATCATCCAGGCGAGTTTTTCCTGCACCAATTGGTGGGAGGCAATGGGCTTGTTGGCGAATTGCTTGCGCGTTTTGGCGTATTGCAGCGCGGTGTCGTAACAGGCCATCGCCGCCCCCAGCGCCCCCCAGCCGATGCCGTAGCGCGCCTGGTTCAGGCAGCTTAGCGGGCCTTTCAGGCCCACGACGCCGGGGAGCAAATTCGTATCCGGCATTTCGCAGTCGCTGAAGGACAACCCTGAGGTAACCGAGGCGCGCAGCGACCACTTGCCATGCACGTCCCAGGTTTTGTAGCCTGGCGTGCCCTTCTCGACCAGGAAGCCGCGCACTTTGTCGTCTTCACCCTTGGCCCACACCACCGCTACATCGGCGACCGAGCCGTTGGTGATCCACATTTTTTCGCCGTTCAAAACGTACTTGCAGCCGTTCTTCACCGCGCGCGTGAGCATGCCGCTGGGGTTCGATCCGAATTGCGGCTCCGTCAGGCCGAAGCAGCCGATGGCTTTGCCCTGTTGCAAAAGGGGCAGCCATTTGTTTTTCTGCGCATCGCTGCCGTAAGAATAAATCGGATACATCACCAGCGCGCCCTGCACGGAAACAAAGCTGCGCAGGCCGGAGTCGCCGCGCTCGAGCTCCTGAGTCATTAGTCCATACGCGACGTTGGACATGCCCGCGCAGCCGTAACCGTGGAGATTGGCGCCAAAGAATCCGAGTTCGCCCAACTGCGGAATCAGGTGCATCGGGAAAGTGGCTTCGCGGGTGTGTTTTTCGATGATGGGAATGACTTCGTTCTCGACGAATTCGCGCGCGGTCTGGCGGACGAGTTTTTCCTCGTCGTTCAATTGGGAATCGAAATCGATGAAATCCACACCGCTAAATTTCGCCATACGTAGCTCCCCGTCACGGCTCGCATTTTCCAGAAGCTTTTAAAGGAAAAAGCAGATCCCTTGCCGCGCTCGGGATGACAGTCGCGGAAGCCGTCAGACGTTGTTCCAGTGTAGCAACGCGTCGGATTTGCCAGCAACGTTGCCCTGGAACACAGGGCGGCCAACCTGGCTTGACGCAGAGTTTTGCAGCGGCGAAACTTTTTGTTTACCCAGTGCGATTCGAAGGAAAAAGGAAACGTGCCGCAAAAAGCACTCCCGATGAAAAAGGGGACAACGCGAAAGAGCAAAGCGCTTCCCACGCAGCCGAAAATCCTGATTTTTGACGTGGATGGTGTGCTGGTGGACGTGCGAGGCACCTATTGGCGCTCGGCGCTCGACACGGTGAGCTACCTCACTGGCAAGCGCGCCACCTACGCCGAGTTGCACAAATGGAAGAGCAGGCCGGGCTTCAACGACGACTGGAGCATGGTGGCGGCGTGGGTGACAGCGCTGGGCAAACCGCTTTCTTACCACGAGGCGAGAGTGGCGTTCGAGAAATTCTATTGGGGAAGCGACGGTAAGCCGGGAAACGTGCGCAATGAAAAAATCCTGGTGAGCCCGCGTCAAATCGAAAAGTGGGCCCAGCGATATGAACTGAATCTGTTCACCGGGCGCACGCGGCAGGAGTTTTCGTACACGTTTGACCGCTGGCCTGCCACAAAGCACTTCCGCACGATTATCACGATGGACGATGCCCGGAAAAAGCCGCATCCCGACGGCTTGCAAATGATTCTCGACGGGCGCGATCCGGCGAAGGCCCTCTACCTGGGCGACAATATTGACGATGCGCTGGCCGCTCGCCAGGCCGGAGTGCCGTTCCTGGCGGTCATGGCCCGCGACGAGCACCGCTACCGCGAGCGCGCTGCGCGCTTCCGCGAATTGGGCGCGCTTGCGTTGCTTCCACGTGCCACGGAGCTTGAACGTCTGCTTTCACATTCCTAACGAATCCACCGACTGGGAACCATTTTTCTGCTCGGTGGGAAGTACAATTGCTGATCTGTGGGATTCGGGGGAGCCATGAAAGTCGCACGAACAATTTTGAGGACGGGCTTTGTGGGTCTTGCGAGTTTGGTTGGACTCGCGTTTTGCGGCTTGGTTGCAGCGCAGGCACCAGCTGGACCGGTTCCAGCGCCACCACCCGGAGCCGTACCGGCGGCCAAGGCACCAGAACCCAGGCCTCTGCCAGCTGCACGGCAGAGCATCTTGGGCGATTGGGTGCTC
Organism: Acidobacteriota bacterium; assembly: GCA_003223255.1. Taxonomy (GTDB): domain Bacteria; phylum Acidobacteriota; class Terriglobia; order Acidiferrales; family UBA7541; genus Acidiferrum. The sequence continues at coordinate 88,224 of QHYJ01000144.1, read as the reverse complement.
AACCGCGACGAAAGCGATGATCCGCGCAGACATATGCGTGACGACGAAGATTCGAACGGCGGTTATGGCGGGAGACGCCCCGGCGGTTGGCCAGGAGGCGGTGGAGGGCGGCGCGGCGGATACGGCGGCGAAAGCGACTCGGAGCGTCAGAAAATGCACGAACTTCTGAGCCCTCCCACGAACATAACTCTTTCCATGACCGGCGCGGAAGTGGATTTGAAGGACGATCACGACCGCAAACGCGCGTTCATGACCGACCGGCGCAAGCTGCAAAAGTCGAAAGATGACAATTACCAGGAAATCGCCGCGAAGTGGGAGGGCAGCCGGCTGGTAACGGATGAAAAGAACCCGCGCGGCGGAAAGATGAGCCGCACGTTCGAGCTCTCTCCCGACGGCCGCCAACTCTATGAAACGCTGAATCTCAAGCTGGGCCGCAACAATTACGAAACTTCGACCCGCTACGTCTATGACATCCCCGCACCAACCGAGAAGTAGGCGAAAGCCGTTTTTTGGGGAAAGGGAAGCGCCAGTTTCTCTGCCGCTATTTTCCAGCCTCTTCCTTCACGTACGCTGCGCTCAGCGTATTCTTTTTCTTCGCAATCTCCAGCAGCGTGGGATAAAACTGCACGAAGGTCGTATCGACCGCGCCATGCTGTTCGTGACAGGAGTAGCAATCCATTTCTCTAGGCAGCAGCTTTCCTGTCACACCATCGTCCGCATTAAAAAACGCCCATTTTGCCGGAAAGCGGGCTTCATCTTTCAGGTGTACTTCGCGCCCCATGATGTTTCCTGTTTGAAAGTGCCCTTTCTTGTTGATTGAGCCCTTGCTCGCGGCCATGCGCGCTTCCAGAACTAGCATGGTTTTGTCAGGCCACGTGCCGGTCTGCAGAAACGCCTTGTACGCCTCGGGATTCACAAACACATTGTCGAACATGGAATGATCCATGCTCATGTTCGGGCTGTAGCTCATGTCCACCCCCGACGTGAGATACACCCACTCCCGGTATTGCGTGGGGAACTTCAAGTTCCCGTCTGATGTATACACCGGTGCGTTCGTGCTGCTCTGGTTGTTTGAACTTACCCGCGGCGTTGCCGCCGCCAGCACCAAGACCGCCAAGAGACCGATCAAGATCCACGTGCGTTTCATCCCCACCCCTCCTGGATTCGTCCTGCCGTCCCTAGGTCTGACGCGGCTTGAGCCCAAATGTTTCCAGCCTGTTCGGGGCACTCGGCTGCGTCCCGTTCGGTCCTTTCAAGTTGTGCTTAACTCCTATCTCTGCAACAGGATCCGTCGCCTGTGACTTCCGGTGTTGCGCCTGAACCTCGCCGCGTCACCGCCCTCCGTGCTCCCTGGGGCCCAACATCAAGCCTGCGAAGCCAACCTCCGTGGGAGCCAACCCAACTCCTCATGTGAATCCCTGGGTCGTTAGCTTCTCGGTGATGTTCGCGACCTTCATGGAGATTCTCGACACCACGGTCGTCAACGTCGCCATCCCGCACATCGCCGGAAACCTGGCCTCGACTGTGGAGCAGGGCACTTGGGTCGTCACTTCCTATCTCGTGGCCAACGCCATCATCCCGCCCATCGCCGGTTGGCTTGCCAATTATCTCGGTCGCAAGAGACTGCTGCTGTCCTGCGTCGCCGGCTTCACCCTCACCTCCTTGCTGTGCGGTTTGGCGGGCAGCCTTCCCTGGCTGATCTGCTTTCGCGTGCTTCAGGGACTCACCGGGGGCGGACTGCAGCCTCTTGCCCAAGCCATTCTGCTCGAGACGTTTCCCGAACACGGTCAGGCCATGGCTGCTTATGGCCTGGGCATTTTGCTGGCGCCCATCCTTGGTCCCACACTCGGCGGCTGGATTACCGACAACTATTCGTGGCGCTGGATTTTTTATCTCAATTTGCCTGTGGGCGTTTGCGTCTCTCACCATGTTTTCTCTCTCCCACCTCAACCTCAACGCGGGCTACTGGGACATTTTCTGGGCGCAAGTGTTCCAAGGCATCGCTCTCAGCTTTTTGTTCATCCGGCTGATGGCCCACAGCATGTCGGGCATCGCCAAGGAAAAGATGGGCCACGCCACCAGCATCTTCAATCTGATGCGTAATATCGGCGGCAGCTTTGGTGTGGCCATCATGACCACGTTCCTCTCGCGCCGCGGCCAGTTTCATCAGAGCCGCCTCGCGGAGCACATTACGCCTGCCAGCCTCGCTATGCCGCGCATGCTGCGCGCCGCCCAGGCCTGGTTCCAAAGCGTACGGCTTCGATCACTACACCGCCTACCGCAAGGCCTTCGGCGCCATGTATGGCATGGTGCAGCAGCAGGCCGCCATGCTCTCGTTTGTCGAGGCCTTCTGGATCATGGGCGTGGCCTTTCTCCTCATGCTGCCGTTCCTTCTGCTCCTGCGCTACACCAAACCAGCCGCAGAAACTGCTCCTACGGTTCGCGACCAAGTGCCTGAATTGCTCCGGCCCGCAGCGCAACCCGCAGTTCCAGAAAGCGCCTCCGAAGAACCTGTCTTGGTCTCGCACTGACTCCTGCGACACCGCGCAAATCCAGGCCCTCTGGCTCCATGGAAAATATTTTGACCGCACCCTTGACCAGCTGCTCGCCGCCGCCAAGCACCGCCACGGCAAATCCAAACTCGGCTACGCCGCGCTGCTCTCTAACCGCGACTTAACTCTCACTCGGCATGCGCTTGTGCCATTCCGCCGCCTGCTCGTAGGAATGCGCCAGGCCGAGCACGGCGGCTTCGCCTCCCACCGCTCCCGTAAGCTGCATGCCAATGGGCAGGCCATTGCTGGTAAAGCCGCAAGGAATGGAAATCGTGGGCAATCCCAGGACGTTGAGCGGCCGCGTATTGCGTAGCATCAGCAGCTCCCGGCCGCGCAGCTTGTCCGGTTCGCCGAGCAATTCGGAAATCTTCGGCGGCGGGACAGGAAAAGTCGGAGTCACCAGAATATCCACGGTTTCGAAAATTTTCGGCGTTGCCCGCCGGATTTGTTCGAGCTGGCGGCGCGCGGCAATGTACTCGCTCGCGCTCACCTCCGCCCCCGAGCGAATTCTCCTTAAAGTCTCCGGGTGATAAAGCTTCGGATTCTCTTTTACGTTTTCTTCGTGGTAGGCGAAGGCCTCGGCCACAAGAATCATTCCGGAAAATTCACTCCCTGTGGGGATTCTCACGTCTTGCTGGCTCGCCGTGAGCTTTGCGAGGACGCCAAGAGCCGCGGTCATGGCCGTCTGCACTTCCGGATGCAGTTCTTCCCAAAAGTTTGCGCGCGGAATCCCCAGACGAAAACTCGTCTTCTTCTCGAGGGTTGCCGCATAATCGGGCACCGCGGCGTAGGCGCTCGTCACATCCTCCGCGTCATACCCCGCGAGCGCCTGCAGCATCAAGGCCGCATCGCGTGCCGTCCGCGTCATCGGCCCGATATGGTCGAGCGACCACGATAGCGGGATCACTCCCCGCGTGCTGACGCGGCCGTACGTCGGCTTGAGCCCCACGATTCCGCAATAGCCCGCTGGCTCTCGGATGGAGCCTCCCGTGTCTGACCCAATGGCCCCAAAACAAAGTCCTGCGGCCACCGCCGCCGCGGATCCCCCGGAAGATCCTCCGGGCGAATACTCGACGTCCCAGGGATTCCTCACAGGGCCGAAGGCGCTGATGACTGAGCTTCCTCCAAAAGCAAACTCGTGCATGTTCAGCTTGCCCAGCAGCACCGCACCCGCTGCTTTCAGGCGCCGGACAATCTCCGCATCCTGGCTGGGGACGCGATCTTGGAAGAGCTCGCTTCCCGCCGTCGTGCGCACGCCCGCCGTATCCACCAGATCCTTTAGCGCAATCGGTATTCCGTGCAGCGGACCCTTCCATTGGCCTTTTTGAATCTCCGCTTCCGCCTCGCGGGCCTGCTCCAGCGCGCTCTCCGCCGTCACGGTGATGAACGCATTCAGCTTGGGGTTGAGCCGCTCGATTCGCTTCAGACATTCCTGCGTCAGCGCCACCGAGGAAATCTTCTTGCCATGCACGAGGTCCGACGCTTCGCTGAGGCTTAGTTTCGTCGGATCACTCGTGCCAGGTATGCCCGCTGTCCCGTAGCTACTCATGCCCGCCTCCACCTTGCCAATCACGCCACCGGCAAGGCCGGCCGCCACTTTCATAAAATCTCTACGCGACCACCCCGCCTTCTCGCTCATGGCGACAGATTATACCTAAAACATTCTGCCGGGCTGACGTGGCCATCGCCCAGCAGCCAAAGCCTTCGTAGTTCTCCTTGGCCCGGTAGGCGCAGCCATTATGGCCATAGTCCTCAGTGAAGGCCGCCCTTGCTTTTTCATTTCCAAAACTAAACACTTACCACTTACGACCGAAAACTTCCCATGGACAAACGCATTGCATCCGCCGACGCCGCCATCGCCAAGCTCAGCGACGGCGCCACCATTCTTATGGGCGGCTTCGGACTCTGCGGCATCCCGGAAAACCTCGTCGCTGCTGTCCGCCGCAAAGGCACGAAGAACCTCACCGTCGTCAGCAACAACGCCGGCGTGGATGACTTCGGCATCGGCTTGCTCCTGCAGCAGCGCCAGGTCAAGAAGATGATCTCCACCTACGTGGGCGAGAACAAGCTCTTCGAGCAACTCGTCCTGAGCGGGGAGTTGCAAGTCGAGCTGAATCCGCAGGGCACGCTCAGCGAACGCCTGCGTGCGGGAGGCGCGGGCATTCCCGCCTTCTACACGCCTACCGGCTATGGCACGATGGTCGCGGAGGGCAAAGAGACGCGCGAGTTCGACGGCCGCATGTACGTGATGGAGCGCGGCTTGCGCGGCGATTTCGCGTTTATCAAAGCGTGGAGAGGCGACCGCTGGGGCAACCTCATCTATCGCAAGACCGCGCGCAATTTCAATCCCATGATGGCTACTGCCGCCGATTATGTCATCGCCGAAGTCGAAGAGCTGGTCGAAGTCGGCAAGCTTCCGCCGGACCAGGTGCACACGCCGGGAATTTTCGTGGACGCGATTTTCCAGGGCCCGAAATACGAAAAGCGCATCGAGCGCCGCACGGTAAGAAAACCATGAACGAGTCCGCTTAGACGACAGTTCAAGCTTGGATCAAGGAGGCACTCCGACTGTATGTTATCGAGTATCCTTGGCAGCTTATGGCTGGTTCCGAAACATAAGTTATGCTTTTCGACTTTAGACGGTCGACTATGAACTGAATTCATGCCACTAACCGAAGAACAAAAACCGGAACGGATTGCGCGGCGCGTCGCGGTGGCGCTGGTTTCGCTTTGCTGGCTTCCTGTTGCGGCCGCTCGCCGGTTGCCCAGCGCTTCCGAAACGACTGCCAGGTTCGACGGCAACCGAGCGTATGAGCACGTTCGTCATTTGGTGGAGATTGGACCGCGGCCCCCGGACTCAGATGGCATTCATCGCGCGCAAGCTTACATCATCGGCCAGCTGAAAAGTTACGGATGCCCGGTCGAGGAGCATGACTTTCACGCTTCCACGGTTCTTGGCCATCTTGCAATGAAAAATATTGTCGTCAAACTTCACGGCACTAGCACCGGCGTCGTTCTGTACACCACCCATTACGACACCGTGAGAATCCCCAACTTTGTGGGCGCGGACGATGGCGGTTCCGGCACGGGAACCATGATCGAGTTGGCGCGCCTTTTCTGCGCGCGAAAGAATGCGCTCAACGTGTGGATTGCTTTCTTCGACGGGGAAGAGGCGCAAGGTAATTGGACTGATGGCGCCAGCGTTCGTTGGAACGACGATGGCAGCAACAACACGTTCGGCAGCCGCGAAATGGCCGCACGAATGGCGCTTGCCGGCGAACTGAAGCGTGTGAAAGCCATGATCCTGGCCGACATGATTGGCCCTAAAAACGCAAAAATCACTCGGGACACCGGCTCCACTCGCTGGCTTACGGATTTCATTTGGGAGACCGCCGCTCAACTCGGCTACCAGCATACGTTCATCAAAAAGGACTATACCGTCGGCGGCGACGACCATTTTTCGTTCATCCGCCGCGGCGTGGCCGGTTGCGACCTCATCGACTTCTCCATTCCTTATTGGCACACGACGCAAGACACGCTCGACAAAATCGATCCCCAAAGCCTAACCATCGTCGGAGAAGTTCTTGCTGCCACATTGCCGAAGTTTGAGAAAAAGTTTCCTTGAAGCTCGAGCGGTCGCTGCCTTCCGTAGGCAGGGCTTCCGAGTGGTGCTTTGGTTTTTTTTGAAGGAGGGCTTGGTGAAGAAGTGAATTCCGGCTGCAGCCATCGCAATCCTTGTTTTTCCTGCAAGCACGAGGGCGCAATCGAAGCGCGCTCTTGTCGGTACTTGGAAACCAGTCTCCGCAACGGAAAGCACGGAGAAGGGCGTAACTGGAGATACATTCGGACCAAACCCTACTGGCTTTCTGACCTACAGCGCCGACGGGAGAATGATGGCGATCATCTCCAACGCAAGACGCAGGCCCCTTTCGACTATCGACTACGTCGCGGCCCCTGTGGAGGAACGGGCCGAAGCTTTCGCCACCTTCGCCGCGTATGCCGGAACTTTCACGCTCGAGGGCAACCCGGTGACGCATCACGTGCAAATTAGCTCAGTGCAAACCGCGTTGGCACAGATCTGGTTCGCACGATTGTAAAATTAGAGGGAGACCAACTGATTCTGCGCGCTCCGCCCATTCCGAGAGGTGGTGCATTGGTGGCGACCGTGCTGGTTTGGCAGCGCTGGAAAGCAGAACCACCTAGACGTTGAGGCCTTATGCCGCAGAGTGAAGAACAAAAACGGCAATGGTTTGAGTGGGACGGGCACTCTTGCCTGTCCTCTTGTCTTTACTTACGACTTAAAACCTACAACTTAGAACTGGTGAAAAAGGATTTCTCATGCCTCTGACGGAGGAGCAAAAACGGGAACGGATTGCGCGGCGCATCGCTTTGGAACTGCGCGACGGCTACTATGTCAATCTCGGCATCGGGATGCCCACGCGCGTTGCCAACTACGTTCCTAAGGGCATGGACGTGATTCTGCAATCGGAAAATGGGATGCTGGGAGTCGGCCCGTATCCGCTGGAAGCGGAGGTCGATCCCGACCTCATCAACGCCGGCAAAGAAACCGTCACCGAGCTTCCCGGCACTTGCTATTTTTCTTCGGCCGATTCGTTCGCCATGATTCGCGGCGGCCACATCGATCTCACGGTTCTCGGGGCACTGCAGGTCGACGAAAAGGGAACGCTCGCCAACTGGGCCATCCCCGGCAAAATGCTCAAGGGCATGGGCGGCGCCATGGACCTGGTCGCGGGAGCGAAACGCGTGTTCATCGCCATGGAGCACGCCACACGGGACAACAAACCCAAAATCCTGAAGAAGTGCACGCTGCCGCTGACCGGCGTCGAAGTCGTCGACCACATTGTCACCGAACTGGCCGTCATCGACGTTACGCCGCAAGGCTTGCTTCTGCACGAACTCGCGCCCGACGCCACCTTGGAGCAGGTGCAATCCCTCACCGAGCCGAAACTTCTGCTTCCCTCCGGCGGCCCCAAACCCATGCCAGGGTGAAGAGCAGCGCCGCACCAGGATTTCGGGAAAGGATGGCAGTTGTGAAAACGCGGTTAACCGAGCAATGGGGGATTCGCCACCCGGTCCTGTGCGCGCCGATGGCGCTGATCGCGGGCGGGCGCTTGGTCGCGGCCGTGTCGGATGCAGGCGGGCTAGGAATCCTGGGTGGCGGCTACGCCGGAGCGCTGGGTGGCGAGCCGGACCTGGAGAAAGAACTCGCGCTCGTGCGCGGCCGAAAGTTTGGCGTTGGCTTCATCACGTGGGCGCTGGAGCGCGCGTCGCAAGCGCTCGAAGCAGCTTTGAAGCATTCTCCGTACTGCGTGTTTCTTTCTTTCGGCGAACCGAAACCGTACGCAAAGAGGATTCACGACGCCGGGGCCAAAGTGATCTGCCAAGTGCAGTCTTTGCGGCATGCCGAGGAGGCGCTCGACGCCGGGGCTGACGCCATCGTTGCGCAGGGCACCGAAGCAGGAGGCCATGGCGCGAATCGCTCGACGCTGCCGCTTGTCCCCGAGATTAGGGACTTTCTGGCAAAGCGCGCGCCAAAGACGCTGCTGCTCGCCGCGGGCGGTATCGCCGATGGCCGTGGTCTCGCCGCTGCTTTGATGCTGGGAGCCGACGGCGCACTGGTGGGCACGCGCTTCTGGGCTTCCGCGGAGGCGCTGACGCCGCAAGCGATGACCGACCGCGCGGCGCGGGCTACGGGCGATGAAACGGTTCGCACGAAAGCGATTGATGCCCTGCGCGGCGTTCCTTGGCCGCAAGAGTTTTCCTTTCGTGTTCTCAAGAACAAGTTCACCGACGAGTGGGCGCACCGCGAAACCGAAGCCGATGCAGCGCGCGGCAGCCTTGCGAAAGCTTATGCGCAAGCGCGTGCCCAGCAGGATTTGGATATGTATTTGACGGTCGTCGGCGAAGCTACCGGACTGCTGCACGACCGGCCCAGCGCGGCAAGCATCATCGAGAACATGGTCGCGCAAGCAGAGTCGTTGCTGAAGCGCGGCGCCTCGCTCGATTTTCGCGCTTCCAAGGTTGCTTCGTAACTGACGAAGCCTACCAATGAAGAGCAAGAAAGCAAAAAGGAATCCGCCAGTCGAGGAAACGCGGCGGGCCATGCGCGATCGGCCGAAGATGCCGCCGATCTCGGAAGAAATGAAGCAGTGGTCCGCCATGCTGAAAACGGAAGTGGGCGGTTGGCCGCAAATCACCACGCGGCCGATGTTCGGGATGATGGGTCTCTACCGGCGAAAGAAGATTTTCGGCGGTCTGCCCGTCACGCGGGGGTTCGACACTCCGAATTCCGTTATTTTTCGATTTGACCCGATACCACGGGACTTGGAGCAACGCGCGCTCAAAGACTTGCGCATCGCTGTGGGAAAACGTTGGTTTTCTTTTGATGTGCGTTCCGCCGCAGACTTGCACGATGCCCTGTGGTGGCTGAACCAGGCCTATGGGCACACGAAATGATGGCACGCGAGATCTTCTGGCGGCTGGCACAGATCCAGCCAGGATTGCTCGTCGTCTCCGGCTCCTCGGGATGACACTGGATCGAATCTAGCAGGATTTGGTTTTCGCTTCGGATTCTTGGCGCGTTCCGCGTCTCTGCTTGATCTTTGCTTTTTCCGCACGGCGAAGTGAACAGCGCAGAAAAGTGCGATAGTCTAAATACAGGACCCTCCGACCATGGACCCGCATTCCATCGTGATTGTCAGCCTGCACACTCCCAAGGAAAAAGTGTGGGGCGAATTGCTGACGATCAATCCTTCGGGCATCACGCTGCGCGGCATCGACTTGAATTCCTTCGACCATTTCATCCGCCAAATGAACGAACCGGACGGCGAACGCGTGGGATTCCCCACGGTTTTCTTTCCCATGCACCGCGTCGAACGCGTCGCTCTGGATGAGCCCTCCGGGTCGATTCCTTCGATGAACGAGCTTTTCGCGCGGAAGTTGGGCCGCTCGTTAAAAGACTATCTTGCGCAATTTGTCTGAAATAATTTTTAGGACTTTTCGATGCTCTCATTGGGCCCGATGAAAAATGACCTCAAGCCAGGATTCCTCGGTACGCTCGGAATGACAATTTCAACCCTTTCAGCCGCCGGAGAAGGTGCTACTTGTCGGAAGTTTCGGTTCGAAATCTGCTTCAGCGGCCTGGCGGAGTTGCCTGAAGAAAACCTCTGAATTATTCTATTCTTAAGCAAAAATGAAGGGCCGCATCTGGACTGTACCCAACCAAATTACTTTTCTCCGGCTCGCTTTTCTGCCGTTTTTCCTGATTTTGATGTCCTACGAAAAGTACAAGTGGGCCTTGCTTGTGCTCGTGATTGCGGGCTTCTCCGATGGCATCGACGGCCTGATCGCGCGGACGTTCAACCAGCGCTCTTCGCTTGGCGCCTACCTGGATCCCATCGCCGATAAACTTCTGCTCTCGTCCTCTTTTGTCGTTCTGGCCTTCAAGAAACAGCTTGCCTGGTGGCTGACCATCCTGGTACTGGGCCGGGATATTCTCATTCTCATCGTTGCGGTGGTGATCATCCTGGCGTGGGGTTACCAGCCCTTTCCCCCGAGCATCTACGGCAAGTTGACGACGCTCTTCCAGATCATCCTGGTTTTCATGGTGGTGCTCGGCGCGGCGTATCCGGAGTTCCATCTCTCGCTGCTGAACCATGCTCTGATCTACGCCGTCACGGCGTTGTGCGTGTACTCCGGCTTCCACTATTGTTTTATCACCGCCCGCCGAATCAACCCTCCACACCCTGGCTCTTGAAGAAATCGACAGCAAGAGACCGCCAGCGGCGAGTAAGACGGAATGTGTTGCCATTTAACCGCGCCCGGGAAGCGGATCGCGAAAGTGCAGGAACATTAGAATGAAACTCGCAATGACCACGATTCCCGCGAGCCATCCGAGGGTGTAGGCGATGCGCGTTTCTTTCACGTTCATGGGTTTCCGGTCAACAAAGAGCTTGCCCAGTGCAAAGCCTGCTGCCAGTCCGCCACCATGGGCGAGGTTGTCCATGGCCATGAAACCGGAAAATCCAAGAAGAAACAGAATGGCCACGGAAGTAATCAGCCGAGAGCGGATTTCGCGCATGTACACTCCGCCGCGCTTCGAGGTGATCGCGAGCGTGGCTCCTACGAGTCCCAGCAAAGCGCCGCTGGCGCCGAGCGAGAAATGACCCGTTCCCGCGCTCAGCAAAAAACCGAAAGCTCCCGTAACCACATACAGGAACAGATAGCGCGCCGAGCCGTAAACCTCCTCCAACGCCGGGCCAAATTGCATCAATGCCATCATATTGAATCCGATATGGACCAGCCCGGCGTGAAGAAACATGGCGGTGATCAGGCGCCACCACTCATTGCGATAGAAAATGAGCAAGGGATAAGTCGCGCCAAGGCGAAATTGCGGTTCACCCACGAGTCCCCAAAGGATGTTTAAGCCGCCTCCCTCACCAATGGCGGCAAAAGAAAGCCAACTCACACCCAGCATCGAAATATTTGCGATGAGGAGCGCGGTGGTGATGGGAGCTTCGTTGTCCCCAAACACGCCGGAGAGTTTTTTGCCGAGGGCGGCGAGGGAAAAGCGCAGATTGGCGCCGCATTCGTGACAGCGCGTGGCATTGATACCGACCAGCGCGCCGCAGACGGGGCAGAGTTTCGGGCGGGGCTGCTGCTCGCCCCCGAAGAACCCGCGCATCGCATTTTTCCAACGCTCCAATCGCCACTGCCAACGGTAGGGTAGGGTCAACCGTCCTCCTTGCGACCGGGAAAGGGCGTTTCTATAATACAGAAAACGCGCGTAATATCGCGGGAAAGCAAGGGGTAGGCCATGGGGCGATTCGAAGAATTCGGGAAACGCATCGACGACGAAGTCGCCCGGCTCAAACGCATGAAAAACTTGCAAGATTTTGGGAAACGAGTGGACGAGGAATTGGAGCGGCTAAAGACGTTCATGAAAGAAGACGTTGCCCCGGAAACGGAAAAGCGCACGGCGCAGTTCCTCCGTGAAGTGTCCGAGAAGCTGAGCGAAGCGGCAAGCTGGCTCGAGGAACGCAACGCGGCGCGCAATTCACAGAAACGGGCAAAATCCCCTAAATCGTAAATACGGGCGGGCCTTTGAAGAAATCACTCCTGAGGTCTCGCAGGACGCCGAAGGCGAGTGGGCGGCGAACACGTCTTCGTAACGCGCGGAACCTGCGCAGCATTCTCTATTTTTCCTCTGCAACTTTGTTTTTCTTGGCGTTGGCCGGTTCGGGATGCGCAGGACGCCGGCCGGTGGCTGGCCGGCAACCGCCACGAACACAACCCGCAAGCACGCCTCCAGGAACGGGAGAATCCGCAAAGCGCTCGACGGACGTGCCCGAAAGGCCATCGAGCAGGCCGACGGGAACGCCACGGCGCGACAGACCCGTTGCTGTGCCTGCTCCGGCGGGATATACCGAAGAGGGCAACGCTTCCTGGTACGGCGACCCTTTTAACGGGCGGCGCGCTTCGAACGGCGAAATCTACGACATGTACAAGCTGACAGCGGCGCACCGTACCCTGCCGTTCGATGCCATGGTCCGCGTGACGAACCTGAGCAATGGAAAGAGCACCACGGTTCGCATCACCGACCGCGGGCCGTTTGTGGAGAACCGCATCATCGACCTTTCGCTGGCGGCGGCGCGGGAAATTGATTCGGTGGGACCCGGTGTCGCGCCGGTGCGCGTGGAAGTCCTGGGCAACGTGGACCCCACGGCAGGATTTTTCACCGTGCAGGTGGGGGCGTTTCATGACCATGGCAATGCGGAGCGATTGCGCGACCGGCTCGCCGTTTCGTACTCGCCGGTTTTCATTCAACAGTATGACGCGCCGGAAGGAACGTTCTACCGCGTGCGCGTCGGCAAAATCTCCGGCGAGGACGCGGCGCGGCAGTTCGGCGAACAGCTGCGGTCGCGCGAGGGTTTTACACCGTTCGTCACGCGCCTGGATCCGGAAACGCCCGCAGGAGGAATCCGATGAATCCCAACTGCCTGTTTTGCAAGATTGGCGCCAAGCAGATTCCGTCGAAGATTGTGTACGAGGACGCCGAACTGTTCGCGTTTGAGGACATCAGCCCGCAAGCGCCCACGCACATCCTCATTTGCCCGCGAAAACATTTCGAATCGCTGACGGAGGCGGGGGCAGAAGATCAAGCGGTGCTTGGAAAGCTGCAGCTCGTCGCGGCGCAGCTTGCGCGCGAACGCAAGCTTCTCGCCGGTTATCGCACGGTGCTGAACAACGGCAGCGGCGCGGGCCAGTCGGTGTTTCATCTGCATTTGCACTTGCTGGGTGGGAGACAGTTCCGCTGGCCGCCGGGGTAAAGCGGCATTTAGCGTCAGTCGTCATTGAGCAGTAGGAAATCGCCGGTAAGCGCAAGCAGGTTGCAGGCATGGTCGACAACATTCAGGCGGTGCTACGCAAGACTCCGCTCTTCGCGAGCCTTACGGAAGAGGAAACCAGGGCGTTGGCTCGAAGAACGAGCAAGAAGCGGCTGCAGCGAGGCGACCTGCTCTTCGGGGAAGGCGACCCTTGTACGGGATTGTTCCTGGTCGCGTCGGGTGAAGATGGGCATCTTCAAGCTGTCGGCGTCGGGACGCGAACAAGTGTTGGCGATTGAAGGGCCGGGAAGCTCGTTTGCCGAACTTCCGGTGTTTGACGGCGGAAACTACCCGGCAGCGGCCGCGGCGTCGGAAGATACAGAGCTTCTGTTCATCTCGCGCAAGGATTTTCAGAATTTTTGCCGCGAGCATCCCGACGTGGCGCTGAAAGTGATTGCGGTGGTGGGCGGACGGCTGCGGCGGCTGGTCGGGATCATCGAAGAGCTGTCGTTCACCACGGTGCGGCAGCGCCTGATCGCGTTGATTTTGCAACTGGCGGAAGCAGAGGGCACGCGTTCAAAAGGCGGAATCCATCTCGAGTTGAAGAAGAGCCATCAGGATTTTGCCGCAGAGCTTGGCACAGTGCGGGAACTGGTGTCGCGCAATTTTTGAAGAAGAGCCATCAGGATTTTGCCGCAGAGCTTGGCACAGTGCGGGAACTGGTGTCGCGCAATTTGAGCTGGCTGCAGGCGGAGGGATACCTGGAGGTAGAGGGTCGGAAGCTGGTGATCAAAGACTTTGCGGGAATGAAGCGCGAGTTGAGCTCACTCGAGTAGTTTTTGCGTATTTTCCCAACAGAAAGAAGATTTTTCGCGGAGTGACTTTAGTCACTGCCCGCACTCGCCTCTCCCTGCAGACTAACTCCATAAGGGAGGCAGTCATGAGCTTTACAAGCACGACGAAGGTGCGGGACATTGCAGCGTCGAATCCCGGCGCGAAAAAGGTTTTGGAAGAGGCTGGGGTCGACTATTGCTGTGGAGGCGCGAAGTCATTGCACGACGCGTGCATGCAAACGGGCGTGTCGGCGGAAGAGATCACGAGGCGGACATGCACACGCACGTGCACCTCGAAAACAACATCCTGTTTCCGCGAGCCGACGAGCTGGAAGCTAAGATCCTGTAAGCAGAGGGCGCCATGGGAACATCCACTCCGGCACCTACGAACCCGGGAACAGGCGCGAGCAGGCCTTCTTCGCACGCGCGCTCGCGAACCGGCACTCTCCCGCTTATTGAAGGCGTACATCACGACGGGGCTGTTCTTTATGTTGTTTCCGGGAACCCTTCTGGGTGTGTGGGACCTTCTGCAAATCAGCGCGCGGGAGAGCGCCGGTCTGATTTCCACGGCGTGGCTGCAGGCGCACGGCCACGCCCAGGTGTTCGGGTGGATCGGGAGTTTCCTGCTGGGTATCGGTTTTATGCGATTCCGAAGCTGCGCGGCGAAGCGACACAAGCTGTCCGCGAGGCTTGGATTTGCTGGGCGCTTTGGACCACCGGTGTGGCGCTGCGGTGGGGCGCGACGGTGTACTTGTGGAACTGGCGCGTGCTGCTGCCGCTGTCGGGCATTCTGGAATTGGCGGCGTTCCTGATTTTCTTTCGCATCATTTCACAGCATCGGCCTCAAGATCCCTCGAAAGCCGGGCTTGAGCCATGGGTTTGGGCCGTGCTGACCGCAGCGATAGGGTTTTTAGCCGTGGTGGTCACGAACCTGGGCGGAAGCTTCTACGTCTCGCTGCGCGGCGACAGCCCGGCGTTTCTGCGCCGTTTCGACCAGCGGTACCTTGCGCTGATGGGCTGGGGATTTCTGGTGCCGTTTGTTTGGGGATTCAGTGTCAAATGGCTGCGGGTGTTCCTGGGGTTGAAATCATTGCGCACGGGCGCGCTGGCCAGCGCGCTTGCGAGCAACTGCACCGGAGTTGTTCTGGCAGTTGCGGGCCAGATCGGGCTGGCGACGCGGTTTTTTGTGGCGAGTACGGCACTGGCAATTCCGGAATTGCTGGCGCAGCAGACCCGTCATTGAAATCGTTCCAATCGCGAAACAAGAGAAGGAAGCCCCGCCATGTCAGAAGGAATGGTTTGCAAGCTGTTAAGGTGGTGGTGGAGCCCCCCTGACGGGTTGCCACGCGTAGACCGCGAGTTCTAGGTGATGCAGGGAGAAATCTATACCGTGGATGACATCGGCGGGTCGGGACATCAGAAAATGAGCCTGCAGAAACTGATGGACGAACGGCCGGAATATTTTGTTTTCAACGGAGCGGTTGGGGCGCTTACCACCCAGCACCCGAACCACGCTCAAGTCGGCGAGAGCGTGCGCATCACTCAAGTCGATGCAAGTCCTAATGGACAAACCTAAACGACGAGTCTAATGCACGCCGAAGTATTCGACGTGAACGTAGCGGCCCAAGCGCGCGTTGAAGAGCAAATACCAGCCCGCGTGATGGTCGTCGTCGTAGACGTAGACTTGGTCCCTGTTCCATTCCCAGTCGCGGCAGCGGTCGACGTCGTAGGAAGCAACGACCCAATCGGAATTGTCGTGCAGAAAGAGGTGGCGAGTGCGGTAATCAAAGCGGCGCGCTACAAATACTTCTCTCACGTGGGCATAACGCCCCTGAGGATAGGCGCGGCCGGGGCGGATGCGATCATGGTCCGACTCCCAGTCTCGGTAATGCGGATTGTGCGGATTGTCCCACCCCTTATGTTTGCCGTTGTCATGATCTCCGCGATCCCCGCGATCCTCGTCGCCATGCTTGTCCCCGCCTTTGTGCTTGCCCCGGTCATGACGCTCATCGCGGTCACGGCGGTCGTCGCGATCTTGAGGCGGCGTGGCCAGAGCGGACATACCCGCCAACGCCATGAAAACCAATCCTGCAAAGAATCTGCGCATCAGTGTTTTCTCCAAAGAGCGAAGCCTGCCGGGATTTTGTGTTGCTCGATTGTCTAGGAGATGGCCGGCTCGGCGTTTTCGCAGGCGGTCGAGCGCCTTTCTTCCTATTTAACACAATTTCGTGGAAATGGTTTCGCCGGTGCCCATTCAGTACGCCTCTGCCGACGATAGCAGACCAACCCGCCGGTTTGAGGAAAAGTGCTCTGAACGTTTTCCGACAGGCCTTATAATCTCCTCCACTTGGAGGGTTCCTTGTTGAAGAAAGTCTTGCTTGTTGTGGGATGCGCGGCAGTTTTCAGCGGTGGACCTTTGCGCACCGCGGCGCAGCAAAATTCCCAGGAGAAAGAACACGTCCTATGGCAAAAGCTGGCGGCCACGGTCAATGAAGTAGATAGCAAGCTCGACGGGGTACTTGCGGTGGCCATCCTGGACTTGACGACTGGACAGAAGTATTTGCTGCATGCCGACGAAGTGATGCCCACGGCCAGTTCCATCAAAATTGCGATTCTCGCGGAGCTATATCGCCAGGCGCAACAAGGCGGAATCAAGCTCACGGATTTTTACACCCTGCAACAGTCGGACCTGGTCGGGGGAAGCGGCATCACCAGCGTGCTTACGCCGGGGATGACGCGGCTGACGCTGCGCGACGTCGCGGGACTGGTGATTTCGGTGAGCGATAATTCCGCCACCAACGTGATCATTGACCGCATTGGAATGGAAAACGTAAACGCGTTGCTTGATTCCCTAGGGCTGGCGCGCACCCGCCTGCGGCGCAAGATGATGGACCTGAAGGCGGCCTCGGAAGGCAGAGAAAACGTGGCCACGCCGCGCGAAATGATGCTGCTGCTCGAAAACCTTTATCGCGGCAAAGTGTTGAACAGGCAGATGACCGAAGATTTTTTCAACCTGCTCAGCGTGCACAAGGAAAGCTATATCCCGCGCAATTTGCCGGAAGATGTGAAGGTGGCGAACAAACCGGGAGAACTGGAGGGCGTGCGCAATGATTCCGGGATTGTTTTTACCGGCAAACGGCCTTACGTCATCAGCGTGATGACCACATATTTGCGGCGGGAACGCGATGGAGGCGAAGCTATCACCAGAATTTCCGACGCCGCCTACCAGATGTTTGACCGGCTGAGCCGCGCTTCGGAATTAGGCCGCGTCATCTCGCCTCACGACACTGGCAACCCCTGAGCGTACCTTCCGGGAGCTTAGTAGATTAGGGCGCAACCACATCCCGCAGTTTCGTTTTGATTTGTACTGCCGCGAGGCTCGAAGCATCCCAACCGCCGCCGAGGGCTTTCACAAGCAGCACGCTGGTAACCAGGCGCTGACCGCGAATCACGGCAAGCTCTTGCTCGTTATTCAATAAGCTTTGCTGGGCGTTCACGACGTCGAGATAGCTCACGAGACCGCCAACATAGCGGCTGGTGGCGATATCCACCGTGCGGCGGGCAGAATCCACGGCCTTCTCTTGCGAATGAAAAGCCTGGTCGAGAACGGTCAGGCCGGTGACGTCATCCTGCACTTCGCGGAAGGCATTCAAGACCGTGTCGCGGTAAGAAGCCACGCTTGCGTCGTAACCAGCCTTGGCGAATTGCGCTTGCGCGCGCCGCGAACCACCGGTGAAGATGGCTTCGGCCACATTGGCACCGACAGCCCAGAAGGTGCTCTGCACATTTAGAAGTTTGGCGATGTCCGCCGCCTGCCATCCGCCATTGGCAAAAAGGTTTAGTGAAGGGAAGTAAGCTGCGCGGGCAATGCCGATTTGCGCGTTGGCTACGGCCATCTGGCGCTCGGCTTCAGCAATGTCCGGACGGCGCTCAAGGAGATCCGAAGGCAGTCCCGCATCCAAAGCGGGAGGCTCCGCGTTGAATTCTCTTGGTGCGAGGTGAAAGTCGGGCGCGGGCTTCCCGAGCAACGCCGCAATCGCATCCTCAACCTGTTTGCGTTGTTGCTCGAGCAAAACAGCCTGCGTCTTGGTGGTGTTTAGCAGGGTCTCTTCTTCGGCCACGTCCAGACCGGAAGCGAGACCGCCCGTGTGCCGCGATTGGACCAGTTGCAAACCTTTTTGGAGCGTCTCGACGGTGCGGTTCAAGATGTTTAGCTCCGAATCAAGCTGCCGGAGCGTAAAGTAATCGCCAGCAAGTTCCGAGGTGATGACTAGGCGAGCGTTTTCGAGGTCGGCCGCAGATGCTTGATAAGAGGCTTGTGCCGCTTCAATGCCTCTGCGCCGCCGGCCAAACAAGTCCACTTCATAGCCGACCGTAAACGGCAGTGTAATGATGTTCTGCGTCACGGGAGCAACGGCAGGGAGATTAACACTTGTGGGGCGATTGCCCGAGAGGCGCTGACGCTCAGCCTGCGGCTCAGCCGCTAGATTTGGAAATTGCGTGGCAATCTGCAGTGAAGCGGCGGCGCGCGCTTGCTCCAGGCGGGCCACCGCAACTTTGATGGTCTGATTCGCGTCGAGAGCTTGCTTTTCGAGCGCGGACAGTTCGTCGTTCTGGAAAACGTTCCACCATTCGCCTTTAGGGACTCCATCCTTGGGCGCGCTTTCGCGCCATGGCTCGCTAACATCCCATTTACCGGGCACGGGAGCAGACGGGCGCTGGTATTTAGGGCCCACGGTGCAGCCCGCGGCGAAAAGAAAGACAACAATGCTATTCAGGACAGCAATATGCTTAGCACTTCTCATTATTATTTGTTGGAACCTTGCGCAGGTGCTTGCGGCTTCGCTGGTGACGACGCGGCCCCCTTCATGGCGATTTCTTGCACGCGCACTTCCTGGCCTTCCTCCAGCGAATCGGCGGGGTTGAGGACGATCCAGTCCTGTGCATCGAGACCCTGCAAAACTTCGAGGCTCGTTCCGTAATCACGCCCGACAGTAATCTGCCGCAGGTGGATTTTGCGGTTGTTATCCACAACGACGGCCCGAAGCCCTTCCGAGCGGAACAGCAGCGCGTTCACGGGGACTTGCAGCCGCGAGCCGCTCACTTTGACTTCCAAGTGAACTTGGGCGTAACCGCCCGGCAGCAGCGTTCCGTCGCGGTTGGGAACATCCACTTCCGTATTCAGGGTGCGCGTGGCAAGGTCGATGGCTTCCGCCGTGCGCGTCACCTTGCCTTCGATTTTTTTGCCCGGATACTGCGTGACTTCGAGATGGGCTCCAAGGCCCGCATGAATGGTGTTGGCGTAGATTTCCGGGACCCGCACATAAACGCGCAGAGGACTGGTTTGTGCCAGGAAGAAGAGCTGCTGCGACGCGCCGCCATTGCCGGCATTGACCAGCGTTCCGATGTCCACGTTGCGCCGCGTGATCACGCCGGAGAAGGGAGCGTAAATGTGTTGGAAGGATTTCATTTCTTCCAGGCGGTGCACGTTTGCTTCCGCGGATTGCACGATGGCGTGCTTGGCCGCCAGGTCGCCAGCGGCGTTATCGACTTCCTGTTTGGAGACGCCGTCGGTTTTCAAGAGCTCCGCATAGCGCGAAGCCGTGATCTCAGAAAGATGAGCATTGGCCTGCGCCGTCGCGAGATCGGCGCGCGCCTGCGAGAGCTGTTCATCCACTTCCGGCGTGTCGATGTCCGCCAGCAAATCGCCTTTCTGAACCCGGCTGCCGATATCGTGATACCACTTCTTGAGATAGCCGTTGGTGCGCGCGTAAATCGGGGACTCGACGAACGCTTCCATCGTTCCCGGCAACACCAAGTCTTCTTGGCCCGTTTCGGGAGTTGGGTGGATCACGCCAACAGTCTGAATCGCAAGCGTTTCCGTTTCTTCCGCGAGGGTGCGGTATTCCGAGCGGCGCTGCAGTAGCGTGAGCCCGCCCAACACCGCAAGGAGGAGCGCTCCGCCCGACAGCACCTGGAATAATTTTCCCCCTTTTTCGCCAGCTTGACCGCTATCTTGAGAGCTCATCTCAACTCCATACTGCGTTTTCCCTGGTCTCTTGCAATCTCGAGTTCGCCCGCGCCCTTACCGTTCAGGGTATGACGGAAACGGCAGCGGTTTCCAGCGCCCTTCGGCGTTCCCGGTGTCCGTGAATGACGGAGAACACCGTCGGGACGAAGAACAGCGTGGCAAACGTAGCGAAAATCAAGCCGCCAATCACTGCCCGGCCTAGTGGAGCATTTTGCTCGCCGCCTTCGCCGAGCCCGATGGCCAGCGGAACCATGCCGATAATCATCGCCAGCGCGGTCATAATCACGGGGCGGATGCGCACGAATCCGGCTTCCAGCGCGGCTTGTTGCGCCGTCTTTCCTTCCTGCAACTGCTCGCGCGCGAAAGAAACCACCAAAATGCTGTTCGACGTGGCCACGCCCATGCACATAATTGCGCCAATCATCGACGGCACATTCAACGTGGTATGCGTGAAGAACAAAATCCAGCAGATGCCCGCCAGCGCGCCTGGCAGCGCGGTGATGATGACGAACGGATCCAACCAGGATTGAAAATTGACCACAATCAAGAGATAGGCCAAAACAATGGCGCCGACCAAGCCGATTGCCAAGCCATCAAACGAATATTTCATTGTTTGCACTTGGCCGCGAATGGTGATGTGGCTGCCGCGTGGCAATTCCTTTTCGATGGCGTGCACGTGTTTGGCGATTTCATCGGACACTGCGCCGAGATCCCGCCCGTCCGCGGAAGCATAAACATTGATCAACGGCTCGATGTCGTAGTGGGACACCACGGCGGGCCGCATGGCCGATGAAATATTGACCAGGTTGCCGAGAATCTGCGGCGGCTCGTCCGCGGCGGCAGCGCCGGCTCCGGTGACCGGCGTGTTTTCCAGCGCCTGCATCGAATCAATCCGATATTGCGGAGTTTGCACGGCAACTTGATAGGTTGCGCCGTTCTTGGGATCCATCCAGAGAACCGGGGCCGTCTGGAAGCTGGAACTCAAGGAGACCAGCAAGTTTTGCGCAATGTCCCGCGCCTGCAGGCCCACGGACTGCGCGCGGGTGCGGTCGATCTCCATGTGCAGGGTGGGATCGTTGAAAGCCTGTTGGACGTGCACGTCGACAGCGCCGGGAACGTGCTGGATCTGTGACGCAAGTTTTTCTGCGATTTGGTAGTTGCCGGCCTGATTTTGTCCCATCACCTCGATATCAATGGGCGCAGGCATCCCGAAATTCAGAATTTGCGAAACTATGTCCGCCGGCTGGAAGAAAAATTGCGTGGACGGATATCGCTGCGGCAGCATTTCGCGAAGTTCTTTGATGTACGTCGCGGTGGAGCTGCCCCGGTCTTTCTTCAACTGTACGAGAATCTCCGCGTCGGAGGTGCCGATGGTGCCCGCATTGCTGTAGGTCATGTTGATGCTGCTGTAGGGCAGACCGATATTGTCCAGGATGGTGACTAAATCCCGCTTCGGGATAATTTCCTGAATCGTGGTTTCGACCTGGTCCGCCAACCGCGCGGTTTCTTCAATGCGCAGGCCGGGACGCGCGCGCATGTGCAGTCGAATCTGGCCTGCATCGACAGTGGGGAAGTAATCCCGGCCAACGACAAGAACTAGCCCACCGGACAGAACGCAGAATCCGAGAAAGCAAGCGGTGAACAACCAGGGGTGATGCAAGGCCGTTGTCAGCGCGCGGCGATAACCTTCGCGAAACGCCTCAAACCGCCGCTCGAATCCCTGCTGATACCGCCGGAAGAATCCCATTTTTTCGCCAACATGCTCGTCGCCATGATATTCATCCTCGGCGGAAAGAAGATACATCGCCAGGGTTGGCACGATGGTTCGCGACCAGAAATAGGAGGCAAGCATAGCGAAAATCACCGCCTCGGCAAGCGGCACGAAGAGGAATTTCGCCACCCCAGACAGGAAGAACATGGGAATAAAGACAATGCAGATACAAATCGTGGAGACGAATGCAGGCACGGCAATTTGCGCAGCGCCGTCCAAGATGGCCTGCATGGTCTCTTTACCCATGGCCAGGTTGCGGTTGATGTTTTCAATTTCTACTGTTGCATCGTCGACCAGGATGCCTACGGCGAGGGCTAGGCCGCCCAAGGTCATGATGTTGATCGTTTGGCCCAGCGCGCTCAGGGCGATGACACTCACCAGGATGGACAAAGGAATGGAAATGGCGATGATCAGCGTGCTCTTCCAGTTCCCGAGAAAAAGCAGAATCATGACCGCCGTCAAGCAGGCGGCGATGAGCGCTTCCCGGACCACGCCTTAAATCGCGGCGCGCACGAAAAGGGATTGATCGAAGAAAGTGGTGACGTGCAGCCCCTCGGGCAAAGCCCCCGAGTAATACTGCAGAATTTCCTTGACGCGCGACACCACTTCCAGTGTGGAAGTGCCGCCCGTCTTCAGAATGCTCATGATCACGCCGCGCCGGCCATTGGCCCGCACGATGTTGGTCTGCGGCGAGAAGCCGTCACGGACGTGAGCTACTTCCTTCATGTAAATGGTGGTGCCGTTGATGGTCTTGACCGGTAGATCGTTCAGCTCCGCCACCGTGCGCGGGCTCCCGTTCATCTCCACGTTGTATTCCAGCAGACCGAGCTTCGCGGTTCCCGTGGGCAGGATGAGGTTTTGCTGGTTCATCGCGTTAACGATGTCCACGGGAGAGAGCCCCTTGGCCTGCAACGCAGCCGAATCGATGTCCACAGAGATGAAGCGCTGCTTCCCTCCGTACGGCCAGGGAATGGCGGCGCCGGGGACCGTGGTCAACTTCGGGCGAAGAAAAGTGGTGCCGGTATCAAAGAGCTGCTGCTCGCTCATGGTGTCGCTGGTCAGCCCAATCTGAATCACCGGAACGGTCGAAGCCGAGTAGATAATCACCAGCGGCGGAGTCGCGCCCGGCGGAAGCCACTTCATCATCGTCTCTGTGGCGGCGGCGGTCTGCGCTAAGGCAGTCGAAATGTTGGCCTTGGGATGAAAATAGAGCTTGATGATAGTCATGCCCGGAAGAGATTGCGATTCCAGGTGCTCGATATCATTGACCATGGTCGTGGCGCCGCGTTCGATGGTGGAGGTAACGCGTTGCTCCATCTCCAACGGCGAAAGCCCCGAGTAAGTCCACGCGATGCTCACGACGGGGATGTTGATTTCCGGGAAAATGTCCGTGGGAGTGCGCAGGAGCACGACCGGGGTCAGCAAGATTATCGCAAGGGCCAGGACCACGAATGTGTATGGCCTGCGTAACGCTAATCGGACAATCCACATAAGTACTGCTCTTCCCCCTGGTCAGGTCGCGTGATCCGCGCCGGATTACAATGGGCAGGGTGCTGGCTTTGTTCCTTTCGTACTTAGATTCCTCAGGGCCCTATTTCGGGTACGGACCGGCTCACTGTTAAGGGACGATTCCGCCGGGAACATCGCTTACCTTCCACATTGACCTTCCGGACTGGCTGCCCGCCCTTCGCCTCGATCACTTTTCCCTGAATGCTCAGCTTCTTGGCTTCTTTCGACCCATCTGTTTGGCTTGGGGAGCTTACGGGAACCAACAGGAAAGAAAAGGCGAGTACGAACCAACGCGCCATGGGAGACCTCCACGGGAAAACGACCACTACTACCCAAGAACACCTTATATCACGTTGCTCGAGCACCTTTTGTGGGTTGGTGGGAATCCGTTTGGACGCTTCGGGGGGATGCTCGGCGTTATTTGTGGGTCATGGTAAAGACACCGTCCCAACCCTCGGGTGGCTCTTCGAAGAGATATTCCTGGCAGCGCTTCCAGTACGCCCGCGAAGGGCCGTCGTCTGGCCATTGGTCCAGAATCTCCTGAAACGCCTCCTGCGCCGCTTGCCATTGCCGCTGGCAGGAGCGCGCGCGAGCCCGCTGGAAAAGTTCGACTCGAGAACGAACCGCTTCCGCCGTGCCGTACACCGTATCTTCGCCCACGCGGCCGATAAGCTCCCAGATGGTGACCGGCTGGAGTTTTCCCTTGACGCGAATCAAATCGAGCTCGCGGAACACGAAGCCGCTATCCTTGGCGGCCTGGTACGTGGATTCGTTTACGATGATGTGCGTGCCGTAATCCTTGTTGAGCCCTTCGAGACGCGAAGAAAGATTCACTGCATCGCCGAGTGCCGTGTAGCCATAAGGCAGAGCGGAGCCCATGTTGCCCGCGCTGGCCATGCCGGTATTCAGACCGATGCCGATGTCGAGATGCGGCTTGCCTTCGGCCTTCCATTTCTTTTGCAATTCGCGAACTCGGTCCGTCATCTTGAGCGCCGTTTTGCACGCCTTCGCGGCGTGGCCCGGTTCTTCGAAGGGCGCACCCCAAAAGGCCATCACGGCGTCGCCGATATATTTATCGAGTGTGCCGTAATTCTCGAAGACGAGGCTGATCAGGTCCGAAAGATATTGGCTCAGAAACAGCGCCAATTCCTGCGCGTCAAGTTTCTCGGAAATGGTGGTGAAGCCGCGGATGTCGCTGAACATCACGGTGATCTCGGTCTTCTTTGGCTCGACGAGCTGCGGATTCACCAGCAGGCGTCGGATCACTTCCGGGCTGAGGTACTGCCCGAAAGCCGCGCGCGCGCCGCTTTTCTTTTTCTTCAAAGAGCGAACGGTAGAGAGAAACCAGCAACACTTTGGCCGTAAGCGTTACCGCAGGCACCGTAAAATTGAGCCACCGGCCGTGCAAAAACGTCCAGTAGTTCACGGCCACCAAAGGCACAAACAGGAAAGCGCCAAACCACATGCAGCGCGGCGAAACCAGCGCCATCCAGACGCCTAATGGAAAGCCGAACATCAGAATAATAAGCACATCCGTGAGCGTTTGCTTTGCTCCTCGAACCAGGAACGATTAGTGCAAAATGTTGTCAATGACATGGGCATGAATCTCCACGCCTGGATAATCCAGTCCGCCATAAGGCGTCGTGCGAAGATCGCCGATGCCCGTGGCGGTCGCACCGATGAGCACGATCTTTCCATGAAAAGTTTCCCACCCAAGTTTTCCCTCGACGACATCGGCGAGCGAATAATGCGGGTACGTGTAACGCAGCCCGTGATAATTGATGACCACTCGGCCCAGCTCGTCGGTGCGAATCTGCGCGGCCTGTCCGAACAAAATGCGGTAAGCGCCGACAGGGCCGAACTCCAGAACGACTTGTTCATTAGGCAGTCGAAAATAGGACCGCACGGCCTGCACATCCACCGACGGGTAGAGGTCCCAATCGTTGAAGTCTTTGGAGCGGCAGTAGGGAATGAGAAGATTCGCGTGCCGCACCACGCCGTCGACGTCGGGATACACATTGAAGAATCCCGTCGAAGACGTTGATACGGTCCTGCTTGCCGGTTCCGGGCCGAACTGGACGGACGCTGGGGAAAGAGTAGAAGGCAATCTGATTGGCGTAAGCGTCCAGCGTCTTGTCGTCGATGCCGCGAAGATCGGCTTCGGTATGCAGGAAAAAGTTTCCCAACACCACGGCGCCAAAGCGCTGAATCGCGGCGGCAAACTGTTTATCTGGGTCGTAAGCGGCCGCCAGCTTCCGCACTTCCGCCGACAGCACGGGATCCACTTGCTCGCCGCGGTTTTTCCGCGATTCCACTTCCGCCCACAAGGCGCGGATCGGCGCTGCGCTTTGATCGGCTTTGCTGAAGGTCACATCAAACGCCGCCACTTTCGCGCCGTCCTCGCGAAGAACGTCGAGCATCCGGGCGAAGTGCGACCGCGAAAAAGGCCACTTGCCCAGCACCTCCTGCGAATGTTGGTCGATGTCCACGATCACGATTCGCGGATCAACCGGGCCCCAGCGGCCGGTAGCGGAAGCGCGTGTCCAAGGAAGCAAATTCCAACCGCTGGACAAAATTGAAAATGGGAGTCGGCCGCTCGCCGACGAAGGTGAAATAGTAGAGCGCCAGCGCGAGAAACGTTACAAATACGCTGATGACAAACGACACGCGGTGCCGCCACCACGATTGCAGCAGTTCGTAGAGGCCGAATGAGCCCCGCCTCTCCCACAACCCTGCTGACGGGACGGCCATCGCGTTCGAACGCTACTCGCGGAAAATAAAATTCAGTTTCACGCCGGACACGTCAATCAAGTCTCCGTCATTCAGCCGCGTGGGCCCTCCGATGGGCCGTCCGTTCACCGAAGGCACCTTGTCGCCAGGGCCAAGAAAATAGCCATCGTCGCGTTGGTTGATCTGCGCCGCCATTTGCGGTTTGAACCAGCCCTTCAGCCGCACCGTGGCCATCGCCGACTTTCCGATGACCGTCAGCTTGTTCGTCAAGATATATTCCTTTTGGTCGGTGTTTCCGCCGAGCACCATCAGGGTCGCCACTTTCACGCGTGTCCCGGCGAATTGCATGGATTCACCCATCGCCGCCGCCTGTTGCAGCATCTGCCGCCGCTCTTTGGTGTCCAGCACCATCGTTTCATTGATGCGCGGTGCCGCCGCTTTCCGCCCGGACTGCCACGACATGGGCGCATCGCCGCTGGTATCCACCTTGATGATGTGCTTGCCAATGTGAACGTTGTCTCCGTCGTGCAAAGTGGCGCGCTCCACGCGGAGATCGTTGACAAAGGTCCCATTGAGGCTGTTGAGGTCCTCAATGACCATGCGCCCCGCCTCGAAATACACTTTCGCGTGGTAACTGGAAACGGCTAGGTTGTCCACGGACAGGTCGTTGTCCGGGGCGCGCCCGATGGTCACCGGGCGGCTTCCCACCGGCACCTCTCTTACGAGTTTGTTGTCGAACATGAGGCTGAGTTTCGGCATTTTACTTTCCTCCGGCACTGCCGTTGTTGCCTAGATTCTTCCGCGCCCCACGGCGCCACAACCACGAAAACCATCCCTTGGAATCTTTCAGCATCCGCGCAATCACCACCGTGATGTTGTCCGGGCCGCCGCGTTCATTGGCCAGGGACACCAATTCTTCCCCGCCTCGTAGCGGATCGGTTTCTGCCTGCAGCACGCCGGCAATTTCCGGCTCGGTCACCACGCGCGTCAATCCGTCCGAACACAGCATCAAGACGTCCCGTGGAAACAGGATGTGCTCCTCGGCGTCCACTTCGATCTCAGGCTGCGCTCCCAGCGCGCGCAACAACACGCTTTGCATTTCGCTCTCTTCCGCTTCCACCACCGTCAGCATCCCCCGGCGCACTTGTTCTGCAACCAGCGAATGGTCGCGTGTCAACTGCAGCAGCGTGCCGCCGCGCAGCAAATACGCCCGGCTGTCGCCCACGTGCGCGATGCTCAGGTTCGACCGGTCAATCCACGCGGCCGTCAATGTCGCGCCCATGCCGCGCTGCTCCGGATGCTCTTCCGCGGATTTGCAAATTTTCTTGTTGGCCAAGTGCAGCGCCGTTGAAAGCCGCTTGGTCTTGGCACTCCAACCCGGCTCCACTTTTCCCAAGACTTTGGCCGCTGGATTCGCTTCCTCGTCGAGACAATGTTTCACCACCGTTTCCACCGCCAAAGCGCTGGCGATTTCGCCGTGCGCCTCCCCTCCCATTCCATCGGCCAGCACGTAGAGGTTCAGCGGGGTGATGATGCGGAAGCAATCTTCGTTGTTCGTTCGCACGCGACCAACGTCGGTCACGCCGCCACACGCAATTTGCACACTTGCTCCGTTGCGCTGTACCAGTTTGCTGAGGAATCGAACCGGCTGACCTTTCCTCTTTTTCTTCCCGCCGCTGGTCCCTAGCCACTAGTCACTAACCACTAGCCACTGGTTTTTTCACACCTCTGCCTGTACTCGCAAGACTGGGCCTGTTCCCACGCTAGCACACCCCAAGCCCCGCGAATCGGCTTTGAACCCTACTAATTACTCGCATTTAAGCCACACGCCGGTCGATTATCTTTATCGGCCAGTTGGCGACACTCTAGAGGACCAGCGGCACCCCTCTTGTTACTCGCGCTCAGATTCCGCGATGACATACCCCGCCCACAGAACGGCGCTAGCGGTGACGGTGACCTCGCCGTCGGTGCACAACGCAACGCGCCTTCGGGACTGCGCATTCTAAGGACCTATGGAAGCGCTAAGTTCTTTAGATGCAACACTTACAAAAAACAGGGGGGTGGGGCCCCTATCTGAAAACGCAAAAACCGGAACAAAGAAGCCCGAAGGAAACGCCGTTCCTGCCAACCTTCTAGTATGCTTTGCGGTCCTCGGCGATGTTCACTTTTCTCTTCGGGCCATTCCTCGCGGTGCTCCCTAAGCGGTGGCGCCGCTCGCTGCCATTTCTCAAATCCATGAAATGGCGCCTCCCCTGCATCCTGAGTGGGTTCGGCGAGTTCGGGCTTGCGATCATCGCCATGCTGTACTGGTATTCGTACTCCGTGACCACTTGGGTTTCTCGAGGATTGGACGCAGCCCTCGCCGGCAAAGCAGGCCCCGGCGTCAGCGATCAAGAAGTTGGTTTCATGGCCATGTTCATCTTTGCCACGCATCCGCTTACTTGGCTGATCTTGTACTTTGCAGTGGAAGGCAGCGTACGGCTCGTTGGCGCGGCATTTACCGAAAGCGATCTTGGGATTCTCCCGCTGTTCGTGCTGGATAAGATTTTTCTGAAGATCGCCGGGCAGAGCAGTCCGAGCGCCGCGCAGGAGGGCGGCTACACGGAAACGAATTTGTCCTCGTACGTCGGAGCGATCCGCGAAAAAGTTCGCGTCACGAAGGCCCTCAGCCTTCCCGACGAGCTGTGCGTTCGCAAAGAAGGCGCGGAGGAATTCTTGGAAATTCGCGCCTGCCGCGCAAAGCCCGATTGGACGCCGTCGCGAACCGTGAAGTACCAAGACACGTTTTACCGGCTCGAGGGTTGCTCCCATGGTTCGGAGCCGCGTCCGTTCCGCTACCGCTTGCGGCGGCTTTCCGCACGCGTCATGGGAAGAACCGTGCTGATATATTCGCCGGAACAAGAGCCGGTCGAAGCGGAAAAATAAAATGGGCCGAAAAATGAATCACATCAAACAGGGACGGCACGACCCGGGAGCGAATTTGCCTCTTTGCGGACAAACGCTTCGCGCCAAAAGCAAGTCGCGCCGCGTGACGCCGCGGTGTCCGTTTACGCCAAAATGAAGTCACGAAGAAGCACGTCTTCCGGTTGCATACGCCTTTCCCCGCCACGAACTTCTCCACTACAATTCACGCATGGCTGTCCGCAGTCCATTTTTCTTTGCCGCTTGCCTGGCCGCCGGCAGCTTCGTTGTTGCATTAGCGGCACAGCAAGCGCCTCTCACGCCTCCTTCTCCTGCCGCAGCCCGTATCCTGCTTCTGCCGCGGCGCATCGTTTCTGGCGAGCGCGCCATGCTCGCCGTGCTGGACGTGAACGGACGTCTCACGCCCGGAGTCACAATCAATTTTTCGAACGGCGATCACCTCAAGACGGACTCCACAGGCCGCGCGCTTTTTGTGGCCCCGCTGAATCCCGGCCTCATTTATGGCTCGATTGAGGGGCGTCCAGGGCGCGTGTCGACGGTGATTCTCACGCCCGCGGAAGCGTCGGCAGCCGCGATGCAAATTTCCTCGGCTCCGCGCGTAGCTTCGTTGGCGGACCGCTTTGAAATTCTTGGAAAAGGATTTTGCGGCGACGCCGACGCCAACCACGTGACCATCGCGGACCACGGCGCGCTGGTGCTAGCCTCTTCACCCGCTGCACTGACAGTTCTTCCCCCGATGGAGCTGGAGCCTGGCCCGGTGAAGGTTAGCGTCGCCTGCGCGAAACGCGATGCGCCGGAGTTTTCTGTCACGTTCGTCGATCTGGAGCTAAGAGCGGACTCCTCGCCGCTGAAGCGCGGCGAGCATCGCCCGCTAACCGTGAGTGTGCGCGGTACGGCGGAAAAGATTTCTTTGGAAGCGCGCAACCTCGCTCCGGACATTGCCGAGCTTGAGGGAGGAAATCCCGTACGGCGATTGAGTTCCGGCGGCGACGGGGAAAATGCCGCGCAGTTTGAGGTGGTTGGCCGCAAGAACGGCACGTTCCATCTCCATCCGCTTGATACCTTCGATGAGACGACCGCGGCTTCCTTAGAGCAAGTTTCCCTGTCTTCTCCCTGTCTTCTGTTCTTGATGATTTGGCAGGGGTCCCTGGAATGCGTTTGCGCCAGCAAGGCTGCACTGCAGCTCGCGAGAACGTGAAGACGGTGCCGACGCTTATAAAGGCGGTAAAAACAAAAAGGGCAGCTCGGTGAGGAGCTGCCCTTCTCCCGTCCCCAGGGGAGGGACGGCCGCGATGGCCTGGCCTGGACTACGGCAGGTAATAGCGGAAAGAGGTCCAGACCATGTTGTCGACAGCCTTCGGAGTGTTGCTGGCTGCCCCAGACCATGCAGTCCTGGTGATGTAGGAGTACGCGAGGCCCCAGCGCATGCCGCCTTTGGGGCCCTGGTAGAACTTATGCCAGAAGCCGAGGGTGCCTTCCTGGATGAAGCGAGTGTCTCCAGCGCAGGTTCCGCCGCCGCCGGGGGTGAAGGAGCCTGTTGGCGCGGTTTCCGTGGAGCATCCACTGTTATTCGCTGAGACATGGCCGTATCCGCCAATGGTGCTGGTCACAGCTACGCTAGCCACGCCGGCGTAAGCAGGGTTGCCACCCTGAGCGGGGATAGCAGGTGAATTGGTAATGCGGACCGTTGTATAGCCCGCATAACCGGCTCGCCAAGCGTACTCGCCGCCGTAGTAGAGATAGACGTCCAGTTTGGGATCGGGGTGAAATTCAAGGATGCCCAGCCCATGGCCCGTGCGGATCAAAGCCTGCGTACCGTCGGGCCGGAAAGTGAGGTCGGGAAGCTGCGAAGAGCCGAAGCGGCCGATGCCGTCTCCGCCAACCCCCTTTACGCCAAAATCGACCTTCTTGTTGAACAAGGCCCAGTGAGCGCTGGCGCCGAAACCGCCGCCAGTTCGAGTGTCGTTGAAAGCCCCAACGCCGCTGGGAGTGGTAATTGTTGCGGTCCCGGGGGTCTGGCCCGAGCAAGTCACCTGGGTTCCAGCCGTATACACAACATTGGCGCCCGCGTTCGGGCTGACAACCGCACAGGGAAAGATGCGATTGCGGAAGGTGCTGACGACACCAAAGACCTCGTAGTGGCCAAAGCCAGGATCGATGGCGGCCTTGAAGATGAAGTCGGGAGCCTTGTTAACACTGTAGCCCGTAGAGTCGAACGCGTTGTAGAGACCGCCGCCGGCGCCTGGCGCATTGATGAAGAAGTTCTGCGACGCGGTAACGGTTCCGTTTGCGGAAGTATTCTGGTACGAAGTGAAGCCGCGGCCACCGACGGTGGCTTGCGGACCCTCGACGGAAACGCCCACGGCGAACTTTCCGCCGAAGTCTTTTACGACGCGGAATGCATAGGCGCGCTGCCAGGTGAAACCGACCACGTATTGCGGGTCGACCATCATGGGCAAAGCTTCTCCGCGGTTCTGGATCCCTTTGCGATTTTCCGTGGCTAGGCTCCACATCTGGCCGCCGGTAACGCTCCATCCGCTGTCGGTAGCCAACTGTCCCCAGATCTGGCGCTGGCGGAAGACGTAGCTGTTGCTTTGGCGGTTGTTTGATGTGGTGCCGGCACCGAGGAAGTCGGTCTCGAAGTAGCCGGTCAGCTTCGCGGCGCCGACCTTGGATTCCGCCAGCAGGGTTAACCGGCTCTGGCGAGCGGTGAAGTTAAACTCGCTGACCTTGGCAAGGGAGTTTCCGGGGTACGGGATACTGTTGAAAGGCGTATTGACGTCGGCACTGGTGGCCCGATTGCGGAAGACGGTTGCCGCTTCCACAAAACCACCCGGAGTAATGTTCACACCCTTGTAACGAATCGTATTGGGCCCTTCTTCGCCAGCCTTTTCCGCCTGCGCTTCGTTGTTCGCAATGGTAGTCTTGAGGACCTCGTTGCTGGCCTTCAGATCGCTGACCGTGGTGTTCAACGTTGCAGCTGTGGTTTTGACCTCCGCGGAGGAATCGACCGCTTCAACAGCTTTGGTGCTGGCTTCGGCCGCGCGGGCGTTGGCGGCGGCAGCGGCCTCGCGCGCTTCATCGATCTGGAGGTCCCGCTTGGCGAGCTCCTGCTTCAGCAATTGAAGTTGTTCTTGCTGGGACTGAATAGCCTGCCGGAGCTCTTCGATCTCCGCGGCAAGCGCTGAATCGGATTTCTCTGCCTTTTTGGCTGCTCTGGGCTTGGCAGGAGCAGTGTCAGTGCAACTAAGTTTTTCATTTCCTCTCTCTTTGGAACAAAAGTCGAAGTGCGAACGAAATATGGGCGTGCCACCGCGCGGCAAAATGGTAAAGAGCGCGTCTTACAATT
Organism: Acidobacteriota bacterium; assembly: GCA_003223255.1. GTDB lineage: Bacteria > Acidobacteriota > Terriglobia > Acidiferrales > UBA7541 > Acidiferrum. The sequence goes on along the minus strand of QHYJ01000144.1, from coordinate 56,181 downwards.
GCGTCAACTAATTGTAAATATCCCGCAACAAACAGGGGTACAGCAAGCCATGGACGCACAAGAGGTTGCAAAGGTAGCGTATTTGTCAACGGATCCACAACAGGCGGGAGGCCAAAACAAGCGGAAGCCATGCAGTCCAGGAAAAGTTTCGGCCGTGCGTCGGTTGTACGAAGAGCCGAGCCATTCGCAAACTCCCTAAGACGAACTTCCTTTCCGTTCCGCCGGTATGTAAGGGCTATTTCGGCGCGGCAATGGTAAAGGCGAGGACCGTCTGGGTCAAGCGATATTGGTAGGTGGCGTCGGTATCGGCGATGTCGGCCTCGGTTTTCTGGAGTTCGGCCTCAGTGAATTCGACAATCGAGCAAAGACCGAGGTTGTAGCGGGCGCGAGGTCGAGAGCGAGGTCGGCCTGCTCGCGAAGCTGCTTGGTGACAGAGAGACGCTCGTAGGCGCGGTTGGTGTCTTGCCAGGAGATACGCACGTCGCGAGAAATGGTGTTTTGGAGATCGAGCAACTTCTGGCGATTCACTTCGGTTTCGAGGTCAGCGGCCTTGGCGCGGGCCAGTTCGACTTTGGCAAAGCTCAGGTCGAGCTCGGACTTGAGTTTCGCGTCAGTGAGAGCCTGCACTCTGTCCACGAGAGTTTGCTGGGCTTGTACGGTTTCTTCGGCGACGTGGACCAGGGCCTGCGTGTCGAGCGAGTTGTAGAAAGCCTGGTCGACGGCCAACAGAATGTCCGCGCGCGTAGCGGCAGCATTCTGATCTTCTGCTTTGGCGCTGAATTCGGAACTGGAAAGCAGGTTGGTCGTTCGGCCGAAATCGGTGACGGGCTGGCTGACGCTGGCTCCCCCGGCCGCGCGCGGAAAAAGAATGGGATTGTTCAGAAAACCCGCGGTGAGGCGGCTCCCCGGATTGGCATCTACTGCAGTGAGGCTCAAATTGGCATTGGGCAAGAGAGCGGAGCGAAATTCGCGGACGTATTGCTGCCCAACAAGCACACGCAATCTTCCGACGGTGGTTTGAGGGTTGTTCTTGAGGGCCATGGCTTCGGCTTGCGCCAGGGTGAGAGGCGTGCCGGTTGTCGAAGCCTGCGCCAGGGCTTGAGAGTTCGCCGGGCTAGCTGGAGCCTGCGCCTTCGTTAAACAACCTAGGTCAACAGAATGAACAATCAGGAAGCGGGCGGCGGCCTGAACCACAGGCCGGGACCGAAAATCGGCTGTGAGACAAGCGGGACGGAAGGCAAAACGAGGAGAAACTGAGCTGTGAGACCGGGCAGACGCAAAACAATGCGCTCTTCCGCACAGTTCACCGCTCGGTGATAGTCCCACCCGTCGGTTGGAGAAAAGTGCTGCAGTTCGGAGGCTCCCATAGTCGCTCGGTGGCTCGCCGGATGGCAAACTTCCAAGCTATGCCCCGATCGCGGCGTTGCGCAAAACGGGTTGCAGAGCAGAAGCGTTGTCATGACAAGACAGACGCACTGGCACCCTCTTAAAGCCACAGTTCGACCGGAACGATAAGAAGAACTGTTCATCCTGAACTCTGTTAGAACGATAGTAGGACTGCCAGGCGGGGTCAAGAGGTTGCCAAAGCGCCGTTTCCGCCCCGTAGCGGGGGGAGAAGGGGACCGGAGCCAGGGGTGCACCCGGTCCCCGAGGTAGGAGGTTACGTGAAGATCAGGTGGTCAGTATGGCCGCCCGGGGTCACGTCCGAATCAAGGCCTGGTGAATTCTTCGTGACGTTCGACTCTCGAAGACCGCCCAGACCGCGGCCGTGACGAACATCGAGGCCCCGAACCCAGAAAATGGTGACTTCGGCGATGTTGGTGGCGTGATCGGCGATGCGTTCGAGGTGACGTGTGGCCAGGACAAACTGGAAGCACGGGGCGACCACTTGCGGCTCGCCCGTCATACGCTTAAGCTGGCGTTCAAAGATGCGGTCGCGGTATCTGTCGACGACGTCGTCGCTTTCCAGAACGGTGGTGGCCATCTCAACGCTGCGGGAAATGAGCGCGCCGAGGCTCTGGCTGACCATCGTGCGTACCGCAGAAGCCATCGGGGCAAGTTCCTCCGGAATTTGCGCGTCGGGCATTTGCCGAAGGGAAACGACTCCTTCGGCCAGGTTTACGGCCAGGTCGCCGATGCGCTCCAGGTCGTTGTTCAGCTTTAAAGCGGCGACAATCAGGCGCAATTCCTCTTCCGGGAGCGAGCCCAGACGAAGCAATCGGATGGCCTGCTCGTCGATGACGATTTCCATTTCGTTGATGCGCGGCTCGAGGAGAAACACCTCCCCGGGGAGAGCGGCGGTGCGGGGATGGTCGAGGCTGACAATGGCGTCGAGTGCGCGGTTCATGGCGCTCTCGACCGTGCGCGCCATAGAGACGAGATAGTTCATGAGCGTGTCGACCATGAGGGATTCGGTGAGTCGTGCGCTGGTGGCCATCGCTCTCCTTTGAAAGGACTGCCGTTTCTACACTCCCAATCTCAAGCAGTATTTTGACCGGATCATTATTACAGTTTGGTAAGTCCATTGTGAAAAGGCCGCAAAAGCGGAAGTGGCGGGCGTTCTACTTTCCCGCGGGTGAGAGGCAACTAACGGACGGCCCGGGTCGCGGCGTGCTGCGGCTGGAATACCGGGACTGTGAAATGAAACTGCGAACCCTGCCCGATTTCGCTCTCGACCCAGATGCGGCCGCCGTGAGCTTCAACGAGATGCTTGGCAATGGAGAGACCGAGGCCGGTACCACCGACCTCGCGGGAGCGCGCGACATCGACACGGTAGAAGCGTTCAAAAATGCGGGATTGATCCGCAAGCGGAATTCCGATTCCGGTGTCGGAAACGGTGAAGGTAACTTCGTCACCGTCCGAGGAAGCAGAAACGTCAATCTTGCCTCCGGAGGGGGTGTATTGGATGGCGTTGTCCAGCAAGTTTTGCAGGACCTCGGCGAGACGCCGGCGATCGGCCGCAATATCGGGAAGAGACTCCTGTAATTTGGGGGAAAGGCGCAGATGTTTCTCGGCGGCGGATCGCTGAGCAGTCTCGAGGCAGCTTTGCACAAATTGAGAGACACTGAGCCGGTCCATCTCCAAATCCAGACGATCGGCATCCATCTTGGAAAGCTCGAGGAGGTCGTCGGTGAGGCGGGCGAGACGCCGCGAATGGTCGAGAATGATCTGCAGGAAACGCGTGCGATTTTGCGGATCGTCCCTCGCGCCAGCGAGTAAGGTTTCCGCAAAGCCCTGTATCGCGGTCAGCGGCGTCTTGAATTCGTGGGAAACGTTGGCGACGAAATCGCGCCGGATGCGTTCGAGCTTGCGCAGATCGGTGATGTCGTGCAAGACCACGACTGCGCCGGAATTTTCGGTGGCCTTAACGGAAGCTACCGTCACGGCGAAGAAACGCTGGCGAAGCGTGCCGGTCACGATTTCGGCTTGGACGCGGGGCGTGCCCTTCAGGACCGCGCGCACGGCTTCGAGAAGTTGCGTTTGGCGCACGACCTCGACAAGGGAACTTCCGGATTGCGGCGGGGCGCCGAGTTCCAGGATTTCTGCGAAGCCCGCGTTGGCAAAGAGCAGGCGCTCCGCGGAGTTAACGACAGCGACACCTTCCACCATGCTGCCGAGGATGGCGGCGGAAAGGTCGCGCTCCTCGGTGACCGTGCGAATGGCGCGATCAAGACGAGCCGCCGAGTCGTTCAAGGAGGCGGCCAGAACTTCCAGGACATCGCCGGAGCGGTCCGCCTCAATAGGCCGAAAATCGCCTTCGGCCACGCGGCGCGAAAACGATTGCAGGCGCTCCACGCGGCGCGAGAAAGAGCGCGAGATCAGAAGCGAGGCCATTCCCGTAACCAGGAGCATGGCGAGGGAAGAAAGCCAAAGCCTCCGGCGGAATCCCCACACTTCGTCATCCACGGTGCGCAGAGGAATGGCAAAACGCAAAATCACGGGAGGCCCGGCGGGGATCGAGAAACGCGTGGCATAGTACAGCAGGTCGCGGTTGATGGTCACGCTGTGCCGAATGGAGAGGCCGTCACCCTTTGCCAAAGCCTCGCGAATTTCCGGCCGTCCGGCATGGTTCTCCATGGTTTGCGGATCGGACTGAGAATCCGCCAGCACGAGTCCATCGGCGGTAATTACGGTAACGCGGACGTCGCTCGCAGCCATTCTGGCGACCCATTCGCGAAGGGCCGGAGAAGGGGTTCGAGAATTCGTGGAGAGGGAAGAAACGGGAGGCGGGCTGGCCAGTGCGATGCGCGCGATGGCGGAGAGTTGATCGAAGCCGGCGCGCTCATAGTCCCGCCGCAAATTGCGCTCGGCGTAGTAATCGACGGGCAGCAACACTGCGATCAGCAGCGCGAAAAAGGCGAAGCCGAGTTTCCAGAAAAGGTTAAGCCGCACGTGTCTCGAAAAGATACCCGGCACCGCGTACGGTTTTCAAGTGCGTCGGGTTTTCAGGATCGGATTCGATTTTCTCGCGGAGCCTGCGCACGTAGACGTCCACGCTGCGCGGCGTGACAAAACGATCGGTGCCCCAGACCGCATCCAGCAACTGATCGCGCGTGAAAACGCGGTTGGGACGCGAAGCCAGGTAATAGAGGAGGCGAAACTCCAGCGTGCTGAGAACGACGGGCTTGCCGGCATGGGACACGCGGTAGGAAGCGGGGTCGATGGTGAGCTTGCCAATCTCGACGGCGTGCGGCACGTCTGCGGGAAGCTCCGTGCGACGAAGCAAGGCCTTCACGCGTGCAACAAGCTCGCGCGGGCTGAAAGGCTTGGTCACGTAATCGTCGGCGCCCATCTCCAGCCCGACCACGCGGTCGGCTTCTTCGCCGCGTGCCGTGAGCATAAGGATGGGCAAACGATTGAGCGACTCGTCGCGCCGAATTTCGCGGCAAATCTCCAGCCCGGAGAGTTTGGGAAGCATGAGGTCCAAGAGCAAGATGTCCGGCGGAGTTTTCTTCAGTGTGGCGAGGCCGATAACGCCGTCGTGGGCCGCAGTGACCAGAAAACCTTCGTTGGCGAGGTTATAGCGAACCAGTTCGACAATGTCACGATCGTCTTCGATGATGAATACGCGTTTCATGGCGGTTAAACGCCCGGCGCGCCGGCCCGAAGAAAGTGTACCGTAGCTCGGCGGACGGCGATAGGAACTGGAATAATTCGGTTCACTCAAGGTTTTTTGCTGCACATCTGATTGTGGCAGAAGCTGTCTTTTCCCGGATAACACGGTGTTTACATTTATGTGAACGGAATGTTAAAGCGCAAGCCTAATTGTTGCTGGCGATGGTGAATGCCAGTGCCAGGAGCGTTTTCTGCTCCAGTTCATGGGCCTTGGCGGAACCCGTCGCGGGGCTGGCGCTGGGAGAGCGCTTGACGGAACGCAGGACCAGGCCGGCGCCTTTGGCGATGCGGTCAAGCCGCGGAAGGACAAAGCCGGCCGCGCCCATATTTCCGGGCTCCTCCTGGACCCACACCATCTCGCGGGCATGGGGATGCTCGGCGATGGCCGCGGAGATTTCCGCGCGGGGCATCGGATAAAGCTGCTCGAGCAAAAAAATGGCGGTGCTCGTGTCCTTGCGGCGGCGTCGTTCACCGCGCAACTCGTGACCGACTTTGCCGCTGGCAATCAGGATGCGCGAGGCGTCATGCGCTTCGCGGTCAGGAACGAGCGGCAGGAAGCGGGGATGCGTGAACTCTTCGATGCTGGAGCTGGCGTCGGGATGGCGCAGCATGCTTTTTGGCGTGAAAACGATGAGCGGTTTGCGCCACGGGCGCCGCACCTGACGGCGCAGCAGCTGAAAATACTGCGCCGCCGTAGAAGGCTGGCAAATCTGCATGTTGTCTTCGGCGGCGAGTTGCAGGAAACGTTCGAGGCGCGCGCTGGAATGTTCCGGCCCCTGGCCTTCATAGCCGTGTGGAAGAAGCATCACGATTCCCGCGGGAAGATTCCACTTGTCCTCGCCCGCGCTGATGAATTGGTCGATGATTACCTGAGCGCCGTTGGCCTTCCCCGAGGACCAGCGACTCAGGGTAATCGCGGCTGAAACCATACTCAAAACCGAGACAACCTGCTTCGGAGAGCGAGGAATTGTAAATCTCGCAGAAAGCCTGATTCGGCGAAAGATGGCAGAGCGGGAGATAGTCGCGCTCCGTTTCCGTGTCGACCAGTACCGCATGACGCTGATTGAACGTGCCGCGCTGCGAATCCTGACCGGTGAGCCGGACCGGGGTGCCTTCCAGGAGCAAAGAGCCAAAAGCCAAGGCCTCGGCAAAACCGTAATCGACGGCGCGCTTGCCATGACCCATTTCGGCGCGTTGCTCGAGCAATTTCGCGATCTTCGGATGCACGTGAAAACCGCCAGGCACGCGAACGAGGGCATCGGTAATCTCGGCGAGCTTTTCACGGCTCAAGCCGGTGTCGACTTCGTATTCGGGCTTGTAGCGGCCATGAAAATAGGGCGCCCAATACTCGGGTAGTTGGCGTAGCCGCGGAATCTTTCTGAGACTGCGAGCTTTGGTCTGCTCTTCTTCATACTCCTTGCGAACGGCTTCGGCGATGTGCTTCGCGTCGATGCCGGTGCTCTCCGCATAAATCTTCCAGAGCGGCGGATGGTCCTTGATGCGTTCGTAAAGCCTGGGTTGCGTGATGGTGGGGTCATCCACTTCACTGTGACCGTGACGGCGGTAGCCGATGATGTCGACAACCACGTCGCCGCCAAACGTGGCGCGATATTCTGTGGCGATCTTTCCGACGCGCACGACGGCATCGGGATCTTCGCCGTTCACGTGGAAAATAGGAACCGACTGGCGCTTGGCGATATCGGACGCGAAGCGCGCCGAATGTTCCTGGCGCGGCGGGGTGGTGAAGCCGATGAGGTTGTTCACGATGATGTGGATCGTGCCGCCGACCGTGTAGGCGCGCAGGTCGGCAAAATTGAGCGTTTCCGCCCAGATGCCTTGTCCGGCGAAAGCGGCATCGCCGTGCATCACGATGGGAACGACTTTATTGAGGGTTTCCAGCGAACGGTCGATATAAGGGCCTTGCAGACCGTAGCGTGTTTGCTTGGCGCGCGAGCGGCCGACGGCCACGGGATCGACGGCTTCGAGGTGGCTCGGATTCGAAACGAGGTGGATGGCGATTTCTTTGCCGGAGCTGGTGACGTACGTACCGGTGGCACCGATGTGATACTTCACGTCGCCCGCGCCAAGCACGCTTCGCGGGTCCACGTCCTCGAAGCCGGCCACGACTTCATGCGGGCTCTTGCACGCGGCGTGCACCATCACATTCAGGCGGCCACGGTGGCTCATGGCCATGATGGAAGATTCCGCGCCGTGTTCTGCCGCCTCGTCCAGGATCGCATCGAGCAGAGGAATCAGCGCCGTGACGCCTTCCAGGGAAAACCGTTTCGAGCCCAGATAACGCGCCTGTAAGACTTGCTCGAAGAGGTCGGCACGGATCAGCCGCTCGAGAATTTTGTGTTGGTCGACCTCTTGGGCAGGAGCTTCCAGGCGCTCGATGATCCAGTGCCGCCGCTCCGGCTCGGGCAAATGCATGAAGTCGGCGCCAGTCGTGCCGCAATAGATGCGTTGGGCTTCCTCTGTTGCCTGGCCTGTTAATTCCTCGAGATCAGGGTGCTTCAGCGGTCGGAAGATGCCCAGGGGGTCGAGATTGGCCTGCAAGTAGCCCCAACGACGAAAAGAGTCAAAGATGCGCTCCCGCTCCGCGTTGCCAGATGCCTTTGCGGGCACGGCCCCGGAGGCGTTTTTGACCGCCTTCAGTGTTTTGGCGAGCTGTTCTTGCGTAAGTGTCGTACGGTGTGCCATCCTGAACTTTCTATTTTGCCACAGGAACTAAATCCATGCCCGGCGGAGGGAAGTTATTGTCGGTCCTTCTCAATTAGATGCGGCAGAACGATTGACATTACAATGCCAGAGGCCTGGGCGAATCGCTACAGAGATTTGACGATGGATTCGAGTTGGCAGGCGATTTCGTCCGGAGCGGTGCCGGGAGCAAAGGTAACGGGCGCACCGATTCGAACGGTGATTTCGCCAAAATGCGCGAGACGGCGCCGCTCGCGTTTCACTTGCCAGACGCCATCAAGGCGCATCGGCACGATGGGAATGCGCAGATTCTCCGCGAGCAGTCCGATGCCGGATTGAAACGGTGCCATGCGGCCGTCTTCGGAGTTGTTCACCACACCTTCAGGAAAAATGAGCACGCTGTAGCCGCGATCCACGCACTCACCGGCAAAGCGAAAGCTTTCCCGGAAGCCGGAAAATTGCGGCAACGGGAAAACGTTGAAGAGTGCGGTGACCAGCCAGTAGCCCAGCCGGTACGCCCAACGTCTAGCAAACAGCCACTCGCGCGGCGGGCGGTGCATCCTTTGCAGGCTTTCTCCGCCCATTGCCGTCGCAAGGCGGTGGCGGAATCGCAAGGGGAGCGCGGCGAGGATTAACCCGATGTCCGCGCGGCGCGTGATGTGGTTGGAGACCAGGAGCGCAGGCCCTCGAAGTGCACCTAGATTTTCCCGCCCTACGATTCTCGGATGCCCCAGAATTTGCGTGGCAGGCCAGACGAGCGCGTAATAAACTGCCAGCCGGAACCACCGGACAGGCGTCCACTGGGGCCAGCGCATATAACAATGCTTGTTATATTGCGCGGCAGGTTGCTCGAGGAGCCGCTCGACCTCGGTGACGGTCTTGGCTTCCGCGAAAGCAGCTTCATTTAGTTCCACGTGGAACATCGCTTCGAGGGCGCTCATCAGCTCGACGCGGTCAAGGGAAGACAGATTCAGATCTTGCTCCAGGCGGGCTGGCTTTCCTTCTCTCGCGCTCAGCTTGGCTGCCAGTTCGGCAACGGCGTTTCGGCTGGATCGAGGGCGAGGGAGCTCTGCTGGCGGGCCGAGGCTCGCCCCGACAGTTGCTGCCTGAGCGGCAGACTGGCCGTTTAGAATTTCTTGCGCGCGGTAGGCGACGAGCGGCAAACGGGGCTTGCCGGTGGAGGTCCGCGGAAAGTCCAGGTCAGGCCAGAGGAGCCAACGGCGCATGCGCTGGTATTCGGCGAGCGACGCATTTGCAGAATCGACGGCCGTCCGCGCGCCAGACTCGTTCGAATCTTGCATCAGAAGAATGGCGCAAGGTTCGGCGTTGCCCTCGCGTTCGAACGGGATGACCACGCAATCGCGCACACCATGCTGTGAGCGCAAAGCGTTTTCCAGATCCTCGGGGTAAACGTTCATTCCCGCGGGCGTAACGATGACATTTTTCTTGCGGCCACGAAAACGCAGATTCCCTTCCGCGTCAATTTCTCCCAAGTCGCCGGTGTGCAGCCAGCCCTCCGGGCTGGACGGTTGGAGCGCGCCCGCTTTCCAGTAGCCTGCCGCGACGTTTTCTCCGCACACGAGGATTTCGCCATCGTCGGCCAACTTGAATTCGCGCCCCGGAAGAACTTTGCCGACCGAACCTTCCGTGGCGCGAAACGGGTGATTCAAACTGATGAGTGAAGCGGTTTCTGTCATGCCGTATCCTTGTATCACCGCGTAACCCGTGCGTTTGAAGAAACGCTCCGTATCGTTCGCGAGCGCCGCGCCGCCGGAGATAAAGGCCCAGAATTTCCAGCCAAAACGGCCATGGAGGCGGCGAAACACCCAGGCGCGCCGAAGGAATTTTCGCCCATTTGCTCTTTCGAGCCTGCGACTCAACCATTGCGATTTTCCGCGGGATTCGAATTCACGCTCCAGACCTGCCTTCAAAAGGTCCAGCATTCGCGGCACGGCGATGAGCGCAGTGGCGCGCTCGCGGTTCACGTTTCGAATGATCTCCGCCGGATTTGTCGAAGCCTCGAACACCACGGCCGCGCCAAGCAGCGGCGGAACAAACAGGGCCATAAATTGGCCGAAGACATGAGTCAGGGGAACGAGAGTCGTGAAACGCAAGGGATGAAACCAGCGCTCGTACTTTCGGTATTCGTTGATGCCACTCTCCAGCGGCTCGAGATTCGCAAGGAAATTGCCGTGCGTCAAAACGACGCCGCGCGGTTCCGCGGTGGTTCCGGACGTGTAGAGAATCTCCGCGATGGTGCTGCGGGATGACGTATCGCCGGGATCAACTTCGGTTTTCGCTCCGGGCGACAGCGTTGTAGAAGCATCTTTGAGATCGTGGATAACCAGAGAAGGGGGTGCGCTGGGAAGTTCGCCGAGTCGGCGATCACGAAGGATTAGCTTCACGTCGGCATCTTTGATCGCGCGCTGAACAAAATCGGGAGATGCGATTGCGTCCATCGGCACGACGATGGCACTGCGCAAAAGAAGACCCCAGAAGCAGGCAATCCAATCTGCAGAACTGGCTCCCCAAAGAAGGACACGGTCCCCCGGGCCGATTCCGCTTTGGGCGAGGGCATGACTCCAGAATCGAGCGTAAGCAGACAACTGCGCATACGTCAGCTTTTCCCTGCGGTACCCACGTGTTTGCACGACAGCTACATCGCTGGCGAAACGGGCAAAATCTTCGAACAGAGTGAGTAGATTTCGTCTCGGCATAAACGCCTTAGTTTCTGTGCTTTGTCCAGGCCTTGATTTTACCTCCGTACCCGCGACAGAGACGCATCGCTGCGTTAGATACTCCGTTTCAATAGTTAGCGGCATCGTAAGAAGGAGGGTGCATTCGCTTTGCCAGTATAGGAAGTGGTTGCAGAAGGAGCCAAAAGGAACCGCGTGGATTTCACGGGTTCTCAGGTACAATAGGGCCACAGTCTCAGTTCTTCGGAGAGACTCTGGGGGCCTCGGTGCACCCCTGTATCCACGTGCAAGGCTAAGTAGGGAGAATGCCAGTACCTGTCTCACAAATGTGGACGGTTGCGACCTACGTCCTCAAGCAGAAGCTGCAGGGTCGCAAGCGCTACCCCTTCGTGCTGATGCTTGAGCCCCTGTTCCGGTGCAATCTGGCCTGCGCGGGCTGTGGGAAGATTCAATATCCGGCGCACATCCTGAAAAAGGAATTGTCACCTGAGGAATGCCTCAGGGCAGCGGAAGAGTGCGGCACGCCGATGGTTTCTATCCCCGGCGGCGAGCCGCTGATGCACTCAGAGATCGACAAGATTGTAGAAGGGCTGATCGCGCGGAAGAAGTACATCTACCTTTGCACGAACGCCCTGCTGCTCAAGGAAAAACTGCATCTCTTCAAGCCCAGCAAGTACCTCACGTTTTCCGTTCACGTGGACGGGCAAAAAGAGCATCACGATTTTTCCGTGTGCCGCGAAGGCGGCTACGATTTGGCCCTCGAAGGGATTAAGGAAGCGCTGAGGCGCGGCTTCCGCGTGACCACGAACACCACGCTTTTTGATGGAGCCGATCCCAAGAGCGTGCGCGCCTTCTTTGACGAAATGATGGAGATTGGCGTCGAGGGCATGATGCTTTCCCCCGGCTATTCCTACGACAAGGCGCCGGATCAAAAGCACTTCCTGGGGCGCGCACGCACGCGGCGGCTGTTCCGCGCGATTTTGGCGAACCGCAAGAAGATCTGGAAGTTCAACCAGTCGCCCCTTTTCCTCGAATTCCTGATGGGCAAGCGCAATTATGCGTGCACGCCTTGGGGGATGCCTACCTACAACGTCTTCGGCTGGCAGAAACCCTGCTATCTGCTCCAGGACGGCTATACCGACACATTTCAGGAACTGCTGGACTCCACGGAATGGGAGAACTACGGCACGGAGTCCGGCAACCCGAAGTGTGCCAACTGTATGGTGCACAGTGGCTATGAGGCATCTGCGGTAGACCATACCTTCAGTGGCTGGCGCGGGCTTTGGGCGACCGTGAAGGCCAGTTTGTCAACGACTTACGCGGACCCAGACGCTCTTGCCTTGCTGAATGAACCGGTAAAGCCCGTGCACTCCTACAATTCCCTGGTTCAAATCGAAACCACCAAGGGGCAGTTTGAGGAGAGCCGGGTATGAGTGGGCCGCGTCATGCTGACCGCCCCAGTCATACGGAGGGGTCCCCGCTCGATCCAGATCAATTGGAGGTTGCTCCGGGAGCCCTGCATGAGACAGTTCAGGGGTGGATTCCCCAGCTTGCCACGGAGGAGGAACTGCGCATTGCCTTGGAGAAAGCGTTCGACTACCGCGGCGATGTCACGCTAACGCTCAAAGATGATTCAAAAATCGAGGGTTACGTCTTTGATCGCATTGTCGGGAATTCCCTCAATAACAGCTTTGTTCGGGTTATCCCTAAGGAAGCCAACCAAAAGTTGAAAATTGCTTACGCCAATATTGCGGCACTTTCTTTTTCAGGGAGAGACACGGCCGCCGGAAAGAGCTGGGAGGCTTGGGTACGCAAATATTGGGAGAAGAAGGCTTCTGGGGAAGGGGTTTTGCGCCTGGAGCCCGAATCTCTCGATTGACGCACTCAATTGGCTGCTATTGCCGTAGAGCCCTCCAAAGTTTCTATAACCTGTTTATTTACATGTGGTTAGTGTGCGCTTCGAGAGGATCAAAGCGTGGGGTTCCGCGTAGACAAATGCTCCATTTTATGGTAGTTTATTGATAGCATTTGTTGCTCTTGTATTACCTTTTGACTCGTTCGAGGGGCTGCAAGGACAAACTTTGCGGCCTTTTTTTGCGGGCTGGAGGCTGTCACGGTACTTGCAAAGCCGGAGCGTAAATTTCGGGACTACAGGGAACGGACCAAGAGAGGCAAAGCAATTCTAATAACGAGGTAGTGTAAGTGAAGGAACAAGGCACAGTGAAGTGGTTCAATGCTTCGAAGGGTTACGGGTTCATCCAGCGTCAGACCGGGGAAGATGTCTTCGTGCATTTCTCCGCCATTCAAATGGACGGTTACAAGTCCCTCAACGAGGGTCAGACGGTGGAATTTGAGGTGAAGAAAGGCCCGAAGGGCCTTCAGGCAGAGAACGTCGTTAGCCTCTAGCCTGTTTTAGGGGAGTCCCGGTTGCGGCCGGGCTCCCACTCCAAGAGATTCGAATGGGGATTGAGAAAGAGTGGTCAAGGAGGATGTTGTGCAAGTACTGCAGGAAGGTCAGACTATCAAACATGAAGTGTACGGCTTGGGGATCGTTACCGCTTCCGACGCGGAGCGCACGTCCGTGGATTTTGACGACCATGGGCCCAAGCTGTTTGTCACAAGCATCATGAACGCCGAGCTAATCGGCGAAGCGCCCGCCACCCCGCCGAAGACTAAGCGCCGCCGCAAGGCTTCCGCGGCAGCGAAAGCTGCCAAGAAAGCGGCAGCGGCTGCCAGCCGTTCCTGAGTCTTTACCCAAGCTTACTGGAGGCATTTTTATCCGCCAATCTGGCGCAGAGGTGTCTTTGCAGTTGTTTTGGGCAAAAAGTCGCTGGACTGTGGTAGCTTGAGAGCCGCATGAAGCGCTTGGTTATCATCCTCGGCATCATCCTACTGGTTGGTGGCGTGGTCGGGCTGGCGCATCCTAACTTCAGCTATCACAAACAGGAAGAGGTGGCAAAGATCGGACCGATCAAAGCCACGATGGAGGAAGAAAAGACCGTGCAAATTCCTCCCGCGCTTTCCATCGTGCTTCTCGTCTCCGGCATTGGCATGGTTCTGGTTGGCCCGCCCATCAAGTAGTGGATTTCCGTAAGCGCCCCATGTGTCCTCGTAACGACCTGGTTGATCTGTTCCATCGTTGCTTACTGCTTTGCCCATCTTCGCGCCTATTCCGTTGACAGGCGTTCCGCACAGGAATAACCAGACAGCAAAATGAGAACGATTGTTTTTAGAAGCAGCCTCGCGCTGTGTGTTTTGCTGGTGTGTCTTTTCACGGCCCCGTTGCTGGCAGGCCTGGCGTTACCGAAAGAGAGATCCTGATCGGGTCGTGCTCCGCTCTGGAAGGACCCTCGCATTTTCTTGGCACGGAAACGGTGACCGGCGCCAAAGCCTACTTTGACATGATCAACGATGCAGGCGGGTGGACGGCCGCAAGCTGATACTGATCTCTTACGACGACAGCTACGATCCGGCAAAGACAGAAGCCTGCTTCAATCGTTTGATGGAAAAGAAGGTTTTTACTTTGGGATTCTTTGTGGGGACTCCCACCGCGGTGAAATATCTGCCGATGGCGGAAAGCAATAAGATTCCCCTGGTTGGTCTCTTCACCGGCGCGCAAACCCTGTACGTTCCTTTGCGCCACTGGGTCGTGGACGTGCGCGCGCTTCGTACTTTGACGAAACGCGCGAGCAGATGGAGGGCTTGTGGGGCACGCTTGGGTACAAGAAAATCGGCGTGATTTATCCCGAAGATCCCTTTGGCGCTGCCGTCCTCGAGGGAGTGAAAACAGCGCTGAAAACGCATGGCGCCGAGCCAGTCGCGACTGCCTCGTATCCTCGGCAGACAGCCCAAGTGGGAGGGGCAATCGACACGGTGCGGGCCGCGGACCCCGAAGCGGTCGTGTTGGTCGGACCGGCGAATACGGTTGCGCCGATTCTCAGGCAAGCGCATGCCAAAAGCTGGAAGCCGCTCTTCCTGACGGTATCGTTTGTGGGCACGGACGATTTAATTCAGGAAGCAGGAGCCGATGCGGAAGGCATGGTGGTCACCCAGGTTGTGCCTCCTTACTACCTGACCGAAAACAAAACAGTCGCGCTCTATCGCCGCACGCTGGGGAAATACTATCCTTCCGCGCAGCGCAACTTCGTGAGCCTGGAGGGCTTTGTCGACGCTATGGTGCTGATGGAGGGGCTGCAGAAAGCGGGGAAGGAGCCGACCCGGGAAGGACTGATTCGCGGCATCGAATCGCTTCATGAATTCGACATCGGTCTCGGCCCGAAACTCAAATTGAACTATTCCGCGAAGGAGCACAAGGGCTTCGACAACGTGATTCCCACGGTGGTGCGCGGCGGCCGCGCCGTGCCCTTCACAGACTGATCCACGGCCGCAGCAAAATGAATACACGCAATTCGTATATAACGGGTTTAGGGTTTTCCAAGATCATTGAACGCGCCAAGCCTCTGCTTAAAGCAAGAAGCCCGATACTACGTGAATGCGGCTTCTGCTTGGTCGAGGGCGTGGTAGGACGAACGCACCAGCGGTCCGGATTCGACGTGTTTGAAGCCCATGGCTTCACCGAGGGCTTTGTATTCCGCGAACTCATCCGGGTGGACATAACGCACCACGGGGAGATGTTCGCGCGTGGGCTGGAGGTATTGCCCCAGCGTAAGGATGTTGGTGCCCTGCGAGGCGAGTTCTTGCAACGTGGCTAGGACTTCCTCTTTTTCCTCTCCGAGGCCGAGCATCATTCCGGTTTTTGTGGGGATCTGGGGATGGGTTTCCTTCGAGCGCCGCAGTAGCTCGAGCGACCTTTCATAAATCGCGCCCTTGCGCACTTGCCGGTAGAGCCGCGGCACGGTCTCGGTGTTGTGGTTGAGAACGTCGGGTCTCGCCGCAAGCACGATATCGAGCGCGTTCCAGTCACCCCGGAAATCGGGGATCAGCACTTCCACCTTGCACCCGGGCACGCGCCTACGAATCTCCTCAATCGTGCGCGCGAAAATGTGCGCGCCGCCATCGGGCTGGTCGTCGCGATTCACGCTGGTGACCACCGCATAGCGTAAGCACATCTTGGCCACGGCATCCGCCACGCGATAGGGCTCCTCTTCGTCGGGGGGCCCCACGGGCTTGCCGGAAGGCACGGCGCAAAAGCCGCAAGCCCGCGTGCAAATGTCTCCCAAAATCATGAAGGTGGCCGCGCCATGTTCCCAGCATTCGCCCATGTTGGGGCAGCGCGCGCTCTCGCACACGGTGTGTAGGTCAAGGGTCCGCATCAGGCGCTTCAAGTCCTGGAAACGCTCTCCGCCAAAGAACTTAACGCGCAGCCAATCCGGCCGCGGATGCGCGTCGGGTGGGGGCACCGGAGGCGGCGAATTGCACAGGATGTGAAAGGGCGAGGCCATAGAATAGGCGCGAAACTTTTATTTTACGCGTATCCAAAGCAGGCTACAAACCGAAGTCCGGATGCAGCTATGGCACTTTCGTCATGTCGAGAGAATCGCCGGTTTGGTGGTCGGAAATCTGGAAGCGCATAAACTCGTGCACGGCGCGCAGCGCGTCCGGGTCCTTTGTGGTGATGCGGATGCGCGCGCCTTTTTCAGTGGTTTCCAACTTGTACTGCATTGCGTCCTGCAGGCGTTTCAGCGTTTCTGTCCCTGGTGGATTCTGCGCATGAATTAGCATGGGGGCCGAGAAATTTCCGGCGGCGAACATCGTGACAATGTGTCCGAAGTGCGAGCGGATCTGATCCCGGCTGGCCGCGTCTTTTGCGTCGTTGGCTTCTGCTTCGATGGCTCCGCCGTCGGCGTACAGTCTGAAATGATGCGTGGTTTTCTCGTGGGAAAAGCCCATCACCTCATCCCCGCGTTGCACCACGCCCTCATGGTGCGGGTCCTCGGTCGAATTAGTCTTCTGCAGGTGCATCAGGCAAATGGGGCTTGTTTGTGCTTTCGGTTTTTCTTGTGCAGGCGAGAGCAATGCAGCAAAGGCCAGAACCAGTATTGCCGATAGATTCTTCATTTTTGTCGAGCTCCTTTCCCCGCCGAATGCTTTACCCACACTTCTCGCGCGTCACCGTGTTTGGACGAGCCAAATGGCAAAATGGCGCTCGCCTATCGGATCTTGGCGACGCGGCCTTCCGTAGGAAATTTCTGAAATTGCAGCATGTCGTGGCCGGGCACAACGCGGTCGGGGGAGCCCGCCAACTCGATCATGCGCGCCTGGTTCTTGATGTTGGCCGGCTGGTCGGCCTCAGAAAACGTAGCGCTGGCCTTGTGCTCCCCGAGGTTGCGATAGAGATAGCAATTGTCCGAGGCCAGCACAAACGGGGGATGCCCCTCCACGCGAATATATTGGGACGCGTAGGTGTGTCGTGCTCCGGTGTAGG
The DNA here is from genome assembly GCA_003223255.1 of Acidobacteriota bacterium. Taxonomy (GTDB): domain Bacteria; phylum Acidobacteriota; class Terriglobia; order Acidiferrales; family UBA7541; genus Acidiferrum. Next base: position 39,285 of record QHYJ01000144.1, on the reverse strand, counting down.
CGCGAATGCCGGGAAGAACTTCGACGTTATCGCCATTCACCAAGCGCAAGCGTCCTTCCGTATTCAACTTGACCAGTTGCTGCACGTCCTCGGGATCGATACCTCCATGATTGCCGCCGGGCTGCCACGCGTCAGCGGTGTAATACCGAAATTCCTCTTTCTGAATCCAGACCGTCGCCTTGGGAAAAAGATCGATGCCGCCGAGGTGGTCCCAGTGGGAGTGGCTAATGACGATGTCGGTGATTTCTTCGGGTTGGACGCCTGCGAGCTTCACCGCTTCGTCGGGCCGAATGTATTCCGCGGATGGAAAAGACCTGAGAAAAGTATCGCGGTGATAGCCGCTGTCAAAAAGGATGTTGTGGCCGCCGCCTCGAATGAGCCAGACGACCATGGCGATGTTGATTTTCTCGCCTTTCGGCGCGCCCATGACGAGGCCCGCAACTTCATCTTCGGCGGAAGCGTAGCGGATGGCTTGGATGGAATACTCCGGCGCCGTGGCCGGGGGCAAAGCCGAAGCCAGAATCACCAGAAGGAATAGAAGGAAGTTTTTCATTCGCAACTCCTAGGGAGAGAGCTGGCTATTCTAGCCCTGGAAGCCTGCAGCGTTCGAATGAAAAACGGAAGACACCAAGAGATCGTCGGATGCCAAAGAAAGAAATCTTACAAAGGCTGCCGCGAGGAGCGCACGAAATCGCGCAGAACGGTAACGTTGGGGCCGTAGGTGCCAATGCGTCCCGCGTCCACGGGCAGCCCCAGCCGCTCCGCAAGTTCGAGGTTCACGCCAGCATCATCAAGCTCGGAGAGACTGAATCCCTGGGCCGGTAACACGCGGTTCAACCCCGTCGGATACACCGGTCGGGGAGGACGGTGACTTCGCCACGGGCGGCGCGCCATCTCGTAAAATTGCTTCCAATCGCGTTTGCTCCAAGTGGTCATGCTGTGTAGTACCACTCTTTACCCAAGCCATTGGATGCAGCGTGCGCCCGGAAGGTTCACCGAGGTTTTCCTCCGCGTCTTCCCCTGGGCTGCTGCTCCAATGTCCCAGCTATTCATATACATCAGCAACTTCTCGGTGAAGCATTTTCCTCACCTGTTGAATCAAACCCGTTACGGGGATATTTGTCTCGCGCGCTATCTGGAGAAGATCCTCGGTGCGACTACGGGTGAGACAGGTCGCGCACGGTGGTCTTGGGATGAATGAATCTTACGCAGCCGGACCCGGAATTACGCGCAGCAGTACGTACAAATACGCGGAGTGGGAACCTGATTTCGCGCAGACGTGCCGCTCAGGGTTTTTCAGAAGGGGAGTGCTGGGCCTTGCTGCGCGGAGTCCCAATTTTCTCAGACTCGAACTATCTGCCTACCAGCGATTGCCGCGATCGCCGCGGTCTCCGCCACGGCCGCCACCGTGGCCGCTACGTCCACCACCACCACCACCGCGCCCGCCGCCGTAACCACCACGTCCTCCGCCGCTGCGCTCGGTCTGAGGACGGGCTTCGTTGACCACCAGGTTTCTCCCGCCGAAATTCTGCCCGTTCAAGGAATTGATCGCACGGTCCGCCTCTTCGTCGCTGTTGATCTCGACAAAGGCGAAGCCGCGCGATTGACCCGTAAAACGATCGCGAATGAGATTGACGCCTGAAGGGGATACTCCCACTTGGGAAAACCACTCCTGAAGCTGATCCTCCGTTGCCGAAAACGGAAGATTGCCGATATAGAGCTTCTTCACCTATTACTCCTTCTGCCCGGAACCTGACTTGCGAGTCGCGGAGCGCGCCGGAGCCACAGCTTCGTTCACCGGGGAGGCGAATCTGCGCTGCCGCCGAGGGGAGCGAGACCGGAACTTCAGCGGTCTGGTGCATCGTCTCGGAAATTGACCGGATTTGCAACTAAATAAAATGCCCGGATTGCCCCTAGTTCCTAGTTTACCCCTGCCCCGCGCGATTCCCCCTGACCAAGAATTCGTGCTAGCATGCGGCCCGCTTGTCCCCGCTCGGAGAGGGTCCATGCGCGGCACGATGATGGATTTTCCCTTGACGCTCCGCACGATCTTGGAGCGTTCCGGGAAAATCTTCCCGCGGGTCGAAATCGTTTCCCGAAAACCAGATAAGTCCATTGTTCGCACCAGTTACGGCGAATTCTATCGCCGCGCACGACGTCTTGCCGCCGCCCTCACAAAACTCGGCTTAAAACCAGGGGACCGCGTCGCTTCCATGATGTGGAATCATTCCGGCCACCTGGAAGCCTTCTTCGGAGTTCCATGCGCCGGCGGCATCTTGCACACGCTGAACCTTCGCCTCCATCCGCATGAAATTGCGAGCATCGCCAAACATGCGGGTGACCGCTTTCTCCTCATAGATGACGTGCTCTATCCCATCTATGAAAAGTTCCGCGAGGATATCCCTTTCGAACGTGTGATCGTCGTGCCCTATGGCTTCCATACCGTGCCCGAAGGCTTTTTGAATTATGAAGAGCTGCTGGCTGCTCCCGGCGCCGACTTCCACTACCCGGCGATTGACGAAAACGACGGAGCCGCGATGTGTTTCACCTCGGGTACGACGGGTTTTTCCAAGGGCGTCATCTACTCGCACCGCGCTCTTGTGTTGCATTCCTTCTGCTGTGGCTTGGTCGAAGCGTTTGGCATGAGCGAGGCCGATACCGTCCTGCCGGTTGCTCCCATGTTCCACGCCAATGCCTGGGGCATTCCGTATGCCGCCACCATGCTCGGCGCGCGTCTCGTGCTCCCGGGTCCCCATGTCGATCCCGAAAGCATCCTGGAGCTGATGGTCAACGAGAAAGTGACAGTCGCCTGCGGCGTTCCGACGGTTTGGATCGCCGTTCTCGATGCCCTTGAAAAAAATCCCACGCGTTGGAAGTTTCACGCACCCATACGTGTTCTGGTTGGCGGTACCGCTCCTCCGGTAGAACTCATTCGGCGGCTGGACCGCTTCGGCCTGCGCATCAAGCATCTCTGGGGCATGACCGAGACCACTCCCATCGGCACTACCGGCGGCCTCCGCACGCGCATGGCAGACTGGGCGGAGGACAAAAAATATGAAGTCCGGTCCAAGCAGGGATGGCCAGCTCCTTTTGTGGAAATTCGCCTGATGCGGCCAGAAGGGGAGGCACCCTGGGACGGGGTCACCTCGGGCGAAATCGAAATTCGCGGCCCATGGATCGCCGCCAGCTACTACCAATCCCCCGACCAAGCCCATCGTTGGACGGACGACGGCTGGTTCCGCACCGGCGATGTCGCCACCATGGACGAAGACGGCTACGTCAAAATCGTCGACCGCGCGAAGGATTTGGTGAAGTCCGGCGGCGAGTGGATCAGCTCCGTCGATTTGGAAAACGCTCTGATGGGGCACCCCGCCGTGAAAGAAGCGTGTGTCGTCGGCATTCCCCATCCGAAATGGCAGGAACGCCCGCTCGCCGCCGTCGTCCTGAAGGATGGGGCTAGCGCCACCGCCGAAGAGTTGCGGGCCTTCCTCGCTGCATCGTTTGCCAAGTGGCAGCTGCCCGACGCCTTCGTGTTCCTGGACTCCATCCCCCGTACATCCGTCGGCAAATTCAAGAAAATCGCCCTCCGCGAACAATTTGCGAACTGGAAGTGGGAGTCCTAGCGTCTTTTCGCCTTTCGGGGAATACCGTGCTCGGTAAGACTTTTTGGAAATGACCTCTGCGCCATCGCTCCCGCCATAATCACATCAGGTATTAACCTTAGAGGAATTGACAGTATCGCCCGCATTCGAACCGGCACCCGAGTCATGCGAGTGTACGGAAGCCGATGCAGACCCAGAGTCTGTGATCGACGAAGCCCTTCAGGAATTTTGGGGGTGGTCCTTATTCCTAGTTCTGCGCTGATCCCGGTGGGGAACCTTGTGGTACACAACGGCCTTGTCTTAACCTCGGTCCAGGAAATTGTTGATCTGACCACCTCGGAAGTTCTGGTTGGCGGCATAGAGATCGTCCATTCGATCGAAGATCAATGGCGTCAGTTGTGCGAAGAAACGAGTTGCGAACCTTTCTTCAGACCGGAATGGATTTGCACGTACATTTATGCGTTTGAGGGGGCAAGCGAAGTAGTGCTGTTGACGGCGCGCATCGGCGACCGTCTCACCGCCGTGCTGCCCTTGCTACGGAAGCGGGGCCTGTTTGCCGGAATGCCGGTCCTCAAGCTTGTAGGCGCCGCCAACACGCATTCCGTGCGATTCGATATCCTCCGCGTCCCCGGTCCGGCGGGAGACGCCGGCGTTAAAGCAATCTGGAACCTTATAAAACGAATTCCGCAGTGGCACCTGCTTGAACTCCCCATGTTTCCCGCCGATGGCCCCTGCCATCGGTTGTTGTTCCACGCTGCCCGGGATGGGTTTCGGACAAGAGCTCTGCCCGGTTGCGAAAGCCCGTATTTGCGCATAAAGGTCGACGGGTTCGGACGAGCGGACTGGTTAGGAGAAACGTCGCGGCATTTTCGTCATGAACTTCGGAGATTCGCCCGGGTGTTGCAAGCGGAAACAGGAGGCCCGCTGAGGCTGGTTCGTAAGGTCCAGGCCGCCCCCGAATTGCTTCGCGGGTTTTTTGAATTGGAAGCATCTGGATGGAAAGGAAAAGAGGGCTCTGCCATCCAGTGCTGCAAAGAAACACTCGCCTTCTATGAGGAAGCCGCGCGTATTGCGGCCAGGCTGGGTCAGTTCTGCCTCCACACCCTGCAGGCCGGCGGTCGCACGGTAGCTGCGGCTTTCAGCTTGGTGACCGAGGATTGCTACTATCCCGTCAAGATTGCCTATGACGAGTCGTTCCACCGCGGGGGGCCTGGCCATTTGCTCATCAATGCGATCCTTGAAGAGTGTGCCGGGAAACGAATTCGGGAACTCGATTTTGGCGGCGTCCGGGACCGCTTCAAGCTGTCGTGGACGTCCGCGACGCGCCAGCACTTCACTGGCATGGTCTTCAATCGGGATTTCTACCCGTTCTTCCTATGCCAAGTCAGGACGAAACTGTTGCCCGCGCTTAAGCAAAAATACAGTTCGGTTCTCCATCGATTCGGTGTCAGGAATCGGAGATAAGAGGTTTCCTGAGCATGCGAGTCACTTTCATCTGTTGCCCCTTCCAAACCTCTTACGGCTGGTATGCCGATTCACTAAGGAGAGCCATAGAAAAGAAGACCGGGCAGGCCATCCAGTGGGTAGCCTCGAATTGCGGCTGTGGCGATCCCATCGAAGTGGGCAAGAGATTCCAGATTCACGACTGCTATTACTTTGAACTGCCGCATGTCCGTCCGTATGAATCGAAAACGGCTTGGAAGCGTTGGGCGAGAATCCGTGTAAGGCACTGGAGTTACCTCTTTCGCGCGCGGCGATATCGAAATTTATCGAAGAACGCCGAGCTCGTTCACTTTCAACAAATCCTAAATGCCTACGGTTCGAGCGTCGTTTTCCATTGGCTGAGCCAACCTTCGAGCGCCGTGCGGGTCATAACGATTCATGAATTGGATTACTATCAACTCCAGATCCCCGAGAAAAACGGGATTTATAACAAGGCGGACGCAGTCATTGTTCACTGTAACGATATAAGGCAGAAGTTGATCCGACTCGGAGTCCAGCCGGAGAGAATTCATGTCGTGTTGCAAGGGGTCGATCTTCCGGAGTTCACGGACGAGAATCCCCGGGATGGGCTCGTTTTTTACGGCGGACATAAGCTCATGTCGGGCAAGGGCATTCAGACTCTTTTTGAGGCCATGTCCATCCTCAAACAGCGCCTGGGCGCAGACCTCCCCACGCTAAAAATCCATGGGCACTATGGAGACAGAGTTCCCGAAGCAGCCCTGCAATTGGCGCAACGGTTCGGCGTGGCTGACAAGGTTCTTTGGCTCAATCAGTTGTCGATGGAGGACATCATTCCGCTTTACCAGACCAGTCTTTTGCTCATTTTGCCTTACACGGAAGGCTTTGCGGGGCTTCCCGCATCCGTTGCTGCGGGCAACCGGCTACCCGTGGTTTGCACGCGAAAGGCAGGAATCCCGGATCACCTGGGAGAGTATGGAGTTTGGATGGAAGAAGAAAACCCCCAGCAGCTTGCGGAGTGTGTCCTGGAACTTTTGAACAACCATTCGCGGAGATGCGAGCTCGGAGCAAAGCTGCGAAAAAGAGCCGAGCTTTGTCTCAATTGGGACATTGTCGCCGATCGAACCCTCTCTGTATACGCAAGCGCTCTAAGCCGAAAGTCAAAAAGAACTGCGCCCACTGCGCCAGTTTCTTACGTCCAGTAGGACCGATTAGGTGCGATAACTCGCATTAATGCGCACGTATTCCGAGGTGAAGTCGCAGGTCCAGTAGCGCGCGCGGGCGTCGCCAGCATGCAGGTCGACGACCAGCGGAACGTGGTCGGCAAGGAGTTTGTTGCTGGCGGTGCGCTCGTTGAATTCCCGCGGCTGGCCTTTGCGGAGAACGGGAATGCCCGCCATCTTGATGTCCACCAGCGCGGGATCGAACTTCACGCCCGAACGGCCGGCGGCAGCGAAGATGCGGCCCCAATTGGGGTCGCCACCCGCGAAGGCCGTTTTCACCAGCGGCGAAGTGGCAATCGTTTCGGCAATGCGGCGCGCGGCAGCCTCGCTCTTCGCATGGCGCACTTCGATTTCGATTACCCGCTGCGCGCCTTCGCCATCGGCGACGATTTGCAGTGCGAGCGGCTGGCAAACCTCTTGGAGCGCCGCGGTGAACGCGAGATGTGCCTTGCTGCCCTTCTTGATTAACGGCGCGCCGGCCTCGCCGTTCGCCAAAACAAGCAGCGTGTCGTTCGTCGAAGTGTCGCCGTCCACGCTGATGGCATTAAAGGTCCTTTGCGTTACTTCCTTGAGCGTCTTTTGCAGCAGCGCCGGCGAAATGGCCGCATCGGTGGCCACAAAAGCCAGCATGGTCGCCATGTTCGGATGAATCATCCCCGCGCCCTTGGCGCAGCCCACTAGATGGATCCTCTTGCCGGCCATTTTGAAAGAGGCCGCTGCGGTTTTTGGGCGCGTGTCCGTGGTGCATATTGCCAGAGACAGCTCCGCGAACGAGCGCGCCGAGGGGCGCCGATTGCGTGTGAGCGAGGGCAGCGCGCGAAGAATTTTCTCCACCGGCAGCTGTACGCCGATCACGCCCGTGGAGCATACAAAAACTTCGTGTGGCTGCACACGCAGTCGCCGCGCGGTTTCTTCCACCGTGCGCAGCGCAGCCGCGTCACCTTGCGCACCCGTCGCGCAATTGGCGTTTCCGGCGTTCACCACCACGGCGCGCATGCGTCCACCCGAAAGTTGTAAATTTTTTTTTGACAGCGTTACCGGCGCAGCCACCACTAGGTTTTGCGTAAACACGGCAGCCGCGGAGGCGGGGAGATCGCTTGAAAAAATCGCCAGATCGAGCGCGCCGGTTTTTTTCAAGCCGCAGGCGGTCGCAGCGAAGCGGAATCCGCGGGGAAGCGCGGCTTCGGAGAGAGCATGGTTCATTCGCGGGGTGTCCGGATGGCTAGCGTGCCGCTCGCGGAAGGGACCTCCGATCCTCTGAAACGAGTGGGAAGGTTCCTAAGTGAAGCGCGGATTGTAGACTCATAGTTTGGCTCCTGTTTTGATGGCTTTTTTGTTGAGACGTGCTTCCAGATCGGCGATGGCGGCGCGCACGCTTTCGGGTGCGGTGCCCCCCGGAACTTTTTTTGCGGAAAGGGCTGCATCCAATCTGAGACTCTTTACCAAGTCCGCTTCAAACGCGGGGGAAATGTCTTTGAGTTTGTCCAGCGGCCAAGCCATCAACGAAACGCCTTGTTTTTCGGCTTGGCGTAAGACTTTCCCGACGATGTCGTGCGCCTGGCGGAAGGGAATGCCTTTGCGCACGAGATAGTCTGCTGCTTCCGTAGCGAGCAGCGCAGGATTGGAAGCGGCTGCACGCAAGCGCTCTGCGTTGAACTTCGTGGACGCCAGAGCGCCAGTCGCGACCGCGACCATATCGGCAACTTGGTCGTGAGCAGCGAAGAGCGCTTCTTTGTCTTCTTGCAAATCGCGCTGGTAACTGGTCGGCAGGCCCTTGAGGGTTGTGAGTAAGGCGAGCAATGCGCCGCTGATTCGGCCACTTTTGCCACGAATCAGTTCCCAGGCGTCGGGATTTTTCTTTTGCGGCATTAAGCTGCTGCCGGTGGAATATTCGTCAGGAAGAATGACGTAAGAGAATTCCTGCGAAGCGAAGATTATGAAATCTTCAGCGAGGCGCGAAAGATGCGTCGTAATTCCAGTGAGCGCGAAGAGATAATCGAGCGCGAAGTCGCGGTCGCCGACAGCATCCAGGCTGTTGGCAGTAATTCGAGAAAAGCCGAGTTCGCGGGCAATGGCATTGCGGTCGACGCCAAAAGAATTTCCCGCGAGCGCGCCGGAACCCATCGGGCAGGCGTCTGCACTGGCGGCTGCATGCTGCAGCCGCGGGATGTCGCGCGTGAAGGCTTCGGCGTGGGCCAGCAAGAAGTGCGAGAGCAAAATCGGCTGCGCGTGCTGCATGTGCGTCATGCCCGCCATCGGCACGCTGAGGTGTTCTTTAGCTTGCGTCAGAAGCGCATTGAGGAGCTCGTCGAGCTGGCGTTGAATTTCAGCGGCAGCATCGATGACCAAGAGGCGAAAATCGGTGGCCACGAGTTCGTTGCGGCTGCGGCCGGTGTGGAGTTTCCAGCCGAATGGGCCAAGTTCCTCGACAAGAGCTTTTTCGACGAAGTGGTGGACGTCTTCGGCGCCAGTTCCGGTTTTCTCGAACCACGCGGCATCGGTTTTCGCACGCTCGAGAATTCTGTCGAGCGCACCGAGCGTTTGCCTCACTTCCGCCGCGGTGAAAATGCCGATAGGTTCGAGCGCTTTGGCCCAGGCGCGGTCCACGGCAATTTCGTAGGGCAGGAGCCGACGGTCGACCGCAAAGGAGCGCTGGAACGCGTCGAACTGAGCGTTGGGCTCACGCTCGAAGCGCCCTCCCCATAATCGGTCGTCTTTGCGTTCGGTCATCTGTCTGCTTATCGGCTCATCGAAGAGAGATTTCTCGCTTCGCTCGAAATGACAAATTTACGACTGAGTGCCGGCCTTGGCCTTGGGACGAACGGTAACAGGCAAGGCAAACAGATTGATGAAGCCCTCGGCGTCCTTGGGGTTGAAGCGGCCAATGGTAAAACTCGCTAGGTACGCGCGATAAAGCCCACGGCCCCGGTGACGCGCTGCTGGGCAACATCGAAGAAGCCGTCGAGCGCCTCGCGCAACGGCGAGAACCACAAGCCGTAGTAAACCAGCTCGGCGTAGCGATTCGAGAGCGCCTGCTGGAAGTGCGCGGTCTCGCGGTCCACGGTGAGGCGTTCAAGCTCCTGGTGCGCTTTCACCAGCAGCGTTCCGCCCGGAGTTTCGTAGGCACCGCGCGATTTCATGCCGACGAGGCGATTCTCGACGAGGTCGGTGCGGCCGATGCCATGCTTTGCCGCAATTTCATTGAGCTTGTTCAAAAGATCGACGGGGCCGAGTTTTGTACCGTTGACGGAGACGGGAGTGCCGGACTCAAATGCGATCTCTACCTCCTCAGGCTTGTCCGGAGCCTTTTCCGGAGAAACCACCCACTGCCACATGGCCTCTTCCGGCGCGTTGGCGGGATCTTCTAGCTCGCCGCCTTCGTGGCTGAGATGCCAGATGTTGCGGTCGCGGCTGTAAATATTTCTCTTGCTCTGCTCGACGGGAACGTTGTGCTTTTGGGCGTAAGCGATAGCGTCCTCGCGCGAATGGATGTCCCACTCTCGCCAAGGGGCGATGATCTGCACGTTGGGCGCGATGGCTTTGTACGCCAACTCGAACCGCACCTGGTCGTTGCCTTTGCCGGTGCAGCCGTGGGAAAGGCCGTCGGCACCCAGCTTGAGGGCGATTTCCGCCTGGCGCTTGGCGATCACCGGCCGGGCCATGGAAGTGCCGAGCAGGTAGGTGTGTTCATAAATGGCCCCGGCGCGCAACGTCGGCCAGATGTAATCGCGAACAAATTCTTCGCGAAGATCTTCGACGAAAGCAGAGGACGCCCCGGTAGCAAGCGCCTTCTTGCGCGCAGCCTCGAGATCCTCCCGCTGGCCGACGTCACCAATCACAGCGATGACTTCGCAGCCGTAATTTTCCTTGAGCCAGGGAATGATGATGGAGGTGTCCAGGCCTCCGGAATACGCGAGCACGACTTTTTTCGTTCTGTTTTGTTGCTGGTTCACGATTCCTCACTTGCGATGGTGGTTGCCAAGATAGGGCGCAGCATTGCTGCGCTCCCACAAAGAAAATCAAAGATAGTTCGATCCGAAACGTCCGAGCGCATTTCCATGTCAGAACAAAGTGTGCAGAATGGCTTTCTGCACATACATGCGGTTTTCGGATTGGTCGAGGACGACGGATTGCGAGCCGTCCAGCACTTCCGGAGCAACCTCGAGGCCGCGATGCGCCGGAAGGCAGTGCATGAACACAGCGTCCGGAGAAGCGAGCGACAGCAGTTCGCTGTTGACCTGGTAAGGCTGAAAAATCTTGGCGCGAACTTCCTCTTCGGCTTCAAAGCCCATGCTAGTCCAAGCGTCGGTGTAGACGGCCATGGCACCGGCGACGGCTTCACGCGCGTCGTGCATGATCTCGATTTTCGCCTTCGTCTCACGCGCCACGCGCTTGCTGTCGGATACTACCTGAGGGTCAGGCGCGTAATTCGGCGGCGTGGCCACGCGGAAATGAACGCCTAGGCGCGCGGCAAGATACATCAAGGAGTGGCAAACATTGTTGCCGTCGCCTACATACGTCAGCTTGAAGCCGCGCAAAGCGCCAAAGCGTTCTTCGAGGGTGAAGAAATCCGCCAGTGCCTGGCACGGATGAAACTTGTCGGAAAGCGCGTTGATCACGGGAATGCTGGCATTTGCGGCCATTTCTTCCAGCACTTTTTGCGAATAGACGCGGGCCACGATGCCGTGGACCCAGCGGTCGAGGTTGCGCGCCACGTCGGCGATGGACTCGCGCTTGCCGAGCGAGGCAGAAGCCTGCGTGTGGTCGAGGAAGACTACGGCACCGCCCATGCTCTGGATGCCGACGTCGAACGTGACGCGCGTGCGCAGCGAGGGCTTCTCGAAAATCAAGGCAATGAACTTGCCGTGCAGCGTGGAGGCATAACGAACGGGCCGCGCCTTGATGTCTGCCGAGAGGTGAAGAAGTTCGCGCGTGTGCGCGGGGCTCCATTCCGCTCCGGTGAGGAGATCGGTTGATAGGGAAATAGGAGCAACGAGTGGGGTTGCAGTCATTCGGTTTATCCTCTTGCGGCGACATGCGCCGCGCCCTGCGGAATGGCAGACTTACCAGCATCCAAAGCAGAAGCCTGCTTTGGAGTTTTGGCAAGAACGATTTCGAAGAGTTTTAGGAATTCGCGCACCTGGGCCCGCGTGATAATAAACGGCGGCAGGAAGCGAAGAGTAAAGTCGTGCGTGCAGTTGATGAGCAAGCCGAGCTCCATGGCTTCAGCGACAAACGGCGCGCCTTCCACGGAAAGCTCGATGCCGATCATCAGCCCTTCGCCACGGATTTCGCGGATAAAGTCGAATCGCGAAGCGAGCTCTGCGAGACCTTCGCGCAGTTCCGCGCTGCGCGTGCGGATATTCTCAAGAAGCTGTTCCTCTTCAACGATGCTCAGAAATTCGAGGGCCACGGCGCAAGCAAGCGGCCCGCCGCCAAAAGTTGTGCCGTGCATGCCGGGGGACACGCGAGCGGCAACGGTTTCGGTCGTGAGAATAGCGCCAAGAGGCAAACCGGCGGCCAGCGGTTTGGCGATCAAAGCAATGTCCGGCTTTGAAGGGAATTTTTGATAGGCAAAGTAGCGGCCAGTGCGGCCGAGGCCGCACTGAATCTCGTCGGCAATTAGCTGCGCGCCGTGTTGGGTAGCTAGAGCCCTGGCACGGTTCCAGAAGGCTTCGCTAACGGGATAGATGCCGCCCTCGCCCTGAACCGTTTCGATCAGGATGGCGCACACGGTGTCGCCAAACTTCGATTCAAGGTCGGCAACATCGTTGAAGCGAACAAACTCGACTCCCGGAACGACAGGCGCGAAGGGCAAGCGGTATTTTTCTGTAGCGGTAACGCTGATGGCGCCGAAAGTGCGCCCATGAAACGAATTTTCCAGCGCGAGGAAGCGATGCTTTTTTGCGGGTGCTCCGGCCGGTTCTTCTTCGGGCTTGCGGCCGAGAAGCCGCGCCAGCTTCATTGCTCCATCAATCGCTTCGGTGCCGCTATTGGCGAAGAACACGCGATCTAGACCGGACCACTCGGTGAGCTTGCGCGCCAGCGGGCCTTGAAACTCGTTGTGGTAGAAGTTCGAGAGATGAATCGCGCGCGCGGCCTCGCGGCGAATCACTTTGACGATGCGTGGATGGGCGTGGCCGAGGGCATTGACGGCGATGCCCCCAAGAAAATCGAGATACTTTTTGCCGGTGGAGTCAAAAACATAAGCGCCACGTCCGTGAGACATGATTACAGGCTGGCGCTTGTAGGTGGGCAGCAGAAACTTCTCGGCGTCCAACAGGCGCACGTCCGGCTTGGAAAGGGGTGCCGACAATTTCTTGGCTTTCCGCGGCGGTTGTGCTTTCGGTCTTTTCTTGGATGAGTTGCGCATCATGCAGCCGTGAAAGCCGTTTGCGTGGCGGAATGGAGATGCCGCAGCACGCGAGTACCGGGAACCGAAGCAAGTTCTTTGGGATGCGCGGCAAGCAACAAGGCCTTCGGGGCCGTGCCCCCCACAATCCGAACCTGGCGCACTCCGCCTTCGATGGCGCGCTTGGCGGCTTCCAACTTCAAAACCATGCCTCCGGAAACGACGCGCGACAGCACCAGGCGGTCGATCTCCTGGCAGGCAACCACGGAGAGAACTTTCTCGCCGTCAAGGACGCCCGCGACGTCCGTGAGATAGATCAATTGGTCGGCGTTGAGGAACTCCGCGCACGCTGCAGCCATATGATCGGCATTGATGTTGTAGATTTCGTTGTCCAAGCCGATTCCCAGGCAAGGGGCTACGGGCAGGAGCCCTTCACGCCAAAGCGACTCGATAAAGGGCAGATTCAAGGCGGTGAGATAGCCGACGTAGCCGAGCCCCCCTTCCACTTCGTTGTGCACCATGGGTTCAGCGAGAAAACAACGAGAGTCCGCGGCGGAAATTCCGACGGTGGGCTGGCCTTCCGCGGAAATCGCAGCCGCAAGTTTTTTGTTCAGCAAGCCGGCGAATACCATGATCGCTGCATCGCGCGTTTCGCGATCCGTCACGCGCAGGCCGCCAATGAATTTGCTTTCGATAGCCATGCGCTTGAGAGTGGCGGTGAAAAGTTTCCCGCCGCCGTGCACCACGAGAATTTCGTGGCCTTCTCGAGCCAGTGCTGCAACCTGACGAGCCAGGTTGCGCACCGTGGCATCATCTTCCAGCAACGCTCCCGCGAATTTGATTACCGTTCTCATTGAAGTGAAGTCTGCTCCTCGATGCCTAGCATATGGTTCAAATTCTGGACCGCCTGGCCGGCTGCGCCCTTCCCGAGATTGTCGAGACAGGAGACCAGAACCAAGCGGCGGCCAGAAGAATCCAGAGCAAAGCCGATATCGCAAAAATTCGTATGCGCGACGTGCTGCAACTCGGGCAGCGTGCCGGCAGGCCAAATGCGTACCATGGGCCGTCCGGCGTAGAACCGCCGAAAGAGTTCTTCGACTTCGGCAACAGTTCGTGGCTGCTTGAGCGTGACGTAAATGGTGGAAAGAATTCCGCGCGCGAGCGGCAACAAGTGTGTCGAGAAGACCACCTGCGACTCGCTCAAGCCGGTATGTTCAAGGATTTCCGGCGTGTGGCGATGCGTGAAAACGCCGTAAGCCTTAAAATTCTGGTCTACTTCCACAAAGTGCAAATCGCGCCGGGGATCTTTGCCGGCTCCGCTGGCCCCCGATTTGCAGTCGCAAACGACCGAGGTGTTCGGCGCGATCCAGCCGGCGTCCGTGAGCGGCCGCAGCGCCAAAATGACGCTCGTGGCATAGCAGCCGGGATTAGCAACCAGCCGCGCCGCCGCGATTTCCTCGCAATAGAGCTCAGGGATGCCATAAGCGGCTTCGCTCAGCCACTCCGCATGGGGAGCAGGCAGCTTATACCAGGAAGTGAACGTCTCCGCTCCACGGAAGCGAAACGCGCCGCTCAAATCGACGACGCGCAACCCCGCCTGCAGCAAGGGCGGCGCCAACTCAGCAGAGGCTTCATGCGGGGTGGCAAGGAACGCTATGCCCGCGCCGCTCGAAGTGATGGCTTCGACCGAGAGGAGCCGCAGAGGCGCTTCGCCCCAACCGCGGAACTGGGGAAAGCGTTCGGACAGGCATTTCGTGCCGTTTGCATCCCGAACATAAAAAACCGGGGTCTGCAGCGCGGGGTGGCGCAGCAAGATGCGCGCCAGTTCCAGGCCGCTGTAGCCTGCGACGCCTACAACCGCGATTTGTCGAGGGTCCCTCATTTGACCAGGGCTTCCAGCTTCCTTTGGAGGGACTCGCGAGTCTTCTTATTGGGCGTAATGATCAGGATGGTGTCGTCCCCGGCAATGGTTCCGGCGATTTCCGTGAATTTAGCGGCATCGACGGCGGCGGCCAGAGGTTGCGCGCCGCTGGGCGGAGTTTTCAGCACGAGAAGATTCTCCGCGGGACGGAAGTCCAGCAGAAACTCAGCCAGCGCCCGGGCCAGCGAAGGCAAAGGAGTGGGCTCTTCCGGCAAAACCGAAGCCTGTTTGTATCCTTCTTGGGTCTTCACCAGGTGCAGTTCCAGCCGCACGACCATCTCGCTCAGTTCGGGACGCCAAGCCGAATCGACTTTCTCAGGATGCATTTCGCCGTGAGCATATAGGAGGGGAACAGAAAAGTCCAGTACAAACTACAATTGTTTAAGTCTTATGGTCTTAAATGCCAGGACAAATCTACCCTGGCAAATTTCTTGTGGCCCTGCCAGTTCACCTGCCGATGTAAGATTCGGCGCATCTGCCCCGATGGCCACTGGATTTTCGGGGCGGGGAATGTTAATTATCGTCGTGCGCCTCGGGCCCCATGGGAACCACTTGCCAAATCACAGGATGCAAGAACGACTCGCCTCCGGCACTCGGCGAGCAGAAGTTGTGCGTCCTGCACTTCACGCTGGCTCTGGAAACCAGCTGCGGCGAAATGCGCCGCGAAACGGCGCTGGGCAATACGCCTCCGGAGCGCCAACGGGAAATCATGCGCTTTATTACCGAGCACGGCGAGCGACTGGCACGGGTGGCGACGAGCGGACTGCACTTGACCGATGATTTGAAGGCGCGGATTCTAAGCACTTTTCTGACGCTCATGAACCTGCGTGAAAACCTGGATCGCGCGAGCATGCGAAGCTCGTTCGGTCGCTCCAATCATCCTCGCTAAGTTCACGCCCCGCTGGAGAAAAAAGGTTTTAAGCGCCTAAGTAGCGCGCGTAGAGCGAGCGCGCCACCGCCGGGTCTTTGCTGCCCTTAAGAATCGCGCGCCCATCCGCGAAAACGGTCATTTCATATGGCGCGACGCGGAAGCGGATAAGGAAATCATTCTGGCGGACATCCTCGACCACCGGCTGCAAGCGAAGGGCGAGCGCCGCAAGGTTGAGGGCCCGGCTGCGCTCGTGGATCTGTACCGAATCGCGGCCGCAGAGGGTGATGTGCGGCTGGGCCTCTCCTACGAGATAGGGGTACTCGTGCCTGGCGCAGGCCCGGCATGCGAGATTGCGGGCCAAGCCTATGGACTGCATGTGGCCAGTCCAGACATCGGCGGAGAGCAGCCGGCCATGAAGAGCCTCGGGGTGGCCCGCCAAAATCTTCAAACCTTCGGCGACTTGCCAGGAAGCAATAAGATTCACAATCGGCCCGAGCACCCCGATGGTGTCGCAGGTTTCTTCCAGGGAGTGCAAGGGGGTTCCGGATTCGAGAAGGCAGGCGAGGCAGGGCGTGAGTCCCGGCCGGATGGTCATGGTCACGCCGTAGCTGGCAACCCCAGCGGCGTAAATCCACGGCTGACCGGACTTCACGGCAAAATCATTGATCAGGAAGCGCGTCTCAAAATTATCGGTACCGTCGAGGATGAGGTCGCAGCCAGAAAGAAGCTCCTCGGCATTTTGCGGACTAAGATCGGCTATAACGCCCTTCACCTCGACACTGGAATTGATTGCCCGCAGTTTGTGCTCGGCGGCAATGGCCTTCGGCAGTGCCTTGGAGGCGTCGGACTCGTCGAACAGCGTCTGGCGGTGGAGATTGGAGGGCTCTACGAAGTCGCGGTCAATGATTTTGACGGAACCTACTCCTGCGCGAACTAAAAGGTTCGCGGCGGCCGCCCCGATGGCTCCGCAACCAACGATGGTCGCGCGTGAGGCGAGCAGGCGGCGCTGGCCCCCGGGGCCAATCCCGGCAAACAGCATCTGGCGCGAGTATTTTTCCTGGTGAGAATCGTTCACGGATGGTGCGGTCCCGACTGGCCAAACAGACAGGCCTGCCAAGTAACATCATAGCGCCAAAGGGCAGCGGGGAGGCAACGCCCCTATGCTACGCTTCGTCTGAGCGAAAGGAAGGATGCGATTTGCGCTGGGCCAAGAGGATGCCAGGGATTATCACGCTCGCGCTCCTGATGGGAGCGGCGCCCATCCATCCACAGGAACCAGCACCGCAGGCGACCGCTTCCGAAAAAGTAGCGGCCGAGCCGCTGCTCGTCGCCGTTCGCATCGTGCGAGAAGACGGAACGGTCCTTGCGGAATCACCGTCGGGCATCACCGTGGAGATCGGAAAGCCTCTGGATCGGCAAAAAGTCGCGGAAAGCCTGCGGGCGCTCTATCGAACCGGAGATTATGCAGATTTGCAGGCCGTTGTTGCGCCGGTGACCGATGGCGCGAGGCTAGACTTCGTGGCGCGGGAAAACCTGTTTGTCAATGTGGTGCGCCTCGAAGGATTGGAGCCGCCGCCCAGCGAAGCCTCTGCGGCGGCCGCCATGCAAATTGGCCTGGGGCAAACTTACCGAAAACAGATTGTGGACGAGGCGCTGGAGCGTTTGCGCGAAACGCTTCGCGAGGAGGGTTTGTACCGGGCGAAGGCATCTGCCGAAGCGGTCGCCCACCCCGAGACGCACCAGATGGATATTGTTGTTCACGTGAAGTCGAGTCCTCGGGCGCGTGTTACAAGCATCCAACTGAAGAATGATACGGCGTACAAGGATGCCAGCATTCTCTCTCGGTTCAAGATAAAGACGGGCCAGGCCGTCACCTCGGCGCGTTTGCAACGTGGCACGGCGCGCGTCAGGAAATTTCTTGCGAAAAAAGGCCATCTCAGCGCGCGTGTCACGGTCCAGCGGGGAGATTACGATGCCGCAAAGAACGCCATTCCCATTTTCCTGGAAGTGACACAAGGGCCGCGCATGGAAGTCTCCGTGAGCGGCACGAAATTTTCCGAAGGCGAGCTCAAGAGATTGATCCCCATTTATCAGGAAGGCGCCGTCGACCCCGACCTTCTCGAAGAAGGGAAACGGAACCTTCGGGAGCGGCTGGAACGCGAGGGGTACTTCGATGCCGACGTCAGTTACAAGATCGAAATGCACGACGTGAAAACCAGCGCCTGGCATGGGACACAAGAAACGATACTCTACACGGTGGAACGAGGCGACAAGCACAAGTTGGTAGGCATTGAGATTTCCGGGAACAAGTACTTCGACACGGAATTGCTGAAGAGCCGGCTGCAAATTTTCCAGGGAGCCTTTGGTTCCCCCGGCCGGTTCAGCCGGCGGCTTGTGGATGCCGATGCGCAATCCATGCAAAGCCTGTATCAGGCCAACGGCTTTCTGGACGGCAAAGTCACGCCCCACGTAGAGGACAATTACAAGGGCAAAGAAGGAGACTTGTTCATCAGCTTCACGGTCCAGGAAGGAAAGCAAACCCGAGTCGCCTCACTGGCCATCGAAGGAATACATGCCTTCAAGGAAGAAGAGCTAATGGGAGTCGTTGGGTCGACCCCCGGTCAGCCCTATTCGGATTTCGGCGTAGCCGCCGACCGCGCCAATATCCTGGCTCTTTATTTCAACGAAGGCTTTCCCGAGGCCACCTTTTCGGCGACCGCAGAACGCGTCCCAACCAGTGCGGCATCACCGGAAACTTCTCCCCGTGCTCATCAGGGTTCGCCGCCCCTGGCGGAAAAAAAGCAAGAGGCAGTGAAGGAATCAAAACTTCCGGTTGAGCAAGCCGAGGAAGTAAGGCTGGGCTATCATATTCAAGAAGGTCCGCAGACGCGCGTGCGCCGTGTTCTGATCAGTGGATACCAACACACCCGGCCTGGCGTGATCCGCAGGGAGGTGCGCATCAAAGTGCACGAGCCCTTGCGCGAAGGCGACGTCGTCGAGTCCCAGCGGCGCCTTTACAACCTTGGGATCTTCAATCGCGTGACCATTGCGCCCCAGAATCCCACGGGAACTGATGTAGACAAAAACATCGCCGTTCTCGTCGAAGAGGCCAAGCGCTACACGGTGGCCTACGGCGGAGGATTCGAAGTTCAGCGGCTTGCCAGCACGACGAATCCGACAGGTGGCCAGGTTGAGGCGGCGCCGCGCGGCATCCTGGAAGTCAGCAAACTCAACTTAACCGGACGCGCGGGCACTCTCTCCTTCAAGCTGCGCGGAAGCACGCTGCAAGGGCGCGCGTTGCTGGGATACTCCGCACCCAACACCTTTGGCGATTCCCATCTCAGTTTTCAGGCCACCGCTTTCGCGGAAAAGACGCGCGACATCAATACCTTTACCGAACAGCGTTACGAGGGTTCGGTGCAGTTGACCGATCAGGTTACCGCGCTGACGACCGTGCTTTTTCGCTACGCCTTCCGCCAGGTGCGTGTTTCCGACCTTAAGATTCCCAGTCAGGAAATTCCGCTGTTCAACCAGCCTACGCTGGTCTCGCAGTTCGGGGTCACCTGGTTTCGCGATTCGCGGGACAATCCCGCCGATGCCTCCAAAGGCAGTTTTAACAGTGCGGATTTTGGCGTGGCCGACACGTACATTGGTTCGAGTGCCAGTTTTCTGCGGTTCTTTTATCAAAACTCTAGCTATCACCCTATCAAGCGGCGGTTCAGTTTTGCGCGTTCGATTCGCTTTGGCATCCTCGGGCCTTATCGCGAAACCGTATCCTTGAGTTTTCCCGCACCGACAACGCCGCCGCTGCCCATCGTAATTCCGCTGCCAGAGCGCTTCTTTGCCGGAGGCGGCACGTCTTTACGCGGATTCGCTCTCAATCAGGCCGGTCCGCGAGACTCCGTCAGCGGGTTTCCCGTAGGAGGCCAGGCTCTGCTGGTGCTGAACCAGGAGTTTCGTTTTCCGATGCGCCTGCCATTTCTGGGGACCTCTCTCGGCGGGGCCTTTTTCTACGATGGCGGCAACGGATACAGCCGCCTGAGCCGCATCTCGTTTCGCACAAATCTGCCGAGCCCAGCTCTGGCCCTGCAGAATCCGTCCCAGCCCCCAAGCTCGACCAATGTGCCGATGTGCGTGACGAATTGTTCGAACGAGCTGAACTACTTCTCGCACACCGCGGGCCTCGGCTTCCGTTATAAGACGCCTGTCGGACCGATTCGCATCGATCTCGGCTATCAGCTCAATCGGCCCTTATTTATCGTACCGATTCCTTGTCCTTCCAATGCGCCTAGTTGCGTGGCTGGTTCCCTCGGCCAAAAAAGCACACGGTTGCCCGGCTTTCAAATCTTCTTCAGTTTAGGGCCCAGTTTCTGATGCGCGTGTTAGCGATTCACGGGTTTTTGCTCGCGGTGGCCATGGCGATTGCGAGTGCGAGTGCCCGGTTTTCATCACAAGAAGTCGTGGATCGCATTGTGGCTCGGGTGGAGAACGACGTCATCCTGCTGAGCGACATTCGCGCCCTCAGCCGCTACCAGCAGTTCCTCAATGGCAAATCAGAAACTGACGCGCAAATTCTTGACCGCCTCATCGATCAATGGATCGTTCGAACGGAGGCCGACGCCTCGCATGCTCCGCATCCCTCGGATGCGGAAATCGAACACAGTCTGAGCCGTCTCCGGAGCTCATTTGCCTCGCAACAGGAATACGAAGCGAGAAGGAAACAGGCGGGGCTCAGCGAGCTGGACGTGCGGGCCATGGTATCTTCACAACTCTATTTAAGCGATTATCTGGATTCCCGCTTTCGCCCGGCAGTGCAAATCGATCCCAAAGAAGTAGAAGACTTTTACCAAACTGCCATCGTGCCCCGCGCTAGGGCCCGCGGGCAAGAACCGCCTTCGCTGGACGAGGCGCGGGATTCCGTTCAAGAGGCCCTGGTCCAAAACGGCATCAACCAACAAGCGGAGCAATGGCTGAAAGAAAGCCGGCTGCGCCTGCGCATCGAGAACCTACTTGCGGGGGTGGCGAAGTGAAACAACGGAGCCGCCACGCGATTTGGAGCTGGATCATTCACACCCCTTGGGTGCTCGCCGTTCTCTCGATTATGGGGCTCGTGATCTTTTTCGGCAGCGGCGCTGGCAACCCCGTGCTTGAACGGCTCCTGATCAGCCGTTTGGAAGGAGCCTCCGGTGGAAGGGTGGAATTCCGGGCCATGTCCATCCGCTGGCTGGCCATGCGCATGACCATCCGCGGCTTGATGATCCACGGAACTGAGTCGGCTGGCGAGCCTCTGTTTTCTGCAAGCGAAGTTCAGGCCGCGCTGCGCATTGATTCGTTTTGGGGCAGAAGGATCTCGCTGAACGAGCTTCTGGTTCAGCAGCCGCATGTGCATATTGTCGTTGGAAAGAACGGAGCCAGCAATGTGCCAATGCCGGCACGACCTGGCTTGTCAAAGCGGCAATGGAAGGACACACTCTTCCAGCTGCGTGTGCATCGCCTTGTGCTCACCGACGGATGGGTTCTATTCAACGACGTGAAGACACCAATAACCGTGCATGGGGGCGATCTGCAGTTTTCACTGGATGCGGCCGGAAGGCAGGACTATCCACTCTATC
Source organism: Acidobacteriota bacterium (assembly GCA_003223255.1). Classification (GTDB taxonomy): domain Bacteria; phylum Acidobacteriota; class Terriglobia; order Acidiferrales; family UBA7541; genus Acidiferrum. The sequence continues at coordinate 18,243 of QHYJ01000144.1, read as the reverse complement.
TCGGCAATCTCGAGTGGCAGACCGTGGAATTCGATTCGAAACGCTTTGCGCCATTGCCCGTGGGCTTGACTGCAAAATTCACCCTCTCGCGTGATGGTTTTGCACTCGAACAGGGCATGCTCAATGCAGGCCATTCCCGCATTGATGCGCAGGCGGAGATGAACGGCTTGGCCAATCCGAAGTGGCTTTATCGTTACCGCGGATGGCTGGAACTCGTCGACTTCCGTGACACCCTGCGCGATCCCAAGATACCAACCGGGCGGGTCGATCTTCATGGCCAAGGTCAATTCACCGGCAACAAGTTCAATGGCAGCGGGACCTATGCCACCCAAGATATCGCCTTACCCTACGAGATTTTTCACGCCAAAGGGCTGGCGAGCCGCGGCACCTACCATGTGGACAATGCGGGTCTCCAGATTCCGGATTTTTTTGCGGGCGCGTTTGGAGGGTCCGTAACCGGCCGCGTGAACCTGCAGTGGGAGGGCTTGAAGTTCCGGGCGCAGACGCACGTCGAAGGCATGAAATTGGCACCCATTTTACCTTGCATCGAGCACCGGAATTTCCCCGTGGACGAATTGCACTGGGATGCGCGCATTACCGCAGACTCCGTGGAAACCTGGACCGGCCCTTTCCGGCACTTCGAAGTCTCGGCAAAAAGTGTTTGGGATTATCCCGAGCAGCTTGCCGAACGGCACCAGCCGGTCCGCGGTTCGTGGCAACTTCACTATCGCTATGACCCGAACACCCTTTTTATCAGCTCCGGTCAATTCGAAACGCCTTCTTCCCTCGGCGCTGTCGACGGCCTCCTGGCCCCGCGAAACTCCGCTTTGAACGCGAAATTCGAAACCCAGGCACTGGAAACCTTCAAGGATTTCATCAATGGCTTGCGCGAGGGCGTGCCGGCGTCGCAAGAAGCCACCAAACCCATGTCCGGAAGTGCGAAATGGGAAGGCAAGATTACTGGTCCATATTCCGGCGCCACGTTTCAAGGCCACCTACGGGTTGAAAACGCTCGCTACGATGGCGCATTCGTGGACTTTCTCGAAGGTGATTTAACTTACTCCCCCACACGGCTGGTTCTGCTTCATGGAACGGCCCGCCGCGGCGATACGGAGGCCTCCCTCGAGGCCAACCTGTCCCTGACGAAATGGAATTTCCGGCCTAAGAACGAGTGGACCGCAGATATTAGCTTTGAAAAAGCGCCCATCGAAGATCTCCAGCAATGGTCGCGGATATCCTATCGTGTGAAAGGTTTATTGACGGGCCAATTTCACGGGCGCGGAACGCGGGCAGAGCCAAACGTAACGGGCCTTTTTGATCTGGCCGACGCCAAAGTGTATGGACTTTCCTTCAACCGCCTGCGCGGGCAGCTCAACCTCGGCGCGGACGAAGCGCACATCGCTAATGCAGAATTGCGATTTTTCCCGCCCGGAAAAGAAGCCAGCCGCGGCGCCGGAATCATTACCGGTTCAGCCGATTATCGTTTCGGAGAGAAAACCTTCTCCGCCGATCTAGTGGGTGCGGGTCTGCCGCTGGAAAATTTTGAAGAGCTGCAATCGCGTCGTTTGCCGGTGGGCGGCCAGTTGAGTTTCCGCTTGAAGGCCGGCGGCCCCTTTCAAGCGCCCACGGCCGACGGAACCCTTCGCGTCGTCGATCTTAGGGTGGGACAGTCGGTGATCGGCAGTTTTGAAGGCCATTTGAAGTCCGATGGCGCGACGGCGCATCTGGAATTGAGCTCCGCCATGGCCACCGGAGAAATATCCGGTGGTTCCACGCTCATGCTCTCCGAACCCTACAACTTGAACGGAAAAATCTCCATCAAAAACATTGACTTGGATCCCTTCTTGCTCACGGCGCTGCACTTGGAAAAATTCAGCGGGCATGCCAATGCCGATGGGGATATTTCGGTGAACGGCGCGCTTCAGCATTCCGAGAGCATCGCCGTAGACGCAAATTTCTCACGCATGGCCATGAATTACGCCAATGTCCACCTGGAAAACACCGGGGTAGTTCACTTTCGCTCCACGCGCGATTCTCTCGAGATTGAACCCGTCACGTTTCGCGGTACGGACACGAATCTGCAAATTGCCGGGTCTGTCCAGTTCGCCGGTCGCCGCACGCTCGGATTGCATCTGAACGGTGGACTGGACCTCCGCCTCCTCGGCGGTTACGTGCCGGATCTGGATGCGCGCGGCCTAGCCCAGGTCAATGCCTCCTTCGAAGGAACATTGGACCGCCCGCGTATCACCGGCCGCGTGCACATCGAAAACGCCTCCGCTCGGGCGGCGGATTTTCCCACCGGGCTCAATGCTATGCAGGGCGATTTGGTCTTCGATGCCACGCGCCTGTACTTTGAAAACGTAAGCGCCGAATCCGGCGGAGGGACGCTCCACCTTTCCGGCACCGTGAATTACGCGGAGACTCCACTGCGCTATGACGTCAACGTGCGCTCCGATCGCGTGCGCATCCGCTATCCTGAAGGTATGAGTTGGCTGGCGGGCGGAACTCTGCGGCTGACCGGCACGCCAACCGCCGCTGTTCTCTCGGGCCGGGTGATGATTGAGCGCGTCACTCTCGCGCAGGGCCTCCAAGTCGCGGGCATGCTCGTCTCGGCAAAGGAAGGAATTACCGGTCCGTCCACCGCCTCGCCCTATTTGCGCAACTTGCAGTTCGACGTCGAAGCGCTCTCCGCGCCCGATGCCCGTATGGAATGGCCTGGCGCGGAACTGCAGGCCGACGCCAATCTCCGTGTGCGCGGAACCTGGGAGCATCCCATCCTGCTCGGTCACATCCATATTCTTTCGGGCAATTTGAATTTTGCCGGTAATCGGTACCGCGTCTCGCGGGGCGACTTGAATTTTGCGAATCCTTTTCGCCTGGATCCCGTTCTGAATGTCGAAGCAACGACCACCATCGAGCAGTATGAGATCACCTTGAATTTCAATGGCCCTGCCAGCAAGCTTACGCTGGCCTATCGCTCGGATCCTCCCTTGCCCACGAACGATATCATCACCTTGCTGGCCTTGGGGCAAACCACCGCGGAGTCAGCGGCAAACCGGGGTGCGGGCACTTCGTCAAGCGGTACGGCCAATGCTTCGGCAATTCTTTCGGAGGCGCTTTCTAGCAAGCTGAGCGGACCCGTCCAGCAGCTGTTTGGCATCACTCGTTTTCGCGTGGATCCCGGGCTTGCGGAAGTTGGTTCTACCGGATCGGAACAAAACGCCGCGGCGCGCGTTACCGTGGAGCAGCAAATCGCCCGCAATCTCACCATCACTTATGTTTCGAATGTGAGTTCGACGCAGCAGCAGGTCATTCAGGTGGAGTACAACGTGGACCGCAACGTTTCCATCGTCGGCCTGCGTGATCAAAACGGTACATTCGGCATCGACATAAAAATCAAAAAGCGCTTCTAATCTCCTAAGAAGCGCTTTTGGAGTCCTAATGAAAAAAAGAGGTTCTTACTGGGGATCCTGTTCCTGCTGAGCCGCCTGCAATTGCGGCCTTTGCCCTCGCCGTTGCTGCAATCGCCCTTGGCCGTTGCCGAGCCGCGCCGATTGCCCGACTTCCGGATTCTGCTGCTTCACTTCCGCCAAGGCTTCACGCGCCGCTTTGCCGCTCGCTGTGCGGACTGCCGCCTGGGTTCCCCGGCTGATCTTGGGCATCTCCGCGGCGACTTTCTGGCCCAGGGACGAACCATAAAACTGCAGAAGCCCCTTGATTTCGTCGTCGGTAAAGTGCTCGTCGTAAATCTCCACCAACTGCTCGGTCACCTGATCAGCGTCAAATTTCCTTTGGTAGCTCACCGAGAACGCATTCACAAAAGCCTGGCCTTTTTCGTTGCTCGGCACCGTGGCCAGCAGCTTTTCCCGCGACTGTTCGATGGCGTTGTTGGCCCCGTCCTGCACCATATCGCGTGCTCCAACCAGTTCCATCAACGAGCGAATGTCCGCCTCCTTTACCCGGTCGATGGCGGAGCTGGACTGCGGAGCGCTCGTGCTCTGAGGTGCTGCTTGCGCGGAATCTTGTGACGATCCTTGAATAACGAGGAAGAACGTGCCGATGTAAATGATAATCAAAGCAAGCAGGGCCTTCATGACCGCCTCCGTGGCGCCGCCTGGGGTCCCGCGCCACCCCCTGATTCTAGAAATGCGCACGATGAGGCGCGAGCGCTTCGAAGGACAGTCTGTGTTGCATGCGTTCACTGGCCTAACGTTCAGGTCAAAATGGAGAAGATCGCTCGTGTTTCTGCTACGATGCCTCGCCATGAGCGAACCCGCTTTCGACATCCCGGCAGCCGCCGAAAACGGCCGGCCCGCGACCATCGTCGCCCGCGAGTCCGGTCTGCATCGCAACCTCACGCCTGTCCAGCTCGCGATGCTCGGCCTTGGAAGCACCATCGGCACCGGTCTGTTCCTGGGCAGTGCCATCGCTGTCAAGCTGGCCGGGCCGGCGGTGATCCTGAGCTTTGTGGCCGGTGCCCTTATCGCCTTGCCAATGATGTGGGCCCTCGCGGAAATGGCCGCGGCCCATCCAACCGCCGGCTCCTTTGGACTGTATGCGGAAATATACCTGAATCCTTGGGCCGGCTTTGCCATTCGCCTCACCTATTGGCTCTGCATGATGGTCGTGGTGGGCAGCGAAGTCGTCGCCGCAGCGATCTACTGCAAGCTGTGGTTCCCGAAAACACCTGCGTGGATTTGGATTGGCTTGTTTTCCCTGCTGATTCTCTACGTCAACACCATCCACATCGGGAATCTTGGAACCTTCGAATATTGGCTCTCCATGGTCAAGATTGTGACCATCCTCGCGTTTCTCCTCCTCGGGTCCGCTTTGCTATTCGGTATCGGATTCCCCAAGGTCGGTTTCCCCAACTACACCGCGTACCGCGGATTCATGCCCAATGGCTGGAAAGGGGTCGGCCTCGGTGTCATCCTGGGGCTCTTCAGTTTTTTTGGCATCGAAGTTGTAGGAAGCACCGCGGGTGAGGCCGCTAATCCCAAGGAGGCCGTTCCTAAAGCTCTGCGCAACACCGTCACCGCGCTCGTGCTTTTCTACGTTGCTGGACTCGCGCTGGTCGTTGGAATCGTCCCTTGGACGCAGATCGATATGGGTGAAAGCCCCTTCGTGCGCGTGTTCCAGAAGGTGGGAATTCCCTCCGCCAGAAACGCCATGAACTTCGTCGTTCTGACCGCTGCTCTTTCCAGCGCCGTCGCCAACTTGTACTTCGCCGCGCGGCTGGCCTTCTCCCTGGCCCGAGGCGGCTATCTCCCCGCAATTCTTGGTCGCCTGAACAAAAAAGACATGCCCATGATCGCCGTGCTGGCCTCCGGTGGTGGCATGGTCGCGGCGATGATCTTGTCGAAGTATTTTCAGGATTCTCTGTTCGTTTTCATGATCGGCCTCAGCAGTTTTGGCGCGCTCCTTGCCTGGCTGATGACGCTGTTGACGCATCTTGCTTTCCGCCGCCACCATCAACGTCGCAGTAAACCCTACTTGCAGCTTGGCCCTGCAGGCCCCTGGGCCTCCCTCGCCGGTCTCGCCGCCATCCTGGCCGTCATGGTGTCCACCTGGTGGGTTCCCGGATTCCGCATCATGTTGCTTGCGGGCGTCCCCTGGCTCACCGTCCTCACGGTGTGTTACTTTGTCTGGAGAAGGAATGATCCCCGCACATCTGGCCCTGGAGAGTAGTTTCGTGGACGCACTTCTGAAATGGCGCGGTGAATTTCCGATTCTCGACCGCACCACCTATATGATTAGCAATTCGCTCGGCGCCATGCCGCGCGGCGTCTACGACAGCATGCGCGCATATGCGGACTCCTGGGCCGACCGCGGCGTGCGGGCCTGGGAAGAAGGCTGGTGGGAGATGGCCATCAGCGTCGGCGACCAAATCGCTCCGCTAATTGGCGCCCAGCCCGGCGAACTCTCTGTGCATCAAAACGTCACGATCACCCAAGCCGTGATTTCTTCCTGTTTTGACTTTCGCGGCCCGCGCAACAAAATCGTGATGGTCGATCTTGAGTTCCCCTCCATCCAATACTTCTACCACGAGCAGCGCCGCCACGGCGCCCGCGTGGAAGTTGTTCCCGCCGAAGATTCCATCCGCTTCAATCTGGAAAAGTTCCTTGCGGCCATCGACGAAACCACGCTGCTCGTGCCGATTTCTCTTGTCCTCTTTCGCAGCTCTTACATCGTCAATTCTCGTGCCATTATCGAACGCGCCCATCGCGTCGGTGCGCACGTCGTCCTCGACGCCTTCCAGGCCGCGGGAACCGTTCCCGTGGATGTGCGCTCACTCGGCGCCGATTTCGCCGTCGGCGGCGTGCTGAAGTGGCTATGCGGCGGCCCCGGAGTTGCTTACCTCTATGTCCGCGAAGATTTACGCGCCAAGCTGAAACCATCTCTCACCGGCTGGATCGCCCATCGCCGCCCGTTTGCGTTCGAAACCGGTGCTATCGATCCCCGCGAAGATTCTTATCGCTATCTGAATGGCACGCCGCACATTCCCGCGCTCTTTGCTTGCCGGCCCGGCCTCGAGATTCTCAACCAAGTGGGAATCGAAGCCATTCGCGAGAAATCTGTTTGCATGACTTCGCGCCTCGTCCGTGGTGCAAAGTCCCGCGGGTGGCAAGTGAATACGCCGGAGAATCCCGCCGAGCGCGCCGGAACTGTTTCCGTTGAATGCCCACATGCCTACGAAGTCTGCCGCGAACTTCTCGCGCGGGAAATCCTCGTCGACTACCGCCCCAAAGCCGGCGTGCGCTTCTCCCCGCATTTTTACAATCGCGAAGACGAATGCGACTTCGCGCTCGCCGAGATGGAAGAAATTCTCAAAACCGGCGCATGGAAAAAGCATGCTGCGACGGTCACGCATGCTTGAGACCGAAGACTACGCGCCGCAACGCGCGGAAATGGTCGAAAAGCAATTGCGGCGGCGCGGCATCGAAGACCCCTCCGTCCTCGCGGCCATGCTCGCGGTCCCTCGCCACGAATTTGTGCCTCAGGAACTTCGTACCAAAGCGTACGACGACATGCCCCTGCCAATTGGTGGCGGCCAAACGATTTCTCAGCCTTACATCGTCGCTGCCATGACCTCAGCTTTGCGTCTCCAGTCAACGGACCGCGCACTGGAAATCGGCACCGGGTGCGGCTTTCAGGCCGCGGTCCTGTCCCTCTTGGCCGAGGAGGTTCTGACCATCGAGCTCCGCCCGGAACTGGCTTCCGCCGCTTCGCAAAAACTAACGAGTCTCGGCTACAACAACGTCCACGTTCATTGTGGCGACGGCACGCTCGGCCTCCCGGAATTCGCGCCCTTCGACGCGATTCTGGTTGCAGCTGCAGCTCCTGCCTCTCCCGAACCCCTGCTTGCTGAACTCGCTGAAGGCGGCCGCATGATTATTCCCATCGGTGACGCTGATAACCAGGACTTGCGGCTCATCGAGAAGCATGCTGGCGCGTTTTCGATTAAAATATTGGAGGGTTGCCGCTTCGTCCCCCTCGTCGGTCACCACGCCTGGCAGAAACCTCCGCAACGATGAACGCCACGAGCCTTGAACTCTCTATCGTCATCCCAGCCTACAATGAAGAGTTCCGTCTTCCCGCAACGCTCGAGCGCATCGCCGCATATCTGAAAAACGGCCACCGCGAAACCGAGGTCCTCATCGTGGATGACGGCTCGAAAGACCGCACGGCCGCCGTTGCCGAGTCTTTCCGCAACAAGCTCCCCGCCTTGCGCGTGGTTCCCAACGACGTCAACCGCGGCAAAGGGTATAGCGTCCGCCACGGCGTGCAGGAGGCGCGCGGCCGCATTGTCCTGTTCACCGATGCTGATCTTTCTGCGCCCATCGAAGAAGCCGATAAGCTTGTCGATGCGTTGCAGCACTTCGATGTGGCCATCGGCTCCCGCGCCGTCAACCGCAGCCTAATCACGGTTCACGAGTCTCCTTTTCGCGAATTTGCCGGCATCATATTCAACAAAATCGTTCGCGTCATCTTGCGGCTGCCGTTTGTCGACACCCAGTGCGGCTTCAAGGCTTTCCACCGCGAACGTTGCCGCATTATTTTTGAACAGCAGACCATCGAGCGCTTCGGTTTCGACCCCGAATTGCTCTATTTGGCCCGGCATCATGGTTTGCGGGCGGTCGAAATTCCTGTTCGCTGGGGCCATTCCCCGGCAACGAAAATCAGCATGCTCCGCGACAGTCTGCAGATGTTGCTCGACGTCTTCAAAATCCGCTGGAACTCCCTCCTCGGCCGCTACGCGCGCAAACCGTGAGCCTCGGACTTTGCATTACAAAGTACTTGACAGCCGTAAGAGCTTCCCCGATACTTGTCCTGTGGCCACCACTCCGGGTCCTTTGCGCTCCCGCCGCCGCGAGCCTATTCCCATTGACGCTCGCGCCGCCGACCATCTGCGTTACATCCGCGAAACCATGGCCAGCGCCGCGGAATTTACCGCGGTGCCGGGCTGGGGCGGCGTGGCCATGGGCATCACCGCGCTGGTTGCCGCCTTCGTCGCTTCGCGCCAAGCGACTCCGCGCACGTGGCTCTTGGTTTGGCTTGCCGAAGCCTTCATTGCCGTGGCCATTGCCGCGCCCGCCGCGGCCACCAAAGCGCATCGCGCCAATTCCCGGCTCTTCTCCGGACCGGGTCGCAAGTTCGTTTTAAGCTTTGCTCCGCCCATTGTTGTGGGCGCTCTTCTGACCTACACTCTGTTTCAAGCCGGTGCGCTTTCTGCGCTCCCCGGTGTGTGGCTCTTGTTGTACGGGACCGCCATTATGACCGGCGGAGCATTCTCCGTGCGCGTTGTCCCGGTGATGGGTTTGTGTTTGATGTTGCTCGGTACCGCGGCCCTTTTTGTCCCGGGAGGCTGGGGAGACGCCTTCATGGCCGCGGGCTTCGGGATCGTGCATGTCGGGTTTGGTTGGTGGATCGCCCGGCACTACGGAGGCTGAGTAAGGAGATTGTATGGCAAAGTCATCCGCTGCGCGTCAGGAACGTGTGCAACGCTCGCGCGACCGCGAAGCGATCCTCGAATCCGTGCGCAATCCTGCGCGCGGAGCAGCTCCTGCGGACCTGGACCGCCTGATTCATGAACACGTGCGCCTTGGCATTGTCAGCGCCCTCGCGGTGAATCGCGCGCTCACGTTTAGTGAGTTAAAGGCGCTGCTGAAAGCCTCGGATGGCAACCTGAGTGTGCATGCGCGCAAACTGGAAGAAGCGAACTACATCGTTTGCGAGAAATCCTTTGACGGCCGCACGCCCAAGACCGAGTATCGCTTGACGGGTGCGGGACGCAAGGCCCTCGAGCGCTATCTCAATCACATGGAAGCGTTGATTCGCGCGACGCGGGAAGGTTAGCGGAAAAAATTTTGTGTTCTTACTTTGCGATA
>QHYJ01000144.1:0-8833 GCA_003223255.1 Acidobacteriota bacterium | reverse complement strand
TCTCTTTGCGGCGGAGATTGGATAACCCATGGAGTTCTCCCCTTCGGTAGAAAATAAAGGCGCGCTCCCCACTTCACAGGTTGTGCCGATGCCCGCTTCGCGGCCCCCGGCGCCTTCACCGGCTCAGAGTGCGGAACTCACGCGTCCAGCAGGTCCTGGCTTGCACGTGGCCATCATTTCCGACGGCAACGGCCGCTGGGCCACTTCGCGGGGCTTGCCTCGTTCCGCCGGTCACCGCACGGGAGCGGAAGCGGCGCGCCGTATCATCGAAGCCGCGCCGCGCCTGGGCGTTCACACGCTGACGCTCTTCGCGCTTTCCTCCGCCAATTGGAAACGGCCCGCCGCCGAAGTCAGCGGCATCCTGCGGCTGCTCCACGAATACCTGCTCGCGGAAACGGCGCACTGCGTCGAAGAAGGCGTGCGGCTCAGCATCATCGGCCGCCGCGACCGCGTGCCGGCCACGTTGCGCCAGGCCATTGCCGATTCAGAAGCCGCCACCGCCCGCGGCACGCGGCTGCATCTCCGCCTGGCGATTGACTACTCGGCGCGCGAAGCCATCTTTCACGCCGCCTGCCGCTTCTACAAGGTCACCGAGCTTTCGCCAGAATCTTTCGGCCGCGTGCTCGCGGAAGTCTATCGCGGCGGCTCCACGGAAGTGGATTTGCTGATTCGCACGGGAGGCGAGCAGCGCTTGTCTGATTTTCTCCTGTGGGAATGCGCCTTCGCGGAATTCGTGTTTGTGCGCAAAGCCTGGCCGGACTTTACGGCCGCGGACCTCGAAGCCGCACTCCAGGAATTTGCGCTGCGAGAACGCACGCGCGGCGCACTGCCTGGCGCCCTCGCCGGCTAGGGATTCATATGAAACACAAAACGCCATTCTTCTTTTAGGAGGTGAGGGCCTGACGGCCGCAGACTGGCGGCTGAGGGCAAGCACGATTAGAAAAAAGGAGAAAAGAAAATGTCCGCTTCCACACCGCACTTTGCTGCGATTGTCGTGCTTCTCTTCCTCGGCACCATTTTCATCCTGGGGATCAGTCTGCTGATTTTGTTTTACGGCGCAGCGCGCCGCTCCGCTTTTTTCGCGAGGCTGGGCGCAGGTGCGGTCATTACGATTGCCGCGGGCTATTTCCTATTGCTCAGCGGCGTCTCGCTCGCCAGCAGCGAAGAGACCTTGCCGCCGGAAGGCCAGAAATACTTTTGCGAACTGGACTGCCATCTCGCGTATTCGCTGGTCAGCGCGCAAACAGCTGCGGCGCTCGGGCCGGAGATGCAGCAAACCTCGGCGCACGGTAAATTTGTGATCCTGCGCGTGAAGACCTGGTTTGACGAGCGTACCACGTCCGCGCATCGCGGGAACGGTCCCCTAACACCCAACCGCCGCAAGGTGCTGCTTGTCGACGACACGGGGCAAACCTACGCGCCTTCTGCGGAAGCCGAGACCGCCTTCGCGCGGGTCGGCGAAAGCTCAACGCCATTCACGCAAGCGCTGCGGCCCGGCGAGTCGTACACGAGCGATCTCGTCTTCGATGTGCCGAACGACGCGCGCGGGCTGCGTTTGCTGATTACCGAAGACGATCCGGAAACACGCTTCGTCATCGGCCACGAGAACAGCCTAATGCACAAAAAAATCTACTTCGACGTGGATGCCGCTTCCCGCCTCGGCAAGCTCTGAAAACTTCCAACAACGCCTGTATCAGGCAGCCATCTTGGCTTCAGATCGGTGCCTAGCTACGCCGCGCTTGCGCTCCAGCCGCACGCGCTCCAGATAACGTCCCGTTTCCACTTCCACCCGCACGATCTCCCCGGATTCCACGAACAGCGGCACCTGGATCCGCGCGCCGGTATCCAACGCGGCCTCTTTCCAGGTATTGTCCTGCTGCGAGTGCACCGCCGGCGCCGTGTCCGCAACGCGCGACCCACCACCGGCGGAAAATGCATGGTAACCGCCCGTCCTTCCAGAAATTCCACCGGGATCCTCATTCCTTCGCGGGTTTACGCAAGCGCTTCCGGGCTTGACACTGTGAATTCCTCGCTTCATTCAGAATGATGGCCAGGGGCAGCCGGCTATTTGGCGGGGCGGGGTGATGGGAAAGTCGGTTTCTTGGCCTGGTTCTTGGTCTTGAGGAGTTCAGTGCGACGCGTTGTTCGCTTGCCCAGTTTCTGATTGAGAAAGCGTTGCTTCATAGGTTTGCCTCGGAGTTGCTTGTTTTGCGGAAAAGAAAGCGGTCGAGGGAAAGCGGGCCACCGCCGTTGGCGGCCAGAGCCAGACAGGCCAAGCCTAGGGTCAAAGGGAGTTCGTACTCGCGCACGGCGTAGATGCCTTCATTGAAGTTGTATTTCCACATGGCCGCGGCCATGTCGAGCAACAAGAGCAGACCCGCGATGGGCGTGAGGAGGCCGAGGGCCAAAGCGATTCCGGCGAAGAATTCGATCCCGCCCGTGAGGTAAACCACGTAGGTCGGCAAGCCAATGGCCTGGAAGGCCTCGATGATGCGCTCGTTTTCGCCAAAGAGCTTCGGGTAACCGTGATAGATGAACACGTGGGCCAAGCCGAGTCGCAAAAGGAGCAGGGTGAGCGGCTCCAGCTTTTTCAAGAAGCTCATGAATCCCTCCGCAAGGGATTGCTAGGAGACCCGGCGGGATTTTAACAGAGTGGAGGAGAGGAATAGCGCCTTGAGTTTGTGGCATGATGGTGCGGGATGGACTTCGAACCATACAAGGCCGCAGGAGAGTTCATTGATAGCCGGGATGCGGGCGTAGGGGAGTTCGCGCGGAAGGTGGCGGCGGGCGCTGGCGATGATGTGTCGCGCGCGGTGAAACTGTACTACGCCGTGCGCGACGAAATTCTCTACGATCCCTATTATGGAGGTGAGGATCGGCGCTACTTCCGGGCAAGCGATTGCCTGCGCGCGAAACGTGGATTCTGCATACCGAAAGCGGCGTTGCTTGCGGCAGGAGCGCGGTACCTAGGCATTCCTGCACGGGTGGCCTTCGCGGACGTGCGCAACCATCTGTCGACGAAGAAACTGCTCGAGTTGATGGGCGGGGACATTTTCATCTGGCACAGCTTGACGGAGCTGTATCTTGAGGGCCGCTGGGTGAAAGCGACGCCAGCCTTTAATCTCAGCCTGTGCCAACGGTTCGGTGTACATCCGTTGGAGTTCGACGGGCGGCACGATTCGCTGTTTCATGAGTTCGATCAGGCCGGCCGCAAGCATATGGAGTATGTGCGGGATCGTGGGCATTACGCAGACGTGCCCTACGAAGCGATCCTCGCCGATTTGCGGAAGACCTATCCGCGGTGGATAACGCTGATCAGCGAGGGCAAACGCGGGGAGTTTGTTACGGAAGCGTGAAAAGCGGAAGACGGAAATTCGAAATCGGAAAATCGAAAATCGGGGCAAGAAAGAGCCGACAACGATCCTCAAGAGCTGCCTGCGGAAGACAAGCAACTGTGATATTCGCAGCGACTTTGCCAGAGCTAAAGTCCAGCTGGGATTCCTCGCTTCGCTCGGAACGACAACTTTAAGGTTGCGCGATGAGGGCAAATTCGACGCGTTTGCGCATGGGGTCGATGCGGTCGGCGCGGACGCGCACGCAGTCGCCGAGGTGCCACTCGAGCGGACGCCGTTTGGACGCGCGTCCGGAGCGGGAATCTTTGGGAGGGTGGCGGCGGGAGGAGGCGTCCGCGCCTCCTTTTGAACTGCTGAGCGCGACGATGGCGTGGTCGCGCCCGCGGTAGACGCAGCGGGCGTTCGCGGCTTCTTCGAGCGCGCTGATGGGAAGCAAGCCTTCCACAAAAACCTCGAAGAGCTCTACGAAACAACCAAACTTCTGCACCGAAACGATCAAGCCTTCGTATTCTTCGCCGAGATGGTCTTCCATAAACTGTGCGGTCTTCCAATCCATCAGTTCGCGCTCGGCGGCATCGGCGCGGCGTTCGGCCTCGGAGGTTTCCGAAGCAATTTCTTCGAGACTGCCGTGAGAGTACAAGGCGGCTTCGGAGCCGGGCGGGGCTATACCCAGTGCTTTAGAGGAGGCCGGAGTTTCAGAGGGATATGCAACGGCCCACTTTAAGATGCGGTGGACGATGAGATCCGGATAGCGGCGAATGGGGGAAGTGAAGTGCGTGTACTCGTCGAAACCGAGCGCAAAATGGCCGAGGGAATCGGCGGCGTAACGCGCCTGTTTGAGCGAGCGCAGCATGAGATAAGAGAGTATGCGTTCTTCCGGCTTGCCCACAATTTTCTTGATGAGGCGCTGGTAATGCTGCGGCGCGATGCGCAATTCGCCGCCAGGGAGCGCGATGCGCATGGCGCGCTCGCGTCCGTGGCCGTAAGAATCGGGCCGGCCCGCTTTCGCAGGTGCGGGAGCACGGCCGTGGCGGACAGTGATTTCGCGCTGATGCAAATCCTCGACCCCCAACGAATAGCCGAAAGCGCGCGCTAGCTCTTCGAACTCGAGAACTTTGCGGGCATCGGGCTTTTCGTGGACGCGATGCAACGATGCGATACCGCGCTTCAACAGGTAGCTCGCGACGGCGCGATTCGCGGCGAGCATGAATTCCTCGATGAGGCGGTGCGCGATGTTGCGCTCGCTGCGCGTGATGTTGATCATGCGCTGCTGTTCGTCAAATTCGATGACGGGTTCCGGTAGATCGAAATCGATGGAGCCGTGTTCGTTGCGACGCGCGCTAAGGAGCAACGCCAGTTTTTTCATATTTTGAAAATGAGGGGCGAGCAGAGCATAGCGGCGGATCATTTCGACGTCGCCTTCGAGGACCTTGTTGACGTTGGTGTAGGTCATGCGCTCGGCGGAGCGAATGACGCCGGCGGTCATGCGCGCGGATTGCTGGCGCCCGGCGGCATCGAAGTCCATGAGCACACTCATAACGAGCCGATCTTCCCGCGGTTTCAACGAACACATGCCGTTTGATAAAGCCTCGGGGAGCATGGGCACAGCGCGATCGGGGAAATAAACCGAGGTGCCGCGGAGACGCGCTTCCTGATCGAGAGGCCTGCCGGTTCGTACGTAGTGCGCGACATCGGCGATGTGCACTTGAAGATGCCAACCGTTGGAGCGGCCTGCCTGCGCGGGCAGGCGCTCAACGTATACGGCGTCATCGAAGTCCCGCGCGGTTTCGCCGTCGATGGTCACGATGGCTAAATGGCGAAAATCTTCGCGGCCCGCGCGCTCGCCTTCGCTGACAGGCTTGGCGCGCTGCTCCGCTTCCTGCAGGACTTCTGCCGAGAAAGAGTACGGCAGGTGGTGCTTGCGGATGATGATTTCGGTGTCGACGCCAAGATCACCCGGGCGGCCCAGGATTTCGATGACGCGACCGGTCGCCGCGGCGCCACTTCGGGGATAGCGGGTTAGCTCGACATTGACTACGGCGCCGTCGAGTTCCGGCAACCGTAGAATGCCGCGGCCACGCAGGCTGCGTTCATCGATGCCGCTGAATCCGAGTTTCTTCGCGAGCCCGAGCGTCAACTCGTGGCCGGGAGGAATCTCCACTTCGTGCTGGATGCGTGTGTCGTAGGGGAGGACGGCATTTCCGCGTGCGCCGTAACGAAACAAGCCGACGATGGTGGGATGGGCGCGGTCCAGGATGCGAAGGATTCGGCCCTCGGCGCGTTGTGCCCCCGTGACGCCGGCCCGCCGCTGCATCTTTATGAGAACGTGATCTCCGTGCATGGCGTCTTCGATGGCATCGCGCGGGATGTACACGTCGCCATCGAGTTGGGGAATGGGAGTATCAGGAACCACAAAGCCATAACCGTCGGGATGAAGGATCAGGCGGCCCTTCAGTTCATCGCGATTGCCAGGAGGCGGCTGCGGAGGCGGTTGAGCGGCCGGTCGAAGTGCCTGCACCTTGGTTTCGCGGTCAAGCTTCCGTCCCGATAGCCGGTAGCGGCCGCCTGGCAGCTCCTCGATGGCGTGGCGTTTCTTGAGCTTCCCGAGCATTTTCAACAACTGCCGGGTGTCGGATTTCTTCAGCTGCAGACCCGCGGCGATGTCGCTTGTAGAGACGGGTTCGCCTCTAAGTTTTAGAAAACGCAATATGTTATCGGGGCTGAGGCTGGAAGTGCTAGGCATGAAGTTTGGCACTAGATTAGGGCGCTGGTTCTCCACGGGTGATTGTAGATACTTTTTCGGCCGGTGCCGGAACTTTTTTCCGGGTTTGGGGATTATATGAATAGGCCAACACACGACCGGCTAGTCGCCCTCCGTCAGACTAGCTGGATTCCCCGAGAGGGGAAAAAAGGAGGCGGGAAGACCTGGCCCGCCTCCTTTTTCACTCTTGACGCTGAATTAGCCTTTCTCGCCGCCGACCTCTTGCAGCTTTTCTCGTATGTCCTGGGCTTGAGCAAGAATCAGCGTGGGACGGTGCTGAGAAAAGGGTAGTGGCTTGCGGCGGCCATGAAGAAGAGCATGGGCAACGAGAGCCAGAAGGAGGTGCGTGCGGTCAGATAATTCCAGCGCATCAGTCGCTCGGTCTCCGGAGGCATGGGCGTATTCTGCTCGGAGCTAGCGCGGCTCCAGGCAATCAACCGTTTCTGCACGCGCCACACGACGCCCCAGGTGTTGAGGAGCATGATTAGACCAAGCCCGCCTCCAATGCCGATGGCTAAGTGGGAATTGGAGACGGTCGCACCGCCGTTCAACGCGAGAATTAGCCAGGACGCCGCGATCACCACGATCGCTACACCGATGGAACGCAACCAGGGGCTATCCAGGATTCCTTTGGTCGGTAGTTGCAGCGTATAGATAAAAGCGTAGGCCACCATCCACACCAGGAACCACCAGCCAAACCATTTGCCGACGAGCGAAGGATTGCCGGCGTTTTTCGCGTCTACGCTGAGATGAATCGAGTAATAGCGCAATCCAACGAGCACCGTCACTAGCGCCGACCAGCGGAACCAGCTCATCGCCCGTGGCATCAGCTCGGGAAAAATCTTGATGCGCAGTTTGGGATCGCACTGCTTCATTGCGGGGGTGAGCACTAAATTGAAAAAGTAGAGCAAGCCAATCCAGATAATGCCGAAAATGATGTGAAGCCACCGCAGGGCGATCATTTCGTTTGCCTGCGCGCCGGCCGGAAACGAAAAGTGCGGCTGCCACTCGGGAAAGATGAGCAAGAGAGAATACGGAAGCATTGGAATACCTCGGAATCGCCAAAGAAAAGCCTTGCCGAAATACGGTAGCGGATTTTATCGCAAAGACCAACCAAGCAGGAGCACGTCGCTGGTAAAGTCTTGTTTATCTATCAAGAAGCCTTTGTGAGTAGCGGTGTGACGGTGGTCACAAATCCGCGTGTGAGCCGTCACCGCGCCGTGCATGATTTGCAGTGATACTGGGAACGGAATGATCCGCCTGGAGGCGACTCATGAGGTCGCAGGTTTCTGCTTGCCGGATCAATAAAAACTACGGAGAGCCTATCGCCCCCTCCCGCAGAGCATCACGCCTCCTATTTGCCGCAGCCTGCATTTGGCATTCCAACCGATGGAGGCGCCCGATTCGCCCGAGGAGAGTGACTCATGTCTTGGAAGAGGAGCGAGTACGTGAAAAAAGTGCAGACCGCCGAGCACGCGTTGCAGTCCGTACGGTCTGGAATGTGCGTGTATATCCAGCCGGGCTGCGCCGAGCCCGAAACCTTGGTGGCCGGAAATGGAAGGCCATTTCCGGCACAACGCCATTTTCATCGGCGGAAATGTTCGCGAAGCGGTCAACGATGGCCGCGCCGATTACACGCCGGTATACTTGAGCGAAGTGGAGCAACTGTTTGAGAGCGGCGCCATGCCGTTGGACGTTGCGCTGATCCAGGTTTCTCCGCCTGACGCGCATGGGTTTTGCAGTTTTGGCGTTGGTGTAGACACCACGTTGACCGCGGCAAAATGCGCGAAATATGTTGTAGCTCAGGTCAACGACCAGATGCCAAGGACTTACGGCGACAGCTTCATCCACGTCAGCAAGATTCATGCATTCGTCGAATCTTCCCGCCCGCTTTGTGAATTACCAAAACCGGAAATCACGGAAATGCACGTCGCCATTGCCAAGAATGTTTCCTGGCTTATCGGGGACGGCGCAGTCATTCAGACCGGCATCGGAGGCATCCCCGACGCGGTCCTGCCCTTTTTGATGGATCGCAAGGATCTGGGCGTGCACACCGAACTGGTCTCCGACAGCGTGATCCCACTGATCGAGGCCGGCGTGATTACCGGCAACCGCAAGAACTTTAAACCACGCAAAATCATTTTGGGGTTTGTCCTCGGCTCGAAGGAACTGTTCGATTTCGTGGACAACAATCCGATCTTCGAGTTTCATCCCAATTACTACACGGCGGCGGCCATGGAAACTACCGCAACTTGGTGATGGCTCCCGCTTCGGTGCAGGAGATGGCCGAGTTGACGAAGCTGGCTTTTGAACTAGCCGACCGCTACCGGAATCCGGCCATTGTGCTGTGCGATGGTTTTGTCGGGCAAATGATGGAGCCGCCGGACCTCTCGGAGAGCAAGCTGCATTGAGTGCACAAGCCCTGGGCCGTGCAAGGGGCGGCGGCCACCCGCAAGAATCTCATAAACTCAATCTACCTCGAATCGGACGAACTCGAAGCGCATCAGCGCGCGCGGGAAGCCAAGTACGCGCGCGAAAGAGCGCGAGCCGAGGCATGATTTGATGTTGGCAATGTTCAAGCAGCGCACGGCCGCGCGCCCGCGGCAGCCACGGGAATCAAGCGAGCTTGTCCCGACAAGATGGTTATCTCGTATCAAGGCGATGGCGACTTGGCTGCGATTGGCACGGCGGAAATCGTGCATGCTGCGAATCGCGGCGA
>QHYJ01000143.1 GCA_003223255.1 Acidobacteriota bacterium | reverse complement strand
AATTTGATTAGCCTTTCACCCCTACCCTCAGCTCATCCGAGCGATTTTCAACTCACACCGGTTCGGTCCTCCAGCCGCGGTTAAGCGGCCTTCAACCTGGCCAAGGGTAGATCATCCCGCTTCGCGTCTATTCCTACGTACTACTTCGCCCTGTTCGGACTCGCTTTCGCTACGGCTCGCTTGCGCTTAACCTCGCACGTAAGAATAACTAGCCGGCTCATTAAGCAAGAGGCACGCCGTCAGGCTTGAACGGACCGAAGCCCGCCCATGGCCCTCCGACTGCTTGTAAGCATACGGTTTCAGGTTCTATTTCACTCCCCTCGCAGGGGTGCTTTTCGCCTTTCCCTCGCGGTACTGGTTCACTATCGGTCGCCAGAGAGTATTTAGCCTTGGAGAGTGGTCTCCCCAGCTTCCCACCGGATTACACGTGTCCGGTGGTACTCAGGATTCCGCTTCGAGTCCGATCAGCTTTCAGTTACAGGGCTCTCACCTTCTATGGCCCCGCTTTCCAGCGGGTTCACCTAGCCGTCGGATTGGTAACTCTACTCACGCGGTCCTACAACACCCATGTGTAAACACATGGGTTTGGGCTGTTCCGATTTCGCTCGCCGCTACTTTCGGAATCTCTGTGATTTATTTTCCACCAGGTACTGAGATGGTTCACTTCCCTGGGTTGGCTCATACCCGCCTATGAATTCAGCGGGCTGTAACGGGAGTTCATCCCGCCGGGTTTCCCCATTCGGAGATCCTCGGATCAAAGCCTGCTTGCGGCTCCCCGGGGCTTATCGCAGCTTGCCACGTCCTTCCTCGCCTTCTGGCGCCAAGGCATCCACCGTACGCCCTTAGTAGCTTAATCATAAAACTTACTCAATCCGTCTTGGTTGCTGGAAACCGGTCTAAAAGACCGGTCACTCCAACGATGTGACGTTCCGATTCCCGCAGCTCCCTACATCCTCGCATCAGCTCTGCGCTCACCCGGGCATGGGCTCGCGGATTTGTCCGGCCGCTCCTTGCGGAGGGCTAAGAAACTGACGCAGGCTTTCGACTCCACGGTCTTCGGATTCAGCAGCTAACGTTTTCAGCAGGAAGGTTCTTTTTTTGACCTCCCGCGTCCAACCTTTAGCTTCTGAATTGAATAAGCCGCCTTGCTCCACAGTTATGCTCAATACTCGAGCAAACTTGTAATCACCCACACCTTCACTCCCTCGCGCGGACCGTAATCCGCACTAGGTTTTTCGGCGTGGGCTTGCCAGCCTTTCTGTTGTCAAAGAACCTTTTTTCCGAGTCGATCGGAATGCCCTGAATGCCTCAGGGCGTGTCTGGCGGGACTTACCTGATCGCCCTTCTTAGTTCAGGGTTTGTAAGTACAAACCTTGAAACCCGGCGCGATCTTGCCTTCCAGCTCTGCTTCCAGAAGATCGATGTTCCTGCCTTTGGCTTTTCTAGCCTCCAGCTTGCTACATCGAGTCACTAGAAATAAAAAACCCGGCGTCGAGCGCCGGGCGTAACCACCCACACGGGAGTGGTTCCACGCGTTGCTCGACTTCTTTCTACCCTGTACTCGTAAAGAACCCCACTATAGGATCTACTTCTCGCCTTCGTTTCTTCTCGGGCTCCGAAGATTTCTTCGATCCGACCGTGATGCCCCTGAACAGTATCATCTTACTCAGGATGCATTCCGCCGTGAGCATACAGGAGGGGAACAGAAAAGTCCAGTACATACTACAATTGTTTAAGTCTTATGGTCTTAAATGCCAGGACAAATCTACCCTGCCTTTACAGGCGGGGCTTATTGATAAACTTGATGAACCACGCGACAATCAAGAAACGCCCAGAGAGAGCCTAGACAAACTCAGCTCTCTCCCCGGCGTTGGACGACCAATAGGCTTTCTAAAAGTCAAACCGAAGGCCGAGCTGAATCCAGCGTGCGCCATCTGTGTCTCGGCTTGTGGGAACCAGTTGTGTGGAGATCACACCGAAGCTCGCTTTTTGACTGATATTGAGCGTCGGATCAACAAAGTTCGGGTGGTTAAAGATGTTGAAGAAATCAGCAGAAATGCTCATCGAAACTCTCTCCGTGATAGCCGTCTTCTTGCCAAGGGACATGTCAAGATTCCAGAATGGTAGCCCGCGAAGCGGGTTGGAGCGGCCCGTGCGTCCATCTTTGCTGATCTGAACGTTTCTGAAGTCGCCAAACACGCCGTTTACCCCATGATGAACTCCGTCGCCGAATGCGCTCGGATTCACAAGAGGAATCTGGCCCACGGCAAATCCGAAAATGCTGCCGCCTCCCCAAACCTGGCTGCTTTCGGTGACGAACAGTGGCAAGCCGCTGAACGCGGAAAAGATTCCCGAGCTGAACCATCCGCCGAGTAGGCGGCTGCCATAATCCCCTCCGCCGAAACGGTGTCCTTTGCCAATGGGCAACTCGTACAAGTATGACGCATTGAAGATATGCTTGCGGTCGAACAGGGATGGGCCATAATCCACATTGGGGAAGTAGCTGTTCGAATAGATGCCCGCCTGATTCTGGTTGGAAATGTTCTGGTCCAGTGTTTGGGAGAAAGTATAGCTGACGTTGAAGGTCAGCCCGCGAGACATGCGCTTGCGAAGTGTCGCGACAAGCCCGTTATAGTTGGACTGGCCGATGTACGTGCGCATGTGCAGATCGAAGAGCTGCCGATTCTGGAATGTTGGCATACCTAAACAGGCGCGTCGACCATCCATCACGGAAAACAGCGAGCTCACTAATCCGCTCGTAAACGTCGCCTGCGCCGCGTTCACCAGGAATTGCGTCGCTGAAGTCGCTGTCGAGGAACCCGCACAGGCCGAACCAATCAAACCCGCGAGTTGGTTCTCGAAGAATGGTTGTGCTGCAGGCGTCCCTCCGGCCGCTAGTGCCGCCGCAACTGCATCATAGGCTTGTGCAAATGACTGCTTGGACGCCGGGTCTACAAAGAAGTAGGGAGCCGAGTTGAAATTTACGCCTTGCGGCAGCCGGTCTGACCACCGGCCCACCCAGCCGACCTCCATAATCATATTGCCGGGGAATTCACGCTGGATGGTCAAATCAAAGGCATGGCTGCGTCCGATTTTCGTATCGGGGTCATCTTGGAAGCTGAACAATTCGCCAAAAGGTGTTCCCGGGACGATGGGTTGGGAAACAGGGGGGACAGTTGGCACAGGAAGGTTCCCATCGACCCCCACCCGGAACGATGCCGCACCGGGATTGGTGGCGCCTGCCGCCGCATTACAACCTTGCACACTTGTGCCGTTGGCGTTGCACAACGGTGCTCCAACGGTGATGGTCTGCGCGAAACCCACACCGAGCATGGGGATAATCACACTCTGCACGGTGTTCGTTCGGTCATAAACAATCGAATAACCGCCGCGGATCACCGTTTTATGATTCCCTGTCAGACGGTGAAGCGCTCCTGAATCAAAACCTGGCGTCCATGCCAGGGACACCCGCGGCGCCCAGTCGCCATAGTCGACATTAAATACATTACGGTGTGCCGCCTGCACAGGTTCGAAGCCCAGGGTCGGGTTGAAAGTCTGTCCTTGCAGTGCGGCGTCCTCTTTGGCGGCGATGTATCCGGGACCGGTGAGAGGCTTTAGAGTGTTGGCGTCCACAACGAGTGTTTGACGGTTCAGCTTTTCCTTCGGGGCAGTCTGCCAACCGTAGGAAAGACCGTAGCTAAGCGTCAGATTGGGCTTAATGCGCCAGACGTCCTGAGCGTAATACTCGAACGCATTCAGTGTGGTGTCATTGATCAGCGGCGTTCCGAAGGGCAAGGGCTTCAAACTGCCATCGCGGGTGGTGAGAATGCCAATGTTATCCACCAGTCCTAACGTGGATGCATAAAGACGGTCCCAGCGCTGAACGTCCGCACTTTGCAGGCAATTTGTGGTGACCGTGGCGCTGCAAGTCAGCGGGCGCTCGGACGAGGGAATCGATGTTAGGAACGTGCTGACGTCGGCGTCCGCCAAGGCTTCAAGTGAAGCCAGCGAGCCCACCACTTTGTCGTTGCGAATGTGGATAGTTGGAATGTGACGAATATTGGCTCCGAATTGGAGGGTGTGGGCGGACTTAATCCAACTTACGTCATCCAAATATTGAATGTTCCGGCCTGTAATGTTTTGGAATCGTGCGCGTTGCGTATCCACTTCGATCGGCGCGTCCACTAGCGGGTTGGTTGTGGCAGCCGCGAGCCCCGGCGCCAGCGCAATCGGGCCGGCCGAGGATGATGTACCGGCGATATTTTCAAGCGCCGCGGTCGCCGAAGGCGCCAGACGATTAAATGATTCACGATCGCGCACCCAGCCGAACCGGAATGTGTTTATTAGATGGGGCGTGATTTGGCCTGTTAACCCGGCGATGACCGCATCGCGGTCTGTGGGTGCCTTGGAAGTGGCTACGGGCGTGGCGCCCCGAAGGTCGTATTGGGCCCCCTGTCCACTCGACACCACTTTTGTCTGGTAATAGAGGTAGCCGACATTCAGGTGCCACTTCTTGTTGATTTCGTGGTCGAAACGCCCATCGTAAAAGTTCGTGGAAAGTGGCGTGAGGGCCGACCCGCGGAAGCCGAGCGTATTCAGGCCATCAGCCCCCGCTACGCTCGGGTCGGTACCCTGGGGATCGAGAGCCCAAAGGGCCTGCACAGATGGGCTAATGCCGATTCCCCTGGGATCACAAGCTACGCCGGTGCCGCAAAGCGGTGCCGCCGATGACAGATCGTAGGAAACCGTGTTCCCGGATGCGTCTTTGAACTTCAGTATTCCTGCCCGCAAAGAAGCGGTCGGCATGAGCCGAGTAAACAGCGACTGCGAGGGGAAGCGCCGGGCCTCGTAATCAAAGAAGAAAAAGGTCTTGTCGCGCCAAAGGGGTCCGCCCACCTTGCCGCCAAAGCGGTTATCGTGGAATTTTGGTGTGGGCTTTTTGATCCGGTTGAGCTCCCACTCGTTGGCATTGAAGTACGAATTCTGGTGAAACCAATAACCCGAACCGTGTAATTGATTTGTGCCGCTCTTAGAAACCGCCGCGATTTGGCCACCAGAGGCGCGTCCGAACGTCGCGTTGGGGTTGTTGACACCGACGCGATATTCTTCGATGGACTCTACCCCGAGAGGAATAGAAGCGATCGTGCTCGCGTCAATTCCGCCGATCACGTTGTCCGAGACATCGATCCCGTCCAAAGTGAAGGTGTTTTGGTCATCAATTGCGCCAGCAACACGCATACCCACTCGGGGAAATGAATTGGTGCCAGGCGACACTCCCGGCTGCAGCGTCAGGAGAGCTGCCGCATTCCGGCGCAAGGTGGGCAGGTTCATCATGTCGGCGCTGGAAACTTCGTTGCCGACCTGAGCGTCCGTTGTTTGGAGCTCGGCCTGAGCGGTTGCCGATACTTCTACGATTTCCTTCCCGCCGCTGATCTCTAATTTCAAGTCGTAGGTGAGAGTTTTGTTTACGTCGACCCTGATGTTCGAGATCGTTCCGGCGGCGAAACCTGATTTCGTGAATTTTAGATTGTAGGTGCCAGGATTAACATTCGGAAAAACGTACTGCCCGGAAGCATTCGTTTCCGTGGATCTACTTTCGTTCGTGGCGCTATTGATGACTTCCACGTGGACACCGGGCGTAACAGCGCCTCCCGGGTCGGTAACTGTCCCCAATACGGCACCGGTCGCCGCCGTCTGCGCTTCGGTGGGCGTAACCCGGAGCATGGCTGCCGACAACGCCAACGCGCTTGTACCTAACAGGATCGAGCGAAGGAGCGTTCGCACGCGCATATTTCCCTCCTGAAACGAGGGGGCTCTTTTTTTTCGCGGCCAGAAGCCCGAAACACCTGTGGAGTTCACTGCTCAGCGGAATTCACTGCCCAGCAGACACACGCGCCTCGCGGGTAACCACCTAGAGAGCAAAATGACCAGCCGCTTCCCAAAGACACCCCGCTGTTGGTCCCAGCCTATACTCATTTATGGAAAAACTGTCAAGTAAAGTTCACAACTTTTCGCAACTTTAAGAGGCCATGGCTGGGCAAGGCCGACTGATGGAAGCACCAAGGGTAGAACTTCATGGTGGAAATTAGGACCGTGACTGCTGTTGGGCCCTCGCCGCTCCGTGCTCCCTAGTCATTGGGCCAACTGACCCATGGGCCGGTGTAGGGAACGACACGCGGCATCGCCACCTGCCAATCCGCCTGCTCAATTTAGTACAATTTTCTCAAGCTCAAGGGATACCCACCGTTCCGAGCGTAACTCGCAGTTTGATCCGGCGAAGGGGTTCACCCGGCAACCTCCTCCCAGTCCATTGGGCTATCTTCAGGAGGTGTAAAAATGTTCCATTCGCAGCTCTCTCACAAGCTTTTCCTTGCTGCGGCAGCCGCAGGTCTCCTGGCCGTGGCAGGTTGTTCCAACCAGCCCGAAACTACCGCCTCGAACCAGGCGTCAAAGCCTGCGAAAGCGTCCTCCAAGGCAGCGTCCAAGGCAGCGTCCAAGGCAGCGGCTTCGAAGGCCGAGGCACCTAAGGTCACGCCGGTCTCCGCCAAGGTAAGCCAGCCGACGGGGCACACGATCACGGTGCCCAAGGGCACGCCGATCACCGCGGTCGTGGACCAGACTCTTCACAGCGATAAGAGTCATCAGGGTGACACCTTTGCTGCGAGCCTCGCTGCACCGGTGAAGGTTGACGGCAAGACCGTGCTGCCCAAGGGCGCGAAAGTTACCGGCAAGGTCGTGGCCGTGAAGAAGCATGAACTGAAGGTCGCGTTGGCCTCGGTCGTGGTGCACGGAAAATCCTACGATCTGAAGACCAACTCGCTCCGTCCGGCCGACAAGGCCAAGAGCGCTTCGGCCAAATCGAGCGACCAGAGCAAAGAAAAGGCCAAGCAAAAGAACGACAATTCCACTCTCTCGGCCAAGTCGAAGCTGACTTTCAAGCTCTCCGAGCCGGTCTCCGTCCCGATGAAAGGCTGAGCACAACAAACAACATAACTTCTCACAGCGGCTCCGGTTGGCTCAGCCCGACCGGGGCCGCACTTTTTGGCCCACGCGTGGAACAGCATTTCAGCCCGCTCTGTTGCGGTAGGATAGCAGTGGATTCACGCTGCCATGCCATCGCCACCTATCACCTACACGACAAAGGAGCTTTCCATGAAGACCTGGCTGGATTTTGTCCGCCTTTTCTCCCGAGGCAGCGGGTGGGACTTTTGCCAGTGCATGCATTTCCACCGGCCGCGCAGCTTACCCAAGCAGGAATGGCTGCGCACGCGTGCCGAGCGCGGCGCACGCAATCGCCGCCAGAAGCGCGCGCTCGTCGAGCAAGACCGCGCGCATGGCATTTTGGTTTACGCCAACGGCGCGCCCGTCGGCTGGTGCCAATACGGTCCCTGCGAAGAGCTTCCGCGCATCGACAACCAGCGCATCTACCGCGGCCTTGCCCCCAAAGGCTCGGAAAGACTCTGGCGCATTACTTGTTTTACCGTGCTGAAGCCTTATCGCCAACGCGGAGTTGCGTCCGCCGCGTTGCAAGCGGCACTTAAAGCCATTCGCCGCCAGGGCGGAGGCCTCGTGGAAGCCTATCCTATCACCCGCTGGCTTTCCCGCGCTTTTGGCAACGAGTCTACGCACGGCACCGAATCCATGTTCGTAAAAGCCGGATTCAAACGGGTCGCCCCGTTTGGCGGCACGCGCTACAGCTCCCACGTCTTGATGCGCAGAACCGTGCGACAAGCCGCAAAAAGCCAATAGGGGTTCCTCACCGGCTCCACAGGTTCGGAGTCGCGGCCCTGGTTGATTCGCCGGCCTGGATGCCCGCCGTCCTTTCCTCCCGCCGTCCTTTCCACTTGACTCGCACCCTAGGCGCTCGTAGGCTGCCTGCAATGGTCCTTCGGCCCCTTTCGAGTTGCAACAAATCTGACACAGTTACTCGCGGAGGATTCCGATGGGAAAAACCAATGTAGGGCGTGTGATTCTCGGTGGTTTGCTGGCTGGCCTGATCCTCAATATTTTCGAATATGTCTTAAACGGTGTGGTATTTGCTTCCCAGTGGGACGCGTTCGAAAAGATGCTTGGCCGTCAAATGCGTCCCGGCGCCATTCCCTTTTTTATCGTTTCCACCTTCGTGACAGGGATTGGCGTGGTTTGGCTGTACGCCGCGGCGCGGCCTCGTCTCGGGCCCGGTCCCACGACGGCCGCCCTCACCGGGCTTGCCTTCTGGCTCTTCGCGTACGCCATTCCGGCTGCCAATGGCATCGCGGCTAACCTGGAGCCTGGACGCCTCACTCTTACCGTCCATCTCATTCTGCTCGTCGGCACGGTCCTCGCTTCCGTTTGCGGCGCTTGGCTTTACAGAGAAGCAGCTAACCCTTGATTCCGCGCGACGCTCAATGAAGCCGAGGGCGGCTGTCGAAACGGCAAACCCCGGTTAAATCGGGCTTGCGCTGGGGCACCCGGCCCCAGACGAGGCCGCGCCCCGGGCAACCTAAATTGCCGCCGCATCGATCACCACGGCCATTTCCCGGTAGCGGCACAATGCATTTGCGAGCTGCATCTGTCTGGGGCTCCGGCACTCTGGCTCAAACAGCCGCGGATTCCCCACCACAATCACTGCCGTCTTCGCTCGCGACGTGGCCACATTCAGCCGGTTCAGGCTGTACAAAAACTCCATTCCGCGCGGCGCATCCTCCGGCGTGGACGTCGTCATGGAATAAATCACTATGGGCGCTTCCTGGCCCTGAAATTTGTCGACCGTTCCAATCTTCAAGTCTGGCAGGCGCGCCGACAAATCCGCGACCTGCGCGTTGTATGGCGCAACAATCAAGATGTCTTCTTCATTGAGCCGCCGTTGATTGCCGGCACTGTAAAACCACTTCACTTCCGGTCGTAGCAATCCCTTCACAATTCGCGCAACGATTTCTACTTCCTCCGCGCACGCGTTCCGATTCCCTTCATGCTCTACGGGAACAAACCACAATCCCGCCCCCTTCAGCCACCGGTGGCCTTCCATTACACGACTGTGCGTCAGTACCTCGGACTGCAACCTTTTTTCATAAAAAAGCTCGGAGGTGAAATCGCAGATTTTCGGATGTAGCCTCCAAGTTCTCGGCAGCAGAAACCCCATGTCCGCCGGAATCGTTTTGTGCTCCCCCAGCAAGTGCTCGAGCGCCGATTTCTCCGCTCCTTCGGGGTGGCTGCCTTTCAAAGGCCGTTCCAACTGCTGGGGATCGCCGATCAGCACCAGGCTCTTCGCGGCTTGCGACACGGCCAGCACGTCTGCCAATCCCATCTGCCCCGCCTCGTCGATGAACAGTACGTCCACCGCCTCAAACGCCGCCTCCGGCGTCCACAGCCACGAGGTTCCGCCCACAACGTTTGCTCTTCCGGTCTCCAGCGCCTCCCACGCCTCCTCGCTTTTCCTGGCGACCGCGATTTCCTCGGTCCCTGCCTCTTCGTCGGACCGCTGCATGCACTGCACATCCTCTTGATCGGTTTCATGTGCCGCGTCCACAACTTGTTCGAGCAATTTCCGGATTACTTTGTGACTGAGCGCCGTAATCCCAATCTTTTTTCCCTGTTTTACCAGATCGCAAATCATCCGCGCGCCGGTGAACGTTTTCCCCGCGCCGGGAGGCCCTTGTATGGCAAACACCGAATCTTTCAGAGCCGAAACAATCCGGCACGCTGTGGCCCCGGGACTCTCCCCCGCGCGCGGTTCCAGGGTTTCTCCTTTAGCGAGCCTTGGCCTCTTGCGCAGCAACAAATCGCGCCCCGCGCGATGTCTACCTTTGGCGTCGATGCTGTTGGCCGCCACCCACGCGCCGATCCGGAAAAGCGCCTCCGCGTGCCCCTTCACGCTAAGCGGCCGGTCCCACACGTACACCGCGGTCGGATGGAACTCCACGGTCTTTTTCGTTTTTTTGACATCGACTGTGCGCCGGACCAGATCCATTTCGAGCACCCTCCCGAACTTTTCACCCTTGCAGTACAAGTCTTTCTCGGCGCGCGCTTCCGTTTCCTGTTTCTCAAAGGCGTAGCGATCTACAGGAATGTTTCGCTCCGGCTGCAGGCGCTTCAAGAACTTCAGTCCCGCTAATCCCGCTCGGTCTTCGAGAAGATCGGCATCGTCGAGATCAGCGAGCCGGTAGCCTTCCCAATAGGTCGCCTTGTCCTCGCGCCGGTGCCAGTCCTGGAGCTGCGCCAGCAGCCACTGTGCCTGCTGCTCGTTGGTGCGCGCCTCCGCGTCCGCCGGTATTCCGTCCGTTAGCATTTCTACGAGCGCCGCAACGCGTTTCTGCTTTTCGCCCAGCTCTTCCGACGGCTCTTCTTCGCGGTCCACAAATCGCGGCACTTCCGTCCCGCGCTTCGCCAGCTTCTGCCGCTCCGCTTCCAGCCAGTCGCGCAGCTTTGCGGTCGAGATGCAATCCTCGCGGTTGTAGCCCTCCATGACTTCGCGAACTTCTTCTGGCAATGCCTCGTCGCCCCAGCCCAACTCCAAGCGATGCTCGACGTAGCGCATCGCACTTCGCGACTTTTCCAGTGGCGTCTTGCGCTCGAATCCGTAAAAAGCCTCAATCTTCTTGAGCGAATACTCCTCCACGCTGGCGCGCACGCCCTGCTTAAACGCCTGATGCAAATCCACCAGCACGCCCGCGCGCAGCATGCGGTCGATCTCGTCTTCGCGCGTTGCATGCATGCCCATCAAGCGCTTCATCGTTCCCGGCTCATACGCGCCGAAGTGATACACATGCATCTTCGGATCGGCTCTATGCCTGTGCATGATTTCGTCTACGAGCCACTCGAAGCCCTTCTTTTCCTCGTCGCGGTTCAGCGCCCAGCGTTTCTCGTAAGCCAGTTCGCCGCCCGCGCTCCGTGCGGCAAAACCGAATAAATATTGCAGTCCTTGCTCGCCCACGAAGGGATCGCCTTCGAAGTCCATAAACACATCGCCCGCCGACGGCCCCGGCAATCGGCAAAAGCCCATTCCTTCTGCTACTGGCTGAAGCAACTCATGTACTAGCCGCTGTTTCGTGCGCCCCTCCACCTGCACCCGCGCTTGCTCGCGCATGCGCACGTATGCTTCTTTCGATCCGTGCCGTGGCCTCTCCTGCAGCGGAATCGACAGCGCAGCCAGTTTCGCCATGCTTTCCGCACCCCACGCTCGGAATTGGTCGCGCTGCTGGCGACGTATGTCCGCCACCAAAGACAGATGATCGTCCGCGCGCCTTCGCGCATCGCACTCGCGAAACCATTTGCAAATGTTGCAATGCTCCACCGGCTCCGGATAGGTTGGCTCGACCGTTTTCATTTCCCGCCCAAACAGGAGCGCATACTGCTCCGGCCTGGTAGGGGTCGCCTGCTCAGGGGAACCGCTGGTGCCCGCGCCCCCAGGCGCTTCGTTACTCTCCTTGCTACAACCCGATGCGACCGCCTCGATCAATCTTCCTTTCACATACCGGTAATAGGCCGCGTATTCGGTGACGCGATATTTTTCGCCAGTGAAACCTTCGCCTGGCGGCACCACCCACAAGAACTCCGGTGGCGTTCCCTGAATTTTTTCGATCAGTTCGGAATACAGTGAGAGTTGCAGAATCGTGGTCGCCTTTGTTTCCTTGGCCAGCTTGGTGTCCGCCACTTCGTACGACCACCCCCAGCGCTTGCTCGGCGCGGCCACGCGCCGCAACACGTCTGGCCGTCCAAACCATTCGCCGTCGCTCAGCGCCCCCTGCGCAATCACCTCCGCGCCGCCGTCCATCAGCGCCAGGGTTTCTTTGAGCAGCCGTTGTTCTTCTTTGTGCGGAATATGGCTTAGGTTCTCGACTGTCAGTCCTTGCGCGCGCAAATGCGCCAGGTACTCTCGTTCGTGCCGCTCGCCGCGCTCCCGGATCACCGCGAGATCTGGCGCAGCCCAATCCAGTTCCGCACGCTTCCCTTGCGCCACTTGCAGGTCCAGCGTCGTCAAGTGGCGGCACGCCAGGTGATTCCCCAGGTCCGTCGCCGCCAGCCGAATTTGTCCCCGGTTCATTCTCATTTCACAAAAGTCTACTCCTCTTCTCTAGCGCCGCTGGGCCGCTAGCGCATAGTCGACGATGCATTGGCGCTAGTTCAATAGAATCCGGGGCCACTCTGGCAGCGTCCGGTCAAAGCGAGGGGGCCCGCCTCCTTCTTCCTTGGTTACTTCTTTACTTCGCCGAATTGCAACGAGACGGTGGCGTGGGAAATGGGCTCAGCCGCGTTGGCCGGGAACCCGACGACCAGTTCGGCGCGGCCGTCGGGAGCCTTGGAAAGCTTGGCGCCCGAAGCAGAGGCAATTTGTGCCGCGTTCCAGACAGAAAGGCGGTACGAGCTACCGGCACGGCCTGAAACGGCAAGCGTCACGCGATCGCACGCGGGCGACCAGGTCTCGGAGACAATGCGCAGGCCTTCGGAAGCGGCTCCGAGGGCCGGCAGGGTGGAGGTGTAAGCCAGGCCAAAATCATCTTTGAGCCGGATACGCAGCGTGTTTGTTCCGGCGGAGACCGGAAGGCGCACGAGCACGTGCTGGTCAACGTTATTCGCCTGCATGTGAAACTGTGCGGGACGCCCATTGAGAGTGACGCCGAGAATCTTGGCGCGCAGGCTGACGGCCGGCTGAAAGTCGATGGAAACTTTGTTAGAGGCTGCTTCCCTAGTCTTGATTTCCAGCGTGATACCTTCGAGGTCCTTGGTGTAGCGCAGATCCAGTTTCGACGAACCGACGGGTACGTTGCGGATGGCAAACGAGGTCCAATCGACGGGTAGGTGTGGAGCAAGGGTGAGCGTTCCCGTGGCTGAGTCGGTTTGCAAGCCCAACATGCCGCGCAGCACGGGGCTCACGACCATGGCCGCGGACCAGATCTGGTGAGGAGAGCTGGTGGAAAGCGACTGGTAGAAATCGCCGGAGAGCACTTCGGTGACGTGGCCGAGCGAACCGTCGAACGCGAGCAGCGCGTTGGCGCGCAAATTTTCGTACGCGGGCAGCGCGCGGTGATAACGATACTCGCCGACGGCGGCCCAGCCCGTGAACAGCGGCCACACCGAGCCGAAATGGTAGCCGCCTCCGCTGAATTTCGGTGAATGGTCGGAGATGATGCGCATGCCCCAGTCGGTCTGCTGATCCAGATCAGCGAGTTGCGAAATCATGGCGTCCGCTTTGGGTTCGTCGAGGAGGCCGAACCACATCGGCACGGTAGCGAGCACGCTGGGCTCGTCCACGGTGTGATCGCTTTTGTCCAACGCGAAAGCAAAGCGTTTTTTGTCGGCGAGCCAGAAGGTATCGTTCATCAGCGGCTTCTGCTGCACGAAAGTTTTCTCGAGCTCTTTGCTTGCCTCTTCTTTGCCGGTAAGGCGGGCGAGATTCGAGAGCGCGCGCAGCGCTCCGATGCCGAGGCCGGCTTGATATAGTTCAGTCTTTACCGGCAGCAGCGGGCCTCCCTCGACCCAGCCGTGGCCTACGTTGAGATTTTTCGCGAAGCCATGCTCGTCATAAGTGGAGCGCAGAAACTCGTAGGCTTTCCAGAGGCTGTCCCACTTGTCGTTGGCGAAGGCGGTGTCGCCGCTTTGGACTACGTAGTCGTTCATGGCGATGAGGTACAGCGGCGTGGCGTCAGCGGAGGCGTAGGGATACGGATAGCCCTTGAACCAGTCGACAAAATTCGCGCCCTGCGAAATCTCATGCGGAATCTTGCCGTCTTCGCGCTGGAACTGAGCGATGAACGCGAGCGCGGTGCGCGCGGTGGGAAAATCGCCTGCGGCGTTCAGAGCCAGAGAAGTCCAAAACGAATCGCGCCCGAAAAACCAGGCGAAGCCGGGGCGCTGGCTCTCGCCGGAAGTGCGGTATCCGGCGACGAGCCCGGTGCCGAGAAACGGATTGGTCACGAGTCCTTGGAATTCGCTCACGCGCGCCCAGTCGTAGGCTTGCTGGAGTTGCATGTCAGGAAGCTCTAAGTTGACGGTCCGCGCGAGATAGTCCTGGTAATACTTTGCGGCTTCATCCAAAAGCGCGGCGTAATCGGCAGTAAGATGCTGATACGTTTTTTGCGCGGCGTCGTGGCCTTCCATCGAGCCGGCGATGACGATGAGTTTCGTGTCTTTGCCTTTCCTAGTGGCGCCGAGACGGAAGAAACTGGTCTGCGATTCGGAGTAGTTGTTCTGGTATTCGGCGCGAGGTTCGGCAGCGGTAGGCGAGCCAGCGAACGCAGCGAATTTCTTCTGCTCTTCGCCAAAATAAAAGGCGTGGTTGCGCGTGCTCCAGTCGAGATACGTAGCACCGAGGCCAGCGGGCCATTCGAGTTGGAAGTCGCGATGGAAGACCGCTTCGATTTCGAGAGGCTGTTCGGTTTCGACGTTCAGAAGAATGACGGCGCCTTGCGCGTCCACGGGCACGAAGAAAGTTTCGCGCACCGTGAAGGTGTCACCGGCATAGAGAATCGTGGCGGATTCCGGCCGCACGGTCAGGGTGCGGGCGAGCGTTTCGGCTGGGAGAACACGGCCTTCGGTGAGAAAGTTCAAATGAAATTCGCGGAAAAGTTTCAGTGGATAGACCCACGCTTCCATGTTGCCGCTCTCGTTGCCGAATAACGCAGCACGCGGACCGGTGATGGGGAGAAATTCCCATGGACGCACGGTGCGCGAAAGTTCAAGAGGCGGAGGCGCTTCGTTTTTGTGTTGGGACAGAGCGAAAGGAGCGGAGAGTGCAAGACCGATCAAAGCCGCAAACCACGCAACGGTTCGAAGGAGGAAGCATCCGCGAAACGGCTCGGCTATGAAATCCGAAAAGTGCGACAAGGATTTTATTTCTCCTGGACTCGCGGGGTCGTAACTTGCATTGCGAGGCAGGTCTTACTATAAAAGAAAGCCCCGCATTCGAGGGAAGAAAGCGGCCGAATTTTTGCACCGGCCTCTCCAGGAAAGGTATCGCTCCTTTTGGCTTCCACGCGCCGTAAATTTCTCTGTTCGCTCTGCCGCTCGGCATTGGTGCTTCCATTCGAAAGGGTCCTAGGTCTGGCGCTGCCCGTGCGAGGGCGGCGATCCTCCGTATGGAGTTCTGTTCTCGCATCGCAGCAGGTTCCAGCAACTGAAGCTGCTGCCGCGAAACCGAAACAGGACCTTGGTGTCGCGTTTCTGAATGTGGCACGCGAATCCGGACTCAATGCGAAAACGGTTTTCGGCGGCGAGCACAAAAACAAATATTTATTGGAAACGACCGGCTGCGGCGTCGCCTTCTATGATTACGACAACGATGGCTGGCTCGACATTTTCCTGGTGAATGGTACGCGGCTGGAAGGTTTTCCTGCGGGACAGGAGCCGACCAATCATCTTTTCAAAAACAATCGCGACGGAACGTTTACCGACGTGACCGAGAAAGCGGGTCTTGTGCATTCGGGGTGGGGCCAAGGAGTGTGCATCGGAGACTACGACAATGACGGCTTCGATGATTTGTTCGTGACCTACTTTGGCAAAAACGTCCTGTACCACAACAATGGCAACGGGAAGTTCACGGACGTCAGCGAAAAGGCGGGAGTCGCGGGCACGGGCAAACGCTGGAACACGGGGTGCGCGTTTGTGGATTACGACCGCGACGGGCAACTCGACCTTTTTGTCGCGAATTACATTGACCTGGACTTGAAAACGGCACCGGTGCCGGAGTCCGGGCCGTGTCTTTACAAAGGTGTGATGGTGGCATGCGGGCCGCCGGGGTTGATCGGCGGGAAAAATATTTTGTATCACAACAACGGGAATGGCACGTTCACGGATGTGAGCGAAAAGTCCGGGATTCTCAGGGCGAATGGAACTTATGGCCTCGGCGTGCTGACGGCGGATCTCGACAACGATGGCTGGCTGGATATTTACGTGGCCAATGACTCGACGGCGAGCGCGCTGTATCAAAACAAAAAAAACGGGACGTTCACGGATATTGCACTGGAAGCCGGCTGCGCGCTGAGCGCCGACGGCAAGCCGCAGGCGGGCATGGGAATTTCGGCCGCAGATTATGATTTGGATGGCAATCTTGATCTGGTGAAAACCAATTTCGCGGGGGACACGCCTTCGCTGTATCACAATCTCGGCGGCGCGAATTTTGAAGACGCCACGTTTCAGGGACGGCTGGGCAAGCACACACAATATCTCGGTTGGGGCTGCGGCTTTTTCGATATGGAGAACGACGGCTGGGCGGACATTCTCATTTGCAACGGGCACGTGTACCCGGAAGTGGAGCAACTCAAGACCGAAGCCGGGTATCCACAACGGAAGCTGCTTTACAAGAATTTGCGGAACGGCCGGTTCGATGATGTCTCTTACGACGCCGGGCCGGGGATTTCTGTGCCTGTTGCGGCGAGAGGCTGCGCGTTTGGGGATTTTGACAATGATGGCGACCTCGACGTGGTCGTGAATACGGTGAACGATTTTCCGCAATTGCTACGCTGCGATTCGACGACGGGCAACAACTGGATCAAGGTCAAAACCATTGGGATGAAATCGAACCGCAGCGGCATCGGGGCGCGCATTAGGTGCGTTACACATCCGCCGGGAGAAAAAAATGCGCATGCCCAAATCGATGAAGTGCGCAGCGGCGGCGGATATTTTTCACAAAATGATTTGCGAGTGCATTTTGGGATTGGCAAAGCCGGGAAGGTCGAACTGCTCGAGATCCGCTGGCCGAGCGGGACCGTCGACACGCTGAAGGATGTCAAGGCGAACCAGGCGGTCTTTGTGAAGGAGGGCGAGGGCATTATCCGCACGATGGCCTTTGACCTGCCAAACGCCAAGAAAGCATAAATCTTTCCGCGACCTCAAAACCGTGGTCACGCAAGAGGCCGCAGCAATGCTGCGCCCCTAAAGTCTTCGTTTTGGACGGCAAATAACTCTCTCCTTGACAACTTAGGAGAGCGCGGCGTATCCTCCTAATCCACTTAGGAGGCGGAATGCCTTCGCAAGCGCAGATCCTTCCCGGAACACTCGATCTTCTGATTCTCAAGGCCGTTTCCCTTGGGCCGCTGCACGGTTATGGCGTGCTGCTGCGCATCGAGCAAATCTCCGGCGGGGCGCTATTGGTGGAACAAGGTGCGCTTTACCCGGCGTTGTTTCGGCTCGTTCGCCAGGGCCTGCTCAAGGCAAGCTGGGGCACTTCGGACAACAATCGCCGCGCGAAGTTTTATGAACTCACTGCGGCGGGACGCAAGCGCCTGCGTGAGGAAGCCGACGGCTGGAACCGCCTGGCCACCGCGATCGCATCCGCGCTGAACACGCAAGCGGAGGAAGTATGAGCCTGGCATCTTCGCTTCGCTCGGTCGTTTCGGCGCTGTTTCTTCGCAGTCACCACGAAAACGAAATGGACGAAGAACTCCGCGCGCACGTGCAAAATCGCGCCGATGACCTGGAGCGATGCGGACTGACGCCCGCCGAAGCCGAGCGGCGGGCGCGCATCGAATTTGGCGGGCACGAGAAATTCAAAGAAGAATGCCGCGAAGAACGCGGCGGCTTCTGGCTTGACACGGTGTGGACTGACTTGCGCTTCGGCGCGCGCATGCTGAGGAAGACTCCCGGTTTTACGGCTGTGGCCATTTTGACGCTGGCGCTGGGGATCGGGGCGAACACAGCGATTTTTTCGCTGTTGAATGCCTTAGCATTGCGCAATCTCCCCGTGCCGCACCCAGAACAATTGGTGCGCTTCGGCGTTCGCAGCCCGGGTGACGACTACACTGGACTCTCGCTCCCCATGTTCCAGGAATTCTCCCGCACCCAGAAAGTGTTCGCCTCTGCGTTTGCCTGGTCGGGCGACGGCGTCGTCAATGTAGAAATTGATGGAGTACTTTCGCGTGTCGACGAATTCGCGGTGACCGGCAATTTTCACTCGGACCTGGGAGCCGTCCCGGAGATGGGCCGCCTCATCTCACCTGAGGATGTGAAGCTGGACACCGCAGCGCCTTCCCAAGTAGTCGTACTGGCGTACGGTTTTTGGCAACGACATTATGGCGGCAGCCGGGATGTGATCGGCAAGACGCTGAAGATCGAAAACTTGCCATTTACCATCATTGGAGTGACGCGCGAACAGTATAGGGGAGTCAGCGCCGATGCCCCGCCGGAAATCACTATCCCTCTGACGGCAGAGCCCCTGATTTATGGGTCTTCGGATGTGAAAAAGTCTTTGGCGCGGCCCGACTCGTTGTGGTTGGAGGCGGCGGGCCGTCTCAAGCCCGGCGTCACGATGCAACAAGCGCGCGCACAGCTCAGGGCGTTATGGCCCGGCATCCAGCAGGCCATCATGCCAGCCGATCAGACAGTGGCGGAGCACAACCGTTTCGTTGCGTTGGAGCTCAAGGTGGAGTCTGGAGCGAAGGGGGCATCCTTCCTTCGACATCGTTTTGTGAAGCCACTCTATGTCGTGCTGGCCATTTCCGGGCTCGTGCTGTTGGTGGCGTGCGTGAATCTGGCGAGCTTGCTCCTGGCGCGGGCGGCATCGCGCAGTCACGAACTGAGCGTGCGCGT
The DNA here is from genome assembly GCA_003223255.1 of Acidobacteriota bacterium. Classification (GTDB taxonomy): domain Bacteria; phylum Acidobacteriota; class Terriglobia; order Acidiferrales; family UBA7541; genus Acidiferrum. Next base: position 25,369 of record QHYJ01000143.1, on the reverse strand, counting down.
GGCGCTGGGCGCGAGCCGCGGCAGGCTTGCGCGGCAGATGCTTACCGAGAGCGTGATGCTTTCTCTTGGAGGCACGGTCGCGGCATTCGCACTCGCGGATTGGGGCAGCCTGGCGCTTTCGGACTTCATTGTCGGACAAATCTACACCGTTCCCGCCGGTTTGAACTTGTCGCCGGATTGGAGGGTACTTGGATTCACGGCGAGCGTCGCGATTTGTACGGGCGTGCTTTTTGGTCTGGCGCCCGCCTGGCGCGCCGGCAAGGAAGATCCGCATGCGGCGCTCCAGCAAAGCTCGCGTACGCTGGGAGGCGGTGGTGGCCTGGGCAAAGGATTGGTGGTTACGCAAGTAGCGCTTTCGCTCGTGCTGCTCGTGGACGCAGGACTCTTCATCCGCACGCTTGAGAAACTGCATGCCGTAGAGCCGGGCTTTCGTGCGACTTCTGTGCTGGATGTGAGTCTCTTTCCCAAGCCGCAGGGCTACAAGAATCTTGCTCGCGTGAGCTACTACCGCGAATTGACGGATCGCATTGCGCGTCTGCCAGGAGTGGAATCAGCGGGAATCACGCACATGCACCCGGGCGATCTCTACGAGTGGACGGAAAGAATGTGTATCACCGGGACAAGCGGGGAGGGCTACACGTCTGATTTCGTCATGCTCATGCCAGGAGCTTTCGAGACGCTGAATGTTGCGTTGCTGCGCGGCCGAAGCTTTACCTGGCAAGATGACGAGCATGTGCCGCGTGTAGCCATGGTCAGTAAAAAGTTCGCCGAGATGGTGTTCCCCAACGGCGAAGCTGTCGGGCAACACCTCGATGTTTTGACCCGACCGAAGTGGCAAAACCTAGAGATAATTGGCGTTGTAAGCGACACCATCCTGTACGACGTGCACAAAGATCGCCCGCCGACCGTCTACGTTCCTTCCATGCAATATGGAGACTACATGGGATGGTCGCAGTTGCTGGTGCGGACGAACGTTCCGCCAACATCGATGGCGGACCCGCTGCGACGCACTGTGGAATCACTGGGACATGAGTGCGCTATGTCCATCAAGACGGTCCGGCAAAATATCGACCGGACACTCTTGCAGGAACGTATCACGGCCATGCTCTCAGCATTTTTCGGAGCGCTCACGCTTTTGCTGGCGGCCATTGGACTTTACGGCCTAATGGCTCACGCTGTGACGCGAAGGACGCGTGAGATGGGAATCCGCGTAGCTCTGGGAGCTTCGCGCGGGAGCGTGGTGAAAATGATTCTGCGCGAAACGCTTGCCCTTGTTCTTGGCGGAGTGCTGATTGGACTGCCCTGCGCGCTTGTCGCGACGCGGCTCATCGCTCACCTACTGTTTGGACTTTCGCCGTATGACCCCACAACGTTGTTGTTTGTCGCGGGAGCTCTGCTAAGCGTGGGGATCCTCGCCGGGTATATGCCGGCGAGGAAGGCGATGCGCGTGGATCCCATGGTGGCCTTGCGTTACGAGTAGAAACCCTGCCCGTTCAAGGGGGGAAACATGAAACTTTTTTCGTGGGCTCGTTCCGTCGTTTCGGCCCTGTTGCAGCGCACACGCGTGGAAGGAGAGACAGAGGAAGAATTGCGGGCGCACGTGCAACATCGCGCGGATGACCTGGAGCGATTGGGCATGACGCGCACGGAAGCGGAGCGCCGGGCGCGCATCGAATTCGGCGGCCACGAAAGTTTCAAAGAAGAATGCCGCGAAGCACTGAGCACGCGTATTTTGGAAGTGTTCTTGCAAGACTTACGTTTCAGCTTTCGCATGCTGCGCAAATCTCCTGGCTTCGCCGCTGTCGCGATCTTGACGCTCGCGCTGGGCATCGGCGCCAACACCGCCATCTTTACTTTGCTCGACCAGATTCTTTTGCGCTCGCTGCCCGTGCAAGATCCGCAACAACTCGTGTTGCTGGATCTGGTCGGCCACCCATACGGGAATAGCTCCGGCGACAGCGTGTTGTCCTACCCGATGTACCGCGACCTTCAAGAGCACAACGAAGTGTTTTCCGGCATGTTTGGTCACCGCTCCACCACCACCAGCTTGTCGTTTGGCGTACAAGCGGAACGCGTGCGCGTCGAGTTGGTTTCCGGCACGTATTTCAGCGTGCTTGGAGTCCGCCCCGCTTTAGGGCGCGCGCTCACGCCGGAGGCCGACCAAGTGCCTAATGGTGAACCGCTGGTGGTGCTGAACTACGCATTCTGGAAGGAGCGATGGGGCGGGGATCTTGGCATCGTCGGAAAAACGCTGCTGGTCAACAACCGTAACTCGACCGTGGTCGGCGTAGCCCAGGCGGGATTCGATGGCGTGGAGGCCGATCGGGCGGCGAATCTGTTCGTGCCCATCATGATGCAGGAAGCGTTCATGGGTGAACGCAAAACGCCCTTGCTGACCGACCGCCGCACGCGCTGGATGCAGGCGTTTGGGCGCCTGAAACCCGGCGCAACCATAGAGCAGGCTAAGGCTGCGCTGCAGCCGTTGACGCATGCCATGCTGGAAATGGAAGTGAAGCAACCGGCATTTAACCACGCCTCGGCTTATGATCGCGAGGAGTTCCTCAAATCCTGGATGAACGTTTTACCCGGATCGAAAGGCTTCTCGTACACCCGCAATGACTTGACCACGCCTCTGTGGGTCTGATGGCCACCACAGGATTGGTGCTGCTCATTGCGTGCGGCAACTTGGCAAACCTTCTGCTCTCGCGGGCGGCGGGACCGCAAAAAGAGATCGGCGTGCGCCTGGCCATTGGCGCCAGCCGCGGCCGCATACTCCATCAACTCCTGATCGAAAGCCTGGTCCTGTCTGCTCTCGGTGGACTCGCGGGTTTGGCGCTGGCGTTCTGGGCGGACCAGGCGCTGATGGCGGCCTATTTGGGTGCGGATACAACCGCCTTAAACATTTCCGCGGCGCCGGACGCACGGATTCTGCTTTTTACCTTGAGTGTTACGCTTGTTACGGGAATTGCCTTCGGTTTTGCGCCGGCGCTGCAGTCCACGAAAACGGATCTCAATAGCTGCTTGAAGGATGAATCAAGCTCCGTGGTGCGCGGCGGACGCGATTTCACGCCGCAAGACGGCATCCCCCTGAAGAAAAGTCCTGACAAAGACGAAGAAGAATCTGCCACCGCTGTCGTCATCAATGAAACTCTTGCGCGACGTTACTTTGCGGGAAGGAATCCCATCGGGTTGCACCTGGGCTTCGGCACCGATCCCGGAACCAAAACCAACATGGAAATTGTTGGCGTGGCGAAAGACACGAAGTATACCGGCTTGCGGGACGACATTCCGGAAGAGGCGTTTCTTCCCTATCTGGCCGCAGGCTTTACCGGCCAGAGCCGAATGACCGCGTACCTGCGCACGGTGGGCGACCCGGCTCCTGTGATGCGAGCCGCACGCGAAAAAGTTCGCCAGATGGATGCGCGCCTGCCGATTACCGCCATGCGGACCATGGAGGAGCAAATTACCGGTTCGCTTTCCGCCGAGCGTATGATCGCCAGCCTGTCATCGGTTTTTAGATTGCTTGCCGCGCTGCTCGCGACCATCGAGCTTTACGGCGTGATGGCCTACGCCGTCGCGCGGAGCACGCGGGAAATCGGCATTCGCATCGCGCTTGGCGCGGAAACGCGCAGCGTGCAATGGATGGTCATGCGGCAAGTTTCGCTGCTCGTCACAGCCGGGCTTGCGGTAGGCATTCCTGCTGCGCTCGCTCTCGCCCGCTTGGGCCGCCAATGGAATTGATGGCTGGCGTGGCGCTGCTAGCTGGATTCCTGCCCGCGCGGCGAGCGTCGCGCGTCGATCCGATCGTGGCCTTGCGGCACGAGTAGGATGTCGCGATTTCACCGCTCGGACGCCGACGGAAAATCGATTGGTGTTAGACTTTCCGGGTGCTAAAACCAAAAAATCCGATTGTCCGATTGATTGTTACAGCGTTGGCTCTTGCTGCCGCACTGACCCTGGCCGCGCAAACTCCCAAACTCCCTTTCGGCGCCTGGTCCCGCGCGTCGAACGAGCCCATCCTCTCTCCCGAGGGTTCGAGTTGGGAATCGGCGGGCACGTTCAACCCTGCGGTCGTCTTTCACAATGGCAAATTCATCATGCTGTATCGCGCGCAGGACGCCGCGGGAACTTCTCGTTTGGGCTATGCCCAGAGCACCGATGGGATTCACTTCGCGCGACGGCCGGAGCCGGTTTTTGCTCCCGAGACGGACTACGAAAAAGATGGCGGCGTGGAAGATCCACGCCTGCAGAAATTTGGCGACACATACTACCTCACCTACACCGGCTACAATAAAAAAGACGCGCAGCTTTGCCTCGCCACCTCGCGCGACTTGATTCACTGGGAGCGTAAAGGCGTGATCCTGCCCGCCTATAAAGGAAACTGGAACAAAGGCTGGACGAAGTCCGGCGCCATCGTTCCGGAAAAGATTGATGGCAAGTATTGGATGTATTGGCTAGGGACCGCCGCAGATAAGACCGACCAGATGGGCCTTTCGTGGTCCACGGACTTGCTCCACTGGACCGAGGCGACCCAAACTCCGGCGCTGCCGAAGCGCCCGGGCAAGTTCGACTCGCGTGTGGTCGAGCCAGGCGCGCCGCCGATTCTCACGAAGGAAGGCATCGTGCTGATTTACAACGGCGCCGACGACAACCTTGTGTATCGCACCGGTGTAGCCATCTTCGATTCCCATGATCCCCGAAAAGTTCTCTATCGTTCCGATAGCCCGATTTTTTCGCCAGAAAAGCACTGGGAAGAGGTTGGCCAGGTGCCTAACGTGGTGTTTGTCGAAGGCATGGTCCCGCAGAACAATCTCTGGCTCTTTTATTACGGTGGCGCAGATAAGTACGTCGGAGTGGCAGAAGCTCAGGAACTCCAAGACTCTGGTCTTTCGTCAGCGCCACCGTCACCATCTCATCCGTTAGGGGGGCGAGGTAGTCACGTTTCCGAGCGGGGAGCTTACACTTCATGGCGCGTTGTACAGGCCAGACGGAGTTAGTCCGTTCCCGGCAGTTGTTTACAACCATGGGAGCGCTCCCGGCATGCTCAGCAAAGAAGCTTTCGATGTGTTGGGGCCTGTCTTTGCGCAGAACGGCTGGGTGTTCTTCGGACCGTACCGGAGAGGCCAAGGCCTAAGTGCTTCGGCGCGTAAGTACATTGGAGATGAGATCGCCGCAGCGACAACAACGGGAGGTATCGCCAGCGGGGCGGGGACGATGGTTCGCTTGCTTGAGACGGACCACCTAAACGACCAACTCGCCGCGTTAGCATGGTTGCGAACACAAAGGTTTGTTAAGCCCGATCGGATCGCTGTTGCTGGGAATTCTTTCGGCGGCATCGAGGCTATCTTAGGTGCCGAACGCGCTTCCTATTGCGCGGCGATCGATTCTGCAGGTGGTGCTCAAAGCTGGGCCCAAGCGCCCGAACTTCAATCGTTGATGACGCGCAGCGTGCGCAATTCCCGCGGCCAATCTTTTTCTTTCAGGCTGAGAACGATTACGACCTGTCTCCGAGCCGGGTTCTTTCGGATGCCATGAAGGGCGCTGGCAAGGAATTCGAGCTCAAGATCTATCCGCCGTTTGGGAAGTCCGTGCAAGATGGCCACACGTTTGGCTATTTCGGAGGCTCTGTTTGGGCCGACGATGTGTTTCGGTTTCTGAACAAGCACTGCCAAACAGGGAGCAGAATCACTTCGTAATCTTGGCAATGAATGCGGAGTACGGCTCCATCGGCAGAGCGTCGGTCATTCCACTTAGTGGTTTGTGAAAGCTTGTGAGCAGGACGCTAAGCCTGGGAGCGGTGAGTCCCAGTGGCGACAGATCGAATCGCACTTTTTGTTCCGACGCCGACATGTTCAGCACCACAAGAATGGCTTCGTCCTTGTAGCGCCTGACATACGAAAACACATTCGGATCATCTTCGTCCACAGCAGTGTAGCTCCCTTCCAGCAATGCTGGTTCCTTGTGCCGCAACTCGACCAATTGCCGGTAGAAGCTCAGCACGGAATTCGGATCTTTCATTTCGCTGGCCACATTGTGAGTCTTGGCGCTCGCAGGAACGGGCAGCCACGGCTTGGTCTTGCTGAATCCAGCGTTCAAGCCATCGTTCCATTGCATCGGTGTGCGCTCGCCGTCTCGGCCTCTTTCGAGCGGCCAGCCCAGCTTTCCGATGGGATCTTGCACTTCGTCCTTGCTCTTCGGGTCGTTGTTTTCCGTGCCGATTTCCTCGCCGTAGTACAGGATGGCAGTGCCGCTCAGCGTCAGGTAAAGCGCGGCCATCGTCTTGGCGATGTCGTCATTGTGCGAGCCGTCGGCGTAGCGCGTGTAGGAGCGCACGATGTCGTGATTGGTGATGACGTAGGTGGGCCAGCCGCCCGCGGCATCCATCGCGGCAATGTGCTTGCGGTATTGGTCCGCAGAAAGACCTTTGAAATCCGTCATCATCAGGTCCATGGGGAGTTGCAGCTCGTCGTTGTGCGCCCCGTAATAATCTTTGAGTTCCGAAACATTCGAGGTCCAGGTCTCGCCAATCAGCACCGAGCCGTATTCATTGGCGACGCTGCGCAGCTTGCGCATCACGTCGTGTACTTCGGGCAACTTTTTGTTGTACTTCTCCTCCATATTCGGGCGGCCGAATTTGTCCGTGCCCGGCAGCACGGGATTGTCGGTCAGGTTGGGATCTTCAAAGAGCGTATCCACGGCGTCGAGGCGAAAACCCGCGACGCCGCGTTTGTACCAGAAGCGTGTCACATCCAGCATGGCTTTTTCGACAGCGGGATTGCGCCAATTCAAATCCGGCTGCTCGGGATAAAAATAGTGGTAGTAATGCTGATTCGTTTTCGGATCGAATTTCCACGCCGACAGGCCGAAAGTGGATAGCCAGTTGTTGGGCGGCTGCCCGGGGCCTTTGCCGTCGCGCCAGATGTACCAATCGCGGTGCTCCGACGTTTTGGACGATTTGGAATCCACGAACCATTTGTGCTGGTCCGAAGTGTGATTGACCACGAAATCGAGAATGACGCGGATGTTGCGCTTCTTTGCTTCGCCCATCAGGTGATCAAAGTCTTTCATCGCCGTACATCGGATCGATCGCTTCGTGGTCGGAGACGTCGTAGCCGAAATCGATCTGCGGAGAAGGAAAGCACGGAGTGATCCAGATGGCGTTCACGCCAAGTTCCTCCAGATAGTCAAGTTTCGAGGCGATGCCATCCACGTCGCCGATGCCGTCGTTGTTGCTGTCGGCAAAACTTCGCGGATAAACCTCATAAAACACCGCGTGCTGCCACCATTGGTGACCTTCGGCGTCAACGGACTTCTGCTGTGAAAACGCAGACTAAGCGACGCAAAGGCACAACGCCAGGGCTGTCGCGCCCATCCATTTTCTTAGCATTGGACTCTCCCCATCATAGACTTGTGGAAAAACATAATACCTCTGGCCGCGGCTTAAGGTTTCTCCAGTTCTCACAGGAAAAGCCAGTGTGTTACGGCTTCTGTAGAGCCGAATTTAGGAACTGCCGGAGGCCTCTCGGAGGGTGTGAATCGAATCTACCGCCAAATTATCGAAGTTCTCGACGAGCCCGCTGGGCCAACGCACTTGCACCGAATCAATTTTGGCCGCTGTGCCGAGCCCAAAGTGAACGCGCGTGTCGCTATTCGAGTCATAACTCGACCCGCTGCGCACTTCATCGACAAAAGTTCGAGCGCCAGCTCTCATGGTGATCTTCGCCCCGATGCCATCGCGGTTGGATTTGGTGCCGACAGTGCGAAAGGCGATCCAGTGGTTGCCGTTGCGCAGGTCATTCACCAGCAACATCGCCGGAGCGTTCATGTTGCTGATCACCGCAGACATGCGCCCATCGTTCCATAGGTCGCCGATCGCCAGCCCGCGCGAGGAACTCACTGCCGTGATGCCCGGACCGCCGTTGGCGGAGATGTCCGTGAACGTGCCGTTGCCATTGTTGTGATAGAGAATCTTCGGCTCGTGAAAATTGCTGCCGAGATGCTGGCTATCCACTTCCGGATAGACGTGACCGTTCACGAGCAACAGATCCGGCCAGCCGTCGTTGTCGATGTCGAGGAACATCGTGCCCCAGCCCAAATACTGGGTGTTCAGTCCAAAGCCGGCGGGAAAAGTCTTGTCGTCAAACGTGCCGTCGCCGTTGTTGTGGTAGAGCGTGGAAGTGTCGTCTGAAAAATTAGTCTTGAAAATGTCGAGTCTACCGTCGCCGTCATAGTCCGCAAGCGCCGAGCCCATGCCCGCCTGTTCGCGCCCGTCGTCGTTGAAAGCCGCTCCGGAAATGACGGCCACGTCCGTGAATGTGCCGTCATGATTGTTGTGATAGAGAATGCTCGCGGTGCTGTCGCAGGCAACATAAATATCCGGCCAGCCGTCGTCGTCATAATCGAGCGTGGAGACGCTGAAGGCGTAATGCCCGTTGGTCTGATCGATTTTGGCGTTCTTTGTCACATCCTCAAACGTGCCGTTGCCGAGGTTGCGATACAAAATGTTTTTCGACCAGGGCAATCCCCGCGGCCCGCACATCACGGGAACCCCTTTCCACATGCAGGAAGGGCGCTCTCCGGGAGCGAGCGCCATGGCCGCGTCGTAATCCACGTAATTCGCCACCATCAGATCCAACTTCCCGTCGCGGTCGTAATCAACGAACGCGCAGCCCGTTCCCCAGGTCTTGCCGTTTCCCGCAACTCCGGCCTTCTCGCTAACGTCCGTGAAAGAACCCTTCCCGTTGTTGTGGTACAGGACATTTTTCCCATAGTACGTCACGTAAAGATCTTCGAACCCATCGTTGTCGTAGTCGCCCACGCACACGCCCTGGCCCCATCCTGTATGCCTCAAACCCGCTTTCTCCGTAACATCCGTGAAAGTGCCGTCGTGATTGTTGTGATAAAGGTGGCTCGTCGGCGCCTTGCCTGGAGCAAAACCTTCCACCTTTGTGCCGTTTACAATGAAAATATCGGGCCAGCCGTCGTTATCATAATCGAAAATGGCCACGCCAGTTCCCGTAGTCTCGATGATGTATTTCTTTGTGTTTTCTCCGCCAAAGATGACGGGAGCAGTGAGGCCGGCCTTTGCGGCAATGTCCGTAAAATGCGCGATGGGCGCGGTCGCTTTGCTCTGAGCACCGGCGTTCTGACTCGCGGATTTGCTGATGTGCATGGAGAGGAAGACACAGAGCCCCAACAAAAGGAGTGACCGGAGTGAAGAGAAATGGAGAATCATCAACACTCAAGGATACTAAAGTGAGGCGGGCGGTCAACCTGGGAGCAGAATGAGTTATTTCGCGCGTGGCCGAATCGTATTCTGCAACCATGCTAAGATTTTTGCTGTTGCGCCAAGGGTCTCGCGTGAAATCAAGTCTAGCTTGTCACCGCACATGTTTTTTTGAATGCTGCGCAGCCTTTTTCTTCTTTTTCCTTGCCATCGTGGGCTCTTGCAAAGGGCAGTCGGCTGGCTCGACAGCTTCTCCGTCCGCATCAAAAGCAACCGCGATCTACAAGCTAGGGTTGGCGGATCTTCAAAAGGGCGATTTGGATTCCGCGCGCGCCGCGTTCGAGGAGGTCGTTCGTCTGGCGCCACAAAGCCCCGAAGGACACAACTCGCTTGGCTGGGTGTTGCTCGCCGAGGGCGAGGTGGATTCCGCAATCAAGCAGTTTCAGAGCGCTCTGAAACTGAAGCCGGATTTTGTGCAGGCGCATGTAAACCTCGCGAACGCGCTCCTTCGCAAAGGGGACATGGCCCGCGCACTCCGCGAGTCGCAGGAAGCCACGCGCTTGGCTCCCGGCGATTCGGAGACGCATCGGACTTTGGGCCGCGTGCTGGATTTTTCCAAGGATTTTGATGGCGCCATCGCCGAATTCCGCCGGGCGATCGAACTGGAGCCGCAGCGGGCGGAATTGCACGACGATTTTGGAACCGTGTTGGTTCAGAAATCGGACACGCAAAATGCGCAAGCAGAATTCTCCGAGGCGATCCGCCAGCAGCCCAATTTCGCAAAAGCCCATCTCCATCTGGGCGTTTTGCAGTATCAAGAAAGATCGCTAACCCAAGCTGCCGAACATCTGCAAGCAGCGGCGCAACTGGAGCCCTCCGATCCGGCCGCCCACTACTACTACGCGCAGGTTTTGAAGTCCCAAGACAAGGCATCTGCCGCGATCGACGAATTGCAAACGTGCGTGAAACTGAGTCCGAATTATCCGGATGCCCAAAACAGCCTGGGCTTGCTATTGCAGCACCGTGGGGACGTGGAGCAGGCCGTCGCAGCCTTTCGCCAAGCATCGAAATCGCAGCCGGATAATCCGGACATTCACAACAATTTGGGGCTTGCGTATTTGCAGAGCGGCGATGCGCAAGGCGCGGCCACCGAATTCCAGGCAGCAATCCGCTTGCAGCCGCAAGACAGCGGGTATATCGGGAATCTTGGAGCGGCGTACCTGCAAGTAGCGGACTTCGATTCCGCCATGGCCAATTTTCAGCAAGCGCTGAAACTATCACCGCAGGACGCCACTCTGCACTATGACCTGGGATTGGCACTTAAACTAAAAGACAACCTGCCGGAGGCCATCGCAGAGTTCCGCAAGGCTGCAGATCTGGATCCTCAGCAGGCCGACGCGCACTACACGCTCGGAGTGACTCTGTGGCAGCAAGGCGACTTTGCTGCAGCCGCTGAGGAGCTAACTGCCGCGATTCATGCCAAGCCGGATTATGCGGAGGCGTACTACACACTGGGCACAGTGTTGAAGCAGAAAGGTGACTTGGCGGAGTCAGCGAATGCTCTGCGCGAAGCGATTCGCCTGCAGCCGGAGTTTGCCGGCGCACACACGACGCTGGCGACGGTGTTGCGTCAACTCGGCGACAACGAAGGCGCCGCTGCGGAGAGCCGAGCGGGAGCGGAAATCGCAAAGCGGAAGACCAGCGAGCAGGCCGCGCTTTTTGCCACCAATTCGGGGAGGCGCCTGTTCAACGCCGGGGATATTGACGGCGCGATTTCGCAATTTCGCAGCGCCATTGAATCGGTGCCGGAGTACGCTCCGGCACATTACCAGCTCGGTTTGGCTTTGCAGCGAAAAGGCGACAAACAGGGCGCGGCACAGGAGTTCAAAACAGCGTCCGAACTCGACCCGCGGCTGAAGCCGCCTGCGCCTTAAGGGATTCCAAATTCAGACTGTGTTCTAAGCTGGCTCTTTCCGCAGCGCGACCAACTCCGACCCTACAGGCACGCCGCGCGTCACTTTCACGTGAATCACCGCTTCAAACGGTTTCAGTTCACCAGAGTCGGAAACGGCTAGGCGCAGAAGCAGCTGCTCGAGATCGTCCGGCTGACATACATATTCGACGGCGGCCTGCGTCCCGATCGTCGTTGTGCCAGCCAGAATCAGCTCAGAGCGCGAAGGATTCAGCCCTTTCACAAGCGCAACAACAGAATAGTCGTCCGTAAGCGTCTCATCCGAAGGAGTGGCTAGAAAGGACTTTGGCTCCCCCGCTTGGGGATGAACGTTGACGATCTCGACGTTGCCAGCCCGCGGACCGGAAGCAATCTGTCGAAAGACAAATTCCTTCGTACTGGGAATTTCCAGCAGCGTGAGATTCTCGGAAGGCGATCCGATGAAAATCAAATCATTGTTCTTCGCGTCGTCCAAGGAAAACAAGCTGCCGCGCTTGACCCGAATGGGTTGGTGAAGTTTTACAAAAACCCCATCCAGCGCGTGTACCGCCAAAACCTCTCCCACGCCGGTGTAATGGTCAAGAATGTGCGCTTGCCCGTCGCGCGAAGATTTGTAGTAGCGCATCCCGCTGTCCGGGCGCCCGACAAATGCCGCATTACTGAAAATGACCCACGGCTCCTGCGGCGAAGTGAGAAACCCTTTCCAGAAAACGCGCAGGACGGTCGGAACTTCCGGGGCGTCTGTCCCGAGCCGGGCTTCCGCAGCGCGCCGGCTCAGGAAGCGGTCCGTTCCAACAGCCACCACCGCAGAGAGCAAAGCGCCAAGCAGAATGACCGCAACCAGCCATATACGTGGAGTTTGTCCTCCCTCAGTTGCCGACTCATGGAGCGCGCCCCCGTGGTTTCGCCCGGCACCGGCAGGACGCTCGTGAAACGTGAGCGCGTACGTCCCTCGCGGAAAATCCACGACAATCTGGTCGTCCGCGCCCTCGGAGGCGTAATACTCCGCCAGCTTGCCGCGAAGGCGCCCCGCCTGAACGCGAACAGTGGAGTCTACATGGGGATCGAAATCGCTTGCCCGCCCAAAAACTTCCGTCGCAATTTGATATTCCTTAGGTGAGGCCCCCGGATGGTCCAACGCATGATCGGCCAAATAGCGCAGCAGCTTGCACAAAGATTCCGAGCCGTGCAGGGCATGGCTGCTAAGAAGTTTGTCGATCTGTCCCCGGTAATGAGCCTTGTCTGCCACTTCCGCCACCACCCTGGCCCCGACATTGTAACATTACACTAGTAACAACGTTCGTACCTTATTGAGGGGCCGCGACTTGGCCCATGTAACCGTATCAGACTCCTAGAGACTATACCCGTTACCCGAAAAACTGATAGAAGCCATCACAATTGCTCGTAGGCCCCAATCTTGGATGCACGGGAAAGTGTTTTCTCATGCAGCGAGGAAGCCTCTCCTGGACGTAATGTGGGTCACGGCGAATGTTTGTTGGCACGGTCGAGGAGTTTGGGGGCGATTCACTGCGAACGTTCCACGGGTTGCCGTTAAAGCAACTTTCATTTTGAAAAGCTCGGGGTGTCCCCTTTGCGGGGGCTGAGCTTCGTTATGTTTTTTTCGTGTCTTGCAACCGGCCATGCAGTGAATCAGCAACTCTGAAGCATGCAATTACATTCAACTTTAAACCTTTTTCAAAGAATGCGAGTGTTCAGGAGGGGTGTAATGAGAAGGCAAGTCAGTTTGGGGTGCATTTTGGTTTGCTGTTTGGCGTTCTTGCTCTACACCAGCACCGCTTCAGGTCAAGCGGTGTATGGAAGCATCATCGGCACGGTAACCGACCCGCAGGGCAACGCAGTAGTAGGTGCAAAAGTTACCGTGAGTTCTCTGGCGAAGGGGACTGCGGAAGAAACGACAACAAACGAGAGCGGTAACTACACTGTTACGCACCTTATTCCCGACGCCTACCGAATTAAGATTGAGGCTCAAGGCTTTAAAGCCTACGACGTGGCCAGCGTACAAATCTCTGCTGACACGTCAGTACATGTTGACGCACAGCTTCAAGTTGGCGCCGTGACGCAGAGTATCGAAGTGACAGGCGAAGTTCCGCAATTGAAGACAGACCGGGCCGACGTAGCGATTACCTTCAATGAAAAATACGTCGAGGACCTTCCCATCTTGAACCGAAACTTTACAAATTTCGAATTGCTGTCGCCGGGTACCCAAAAGTTGGTGGGTTGGAGCCACGCAGCCACGGAAAACCCCCAAGGAGGACAGCAGATTTTCGTCAACGGCCAACACTTTAGTGGTACAGCGTTTGAACTGGACGGCACTGATAACCAAGACCCTATCCTCGGCATTATTGTTGTTAACCCAAATTTGGATGCCATCCAAGAATCAAAGATCGCACTGCAGAACTATGATGCCGAGTTCGGTAAGGCCGTGGCTGGTGTCGTAACCGTTCAGACGAAATCCGGAACGAACGATTTGCACGGCAGCGGGTTCTACGACTGGCGCGGTGACGGGCAGCAGGCACGTGACCCATTTAAGAATCACCCGGGAGTCCCGCTGCCTCATGCGAGCTTCAAGGGGTTTGGCGCGGCTGTCGGTGGTCCTATCATCAAGAATAAATTGTTTGCTTTCGGCGATTACCAGGGGACTCGGCAGACCGGCGGTGTCACCAACCAACTGACGATTCCCACCGCGGAAGTGATCAGCACTTGCAACCCTGCAACGAATGGGGCAAGCAAGACCCCGGGTTTCTGCGATCTGAGCGAGTACCTTGGTGCCGCCGGAATAAACGGTACCGGCCAGACATTCGACCCGGCAACGGGTAACTCCAGTGACGGTTCGGGCCGCACTGCTTTCGCCGGTAACATGATCCCCATTGGGAGGATTTCCCCTGCAGCTGGAAAGATACTCGCTTTGTTCCCTGCGCCAACTTCGAGTAGCGTAATTAATAACTTCGTGGGTTCGGGCTCCGGGCCGTACAACCAAAATAGCTTTGACACTCGCATAGACTATAGCGCACCTCGAGGCTTCACTGTCTTTGGGCGTTTCAGCTTGGATTATTTTTCACTCTCCGGCAAAGGGGCGCTTGGGGTCCTTGGCGGCCCAGGTTTCGGGCCGGGAGGCTTGAACGGCACCTCCAAGGTGCACAACTACAGTCTCGCCACCGGTTTTGACAAAGCCATTGGCACGAAGTTGCTCACTGACGTGCGTTTCGGCTGGTTCCGTTATAACCCGCAAACGGCGTATTCAGACGGGAACACAACCCCGATGACTACTTTGTTCGGCATACCGGGCTTGAACCGCGGTACGCCCGATACCGGTGGTTTGTCCCGATTCCACTTCACCGGGAATGGTCTGAGGAATGGTACCGGCGGCAACATAGCTGGCGCTGATTCGGGGTCTTTCGGTGACGGTTTGAACGTCGGGCGCTGCAACTGTCCGCTAACCGAAAAAGAAGATCAATTCCAAGTAGTCAATAACTGGACGCGTATCCAAGGCAACCACCAGATCAAGTTCGGAGCGGACATCCGCTATGCAAAGAATCTTCGCGTACCAAGTGACTCCAATCGTACTGGTGAGCTAAACTTCGATTCAGGAGACACGTCGCTCCAAGGCAACAATGGTCTTGACTTGGCTACCTTCCTTCTTGGCGATGTCACCAGCTTCAATCGCTTCGTCAGCACCAGCCTGAGCGCTGCCGAGCGCCAGAAGCGCTGGTTCTTTTATGGCCAAGACACCTATCGCGTCACACCCAAATTCACCTTTAACTACGGCCTTCGCTGGGAAATCTACTTTCCCGAGACCGTCAACGGCAAGGGTAACGGAGGTTTCGCCAACATTGACCAAGGTATTATTCGGGTGGCTGGATTCGGCAACAACAGCCTCAACGGCAATACGGCGAACACCTACAAGGCCTTCGCACCTCGAATTGGCATTGCCTACCAGTATGATTCGAAAACCGTCGTGCGTCTCGGTTATGGCCGCAGCTTTGACATCGGTGTGTTCGGTTCCAACTTCGGCCACGTGGTAACGCAGAACCTGCCTGTTCTCGCGAACCAGGACCTCTCAGACTCTAGCGTCAATGGCGGCACAAACGATCGCAGTGCAGTCTTCACTCTCGGGTGCGGCCCCACAACACCAGCTGCGTACTGTGCGGCTCTGAACCTGGGCCCTACAGCACTGCCGCCGATTACTGTTCCAGCTGATGGCATCCTTCCGCTACGTGGACCGCAAAACGCCGTTGATCCGAGGGTTCGCCCAACGAGGCAGCGCCTGCCTACCCTGGATGCTTGGAACGCAACGCTTCAGCGGCAGATCACTCCGACGATGAACATTGAGGTAGCCTACATCGGTAATAAGGGTAGCCACGCCTTTGCAGGTAACGGACCGGCATATAACGCCAACGAAGCTGCGATCGGGTCTGGAACGGACACTTATTCCTGCACACCGAACGGCAATGGAACATTTAATTGCAAAGCCGGCTTCAATGCGTCCATCCCCGCAAACGACCGTCGTCGTTTCTTCTTAAACGGTGTTCCAACCTTCACCTATGCGAACTTCCCGGGCATCACTTGCTGCTCCAGTGATATTGGCAACTACTTCGGCAATGATGCCAGCACCCACTACGACGCGCTGCAAGTGAAGGTTGAGAAGCGCTTTAGCCAAGGCTTGCAGTTCCTTGGCCACTACACCTACTCCCACGCTTTCAATTACGATAGCAGCTACTTCTCGGTGGATCCGAGATTCGCGTATGGGCCCGACGATTTCAACCGCAACCACGTCTTCGTCGTCAGCACCGTGTACGAGTTACCCTTTGGAAAAGGCAAGAAGTATATGGGTGACGCTGGCCGGGCTGCGAATCTTCTGATCGGCGGGTGGCAGGTCTCTAATACGTCAAACTGGAGCGGGGGCTTACCCTTTACTCCTACGCTTGGCCATTGCAACGAGATTTCCGACGCGGGTCCCTGCCGCCCCGACTTGCTGTCAGGACGGTCTTTCAGCACAGGTTTGCACCGAGACTCGGGTGGAAACCTCACTTGGTTCACACCGGTGGCATCTCTTAACCAATCACCTGACGTCCCTAGCTCACCTGTAGATCTTACCGGCTTGAACACCTGCACGGTTGCTCGGCCCACTTCCGGAGCGTTCGCTCTGCCGGCTTGCGGCCACATCGGCAACGCAGGACGCAACTCGCTGCGCGGTCCCCATGCGTTTTTCTCCGACCTTTCGCTTTCGAAGAACTTTTCGATTACGGAAAAATACAGGGCGCAGTTCCGCTTTGACGCCTACAACGTCTTCAATCACCCGGTCTTGGGCTTTAGTTCGACCCAGGGCAATACTTGCGTTGACTGTGCCGGGGCTGGCGTAATCAGTGCGATCGAAGCTGACGCTTCGCCGAATGCACCCAATGGCATGCGGCAATTGCAGTTTGGTTTGAGGTTCATTTTCTAACAAGGACGAGGACCCCACCACGCCGACGGGGAGCCTTCACGGGCTCCCCGTTTTTGTTCTGGGTTGGGCGGACGCCTAGGAAATGGCTCTGCAGAATAGACAAGGTTCTTCGCGGGGCAGTAAAATTTTTGGAGCAACAGGCCCGAGTACGCTGATGCAAGTCTCTAGATTCATCCCACGCCGGCTTTATGTCTCTTTCTCTCGGCTAACCGCAGGGGTTGTTCTTTCAGCTTTTCCTTTTGCGCTGGCCGCGCAAAAGACCGCGCTTCACGTGGATGGAACTCCCGCTGATCCTTTTCAAGAAGCAGCGGGAAAACCGGTTGTGCTCGTGTTCTTGCGCACGGATTGCCCCATCTCCAACCGTTACGCGCCGTTGATTCGGAGAATCAGCGCGCAGTATGCGGGCAAGGCGCGCTTCTGGCTTGTCTACCTTGGCAAGACGGCTACGACGGAAAAAATTCGCCGACATGAGACCGAGTATGGCTACCAGCTCCCCGCGTTGCGTGATCAGCAACATGCGCTCGTCGCGCAAGCGCAGGCTCAGGTTACGCCGGAAGTGGCGGTCTTCGACGCGCATCATCGGCTCATCTACCACGGGCGCATCGATAACTGGTATGAAGATCTTGGCCACGCCCGGCCTGCTGCCACCACGCACGAACTCGACGACGCCATCCAGGCGGCTCTCACAGGGAAAGCTCCGCCATCCAGCGCACCCGGCGTAGGTTGCTACATTGCGGACACGGAATGACCTCTTCCCGCCGAACCCTCGTTGCGTGCTTGCTTGGATTGAGTTCCGCGACAGCGGCAGCTTTTGCCAAGCATGACGGCGCTCCTGTGCGACGCACGCTGCCTACGGCTCAACAAGTCACATTTAATCGCGACATTGCTCCAATCGTGTTTCAGTACTGCGCTCCGTGTCATCGGCCCGGCGAGGCGGGTCCCTTCCCGCTACTCACTTACAAGGACGCAAAAGCACACGCCCGGCAGATCGCTGCAGTGACCGCGACGCGGTTCATGCCTCCGTGGTTGCCGGAGCCTCAGCCGGCGAAATTTGCCGACGAACTCCGTCTCTCCGACGAACAGATTGCCCTCTTTCAAAGATGGGTCGAGCAAGGCGCTGCGGAGGGCGCTCCTGAAGATCTGCCTCCGGCCCCGAGATTTGTTGCGGGCTGGCAGCTCGGCCAACCCGATAAAATCATCCGGGCAGAAAAGCCTTACACGCTTCCCGCCGGCGGCTCCGATATGTATTGGAATTTCGTCTTTCGAACGCCCGTGGATCGCACACGCTGGCTGAAAGCCGTGGAAATCCGGCCCGGCGACAAACGCGTCGTTCACCACGCCAACATTCTTGTGGATCGCAACCAGGCCGCGCGCCGCCAGGAGTCAGAACCCGGCGCCGGGTTCGCGGGAATGGAACTTAAGATCGAATCGGAGACGTTTGATCCAGACAGCCACTTTCTTTTTTGGAAGCCCGGGACGGTGCCCCGGCCCGAGCCGGAAGGTATGGCATTGCGTTTGGACAAGGACACGGATTTGGTTTTGAACATCCACCTGCAACCGTCTGGCAAGCCGGAGACGATCCAGCCTAGTCTTGGGCTGTACTTTACCGATAAGCCCGCGACGCTCTTTCCAGTGCTGCTCCAGCTGGAAAACGATCGTCAGCTCGACATCCCTCCTGGGGAAAAGCATTTCGTCGTGACGGACAAATTTATGCTTCCCGAGGATGTGGATTTGCTGGCGATTTATCCCCACGCGCATTATCTCGGCAAGGATTTGCAGGCCTTGGCGGCTTTGCCGGACGGCTCGGCAAGGACTTTGATTCACATTCCCCAATGGAATTTGAATTGGCAGGCCGTTTATCGCTATGCGGCGCCGGTAACCCTGCCGAAGGGAACCACGATTTCGATGCACTACGTCTACGACAACTCCAGCGATAACGTGACCAACCCAAACGACCCGCCGCGCCCCGTTATGGCTGGGAATCACTCGAGCGACGAGATGGCCCACCTGTGGCTTCAGGTTCTTCCGCACACCTCCCCGGATATGGCTTTCGATCCACGCATGCTGTTGCAGGAAGCCATGGCCCGGCACAACGTGGAAAAGAATCCCGCTGATTTTGAAGCGCACTACAACCTTGCGGCCATGCTCATGGCCCGCGGCGAGCAGGCCGAAGCGATTCGGCAGTTTGAGCAGGCCATGCAGCTTCGCCCTCAGGACGCCACCGCGAACAATGCGCTTGGCGCTTCCCTTTTGGCCGCGGGGCGGGTCGACGAGGCCATATCCTATCTGTCTGCGGCGCTCAAAGTGCAGCCCGACAATTTCGACGCACAATACAATCTCGCGAACGCGCTTATTTCTCAGAAGAAGTTCGCCGAGGCGATTGAACATTATCGTGCTGCGGTCCGTTTGCGGCCCGAGGATGCCAATGCGGAGGCCAACTTGGGCGGCGCCCTGGCAGAAACGGGCAATCTTGCGGAAGCATCATCCTCAACCGTAATGGGCGAAAGGCAGGGGTTGTCTGTGCTCGAAGTTGCAAGAATGTCGGATGGGAACGCCGGGGCTCCGTCCGGCCGCATTCGGTATTCCAGTGCGGCTTTTCTGATGAGTTTCCTGTTTCTTTGCGGCGCAGTTTCGGCCCAAGCGCAGAGCAGCGCGCCGACGAAACAACTCGAGGCACCTAAACCCAAGCAGATCGTATCGCCCGATGCGGCCTTTGCTGAGTCGCGTCGTTTATCGCAGCAAGGGAAGTTTGACGAAGCGATTGGGCAACTCGAATCGCTGGCCGCCAAGCAGCCCGATACGAAGGGACTCGCCCATGAATTAGGAATCGTCTATTACAAGAAGGGCGATTATCTGAATGCGGCCGCGAATCTGAAGAAAGCTCTCGCCGCGGATCCGGCCGACAACGAAGCCTTGCAATTGATGGGAATCTCGAGCTATCTCGCTGGACACCCCGCTGACGCCATCGGGCCCCTCGAAAAAGTGCAAACCTGGTTTCCCAGCGCAAACGTCGATGCTTCGTACATTCTCGGCATCTGCTACATCCAGACGAAGGATTATCCCAGCGCGCGCAAGTCCTTCGCGAAAATGTTTGCGGTTCTTCCCGATTCTGCCGCCAGCTATCTCTTCACGGCGCGAATGCTCCTGCGTCAGGATTTTGCGCCCCTCGCTGAAGAGTACGCAAAGAAGGCCGTCGAGTTGGATCCCACACTTCCGCTGGCGCACATGCTGTTAGGAGAGATTTATCTTTATAAGTCGCGCATTCCCGAAGCCACCGAACAGTTTCAGAAAGAATTGGAGCTGAATCCCGGTGACGCCGCCATCTACTACAAACTCGCCGATGCCTACACACGCGCGCAGAAATACGAGGACGCAGAAAAACTGTTGCAGCGCTCGATCTGGCTCGACGCCACTTCGACTGGACCGTACATCCTGATGGGAAAGGTGCTCGAAAAAAAAGGAGAGCCGCTGCTCGCAGCTCGCGCCTTGCAGCGCGCCATCGCCATGGATCCGAATAATTCCATTCCGCATCATTTGCTCGGGCTCGCTTATCGGGAATTGGGCCGGACGGAGGACGCCGAGCGCGAACTCAAGTTGTCGGAACAGTTGCAGAACCGGGGAGAAGCAAGGCCGTAACCGGAACACTCGAACAAAAGCATTCCAGGAGAGAAGCCGTGTCGAAGCTCGCTAAGTTTTCTCGTCTCGCTCTAATACTCGGCCTTTGCTTGGCTGCAATCCCAGCTTTAGCGCAGCAGCTCCCTGCTCCGAAAGCCACACACAAGCACGTCCATCAAGCCGCTCAAACGGCGCAAGATCCGTGGTGGAAGCACGCCGTGATCTATGAGATTTACCCGCGCAGCTTTCAGGACTCGAACGGCGACGGCGTGGGCGACATTAATGGCGTCACGTCCCGCTTAGAGTACTTGCACGACCTGGGCATCGGCGCCATCTGGATCACCCCGATGTACCCCTCGCCGCTTGTGGATTTTGGCTACGACGTCGCCGACTACACCGCCCTCGATCCTCTTTACGGCACGCTGGGGGATTTCGATCAGTTGATGGCCGAAGCGAAGAAAAGAAATATCCGCGTGATTATGGATTTCGTTCCCAATCACACTTCCGATCAGCATCCGTGGTTCAAGGAGTCGCGCTCCTCGCGCACGAATCCGAAGCGCGACTGGTACATCTGGCGCGACGGCAAGGGCCCCGGCCAGCCTCCCAACAATTGGCAATCGTGGTTTGGCCACTCCGCCTGGCAATTCGATCCCGCGACCGGTCAGTATTACTACCACCACTTCTACGTCGAACAACCGGACTTGAATTGGCGCAATCCCGAAGTGCGCAAGGCCATGTACGACGCCATGCGTTTCTGGCTCGATCGCGGCGCGGCTGGCTTCCGTCTCGATGCCGTGTCGCGGTTATTCGAAGATCCCAATTTGCACGACGACCCGATTTCGCCGGGGAATAATGCCTATGGCGATCCGAACATCGCGCACAAATACACGGATAACTTGCCGGAGGCGCGTCGTCGACGCCTATCCTGGAAACCCTGTGCTGATCAGCGAGGCCGATGAACCGAACATCAAAGAGCTCACGAAAATGTACGGTGCCAAAAACGACGAAGTGCAGTTGCCGATGGATTTTCAGATTGCCGACGTGAACAAGCTCTCCGCGCCGGATTTCCGTAAGCTGCTGGATGAAGTCGAGAACAATCCTGCCCACGACCAGCCTCACTACTTTTTCAGCAACCACGACCAGCCGCGCACATGGGATCGCTACGGCGACGGCGTGCACAACGACCAAATCGCCAAGCTGATGGCGGCTCTTCTTCTCACGCCGCGCGCCACGCCGCTCATGTACTACGGCGAAGAAATTGGCATGCGCACGACGCCTCCCACCCGCAAGGAAGACGTCCAGGATCCCATCGGGAAAATCGGCTGGCCGGAAGAAAAAGGCCGCGACGGCGAGCGCACCCCCATGCAATGGGACACTTCAAAAGATGCGGGGTTCAGCACCGCGGACCATACGTGGCTTCCGATTCCGCCCAGCGCCGCCGAATATGACGTCGCAGTCGAGTCGAAGGACCCTCACTCCATCTTGTCCTTCTACAAACGCCTGTTGGAATTGCGCCAAAGCGAGCCCGCCTTGCGAAACATGCGTGTCTTTGGACCGCGACGATCCTAACGTTCTCGCTTTCCTGCGCAAAAATCCCGGCAACGGCGACTCCGTCTTAGTCGTGCTGAACATGAGCGGCGAGCCGCGCACCGTGAAGTTCGATCTCGCCTCGCTCGGCATCAAGGGTAGCTCCGCGAAAGCTTTGCTTGGCGCCCCGGAGCCTGCGCAAACTTCGATGCCTCTGGCGAATTTCGCCATCGCCCCGTTCGGTGTTTTCGTCGGCTCCGTTCGCTGAGGCTAGGCTCGGTCTATGGGTATCGGCGGGCGGCAGCCTCTACGCCTGCAAGCATCTTTTCGATTTCTATGTGCGAGAAGTACCTTCCGTTTACCACGACTCCTGCAATCTTCTGCGTGTTGGCAATATCCTCCAAGGGATTCGCACTGAGAAGCACCAGATCCGCCAGCTTCCCGTCTTCGATCGTGCCAAGCTGCTCTTCCATGCCAAAGAACCGCGCGGGATTCAGCGTAGCGGTTTGCAATGCCTCCGGCGGAGTAAAACCCGCGGCCACAAATCGCCGGAGCTCTTCATGCAAACTGAAACCTGGGAAAATGTGAACGCCAGCGGGAGTGTCCGTACCGGCGAGGAACGGAACGCCTGCTCTATGCAGCAGGTGCACGACCGCCAGCTCCTTGTCGATAAATTTTTTGCGCGTGGCAATGTCATCCGTGCCGTAACCTTGCGTGATTTCGCCGGTAAACCGCTTCCAAGTTTTGTTCTTCCACGGTCCTGGCACATATTTCACTCGCGTGTCGCCGCTAAAATCGCTTACATCGAGCAGGTTTCCTCCCCGCTCCCAGACCAGCGTCGGACACTGCCACGTGTGGTTCTTCGCCAACAATGCGGCCAGCGAAGCGGCGCGCGCTTCGTCGTAAGTCGCCAGAAACTTCCGTTCGGTCTTGTTTCCCTTGAGAAAATCTTCTTCTGCTGGCGAGCTCCCCTCAAAAATTCCGATCAGATGTTCGAAGCTCTTCATTCCCGCTTCGGACATTTCGCCTGCGCGCACGGCATCCGGCACATGGCCCTCGAACGCAATCCCCTGCTTTTTAGCCTCTTCAGCAATGGCCAGCGCCGCGTCCCGCGGGATAAGGGACTGCAGCTTGATGAAATCCACTCCGCGCTGCTTCAGGTTGTCCACCGCGCGGCGCCCACCTTCCGGAGTGGCAATAGCGATTGAACTCGGGAAACGAGGTTTCGGACCATCGAGCATCGGGCCGGAAGTAAAAATCCGGGGACCGATCATCCGTCCGGTTTTAATTTCGTTGCGCTAATCTTGTACCACGGCCAACTCGCTGCCCATGTCGCGTACGCCGGTCACACCATTGGCGATAAACAGCGGCAGCGAAATGTCCTGCGCGTCGGGGAACCAGTCGCCAAAGACCAGGTGCACGTGCATGTCCCACAATCCGGGAATTAAGTACAGTCCTCTACAGTTCTCGCTTTCCGCGTTGCGCGGATACTTTGCAGAGTTGCTCGGCCCCATGGAATAAATGCGATCGCGTTTCAGGATCACCGTTTGGTCGGGTTGTAACGTGCCCGTTCGAACTTCCACTACAGTCACGTTATTCAGTACCAGCAAATCCGCGGTGGCAGGTTTCCTTGCCGGCGTCAAGAACGGAGCCAAAATCACCGCCACTGCGAAAACGAAAAGCGAGGAAGCGAGCGGCCGAGAGGTTTTCATGCGCCGAGATTGTAGCGTTTTCTCCGCGGAATTCCACTCCAGGCCTAAGGGAAAGCCCCGCAAGACACCGAGCCATCCTCGGAGCTATCATGGAGGTGGAGATGGGTTGGCCAGGATCACGCGCGGTCTGGAGTAATAACATGAGGCGTTTCAAATCCTTGTCCCTGTTCTTTGCATGGAGCTTGCTGCCGACAGGCTTTGCCTGTGCGCAGGAAAAACCTGCCGAATCACAAATGAGCATGCAACACCAGCATCATGGCGGCTTCATGCAGGAAGGCATGCACCACGCCATCGCCAAGGGCGTCACGTTGGACACAAAAATAGACGCTGCGGCGCACACCGTTACTCTGCGCGTCGGCCCGATGAATCTTCCCGCGCACACCGGCCACATGAAAATGCCGCAGCCTCCCGACCAAATCTGGCAGATCCCCTTCGACGGCTGGCTTCTGGCGTATCACCCCAAACTCGTGGACGCCGCCGGCAATGCGGTTCCTGGAACCGTCCTGCATCACACCGCTTTCTGGAACGAGAACCGCTCGGATTTTCTCTGCCCCAACAAGGAAGAGCACATTTTCGGTGCCGGAAGCGAGATGACCGACTGGGCGGAAGTTCCCGGCTACGGCTATCGCGTGCAAAAGGACGACAAAATTCGCATCGAAACGATGGTCTATAACCCTACGTCCACTTCCTACGACAAGGCCTATCTGGAAGTTGTCATTCCGTATCAGGACGCCAGCGAAAATGCTTCGCCACGCAAGAACGTCTATCCCGCATGGATGGACGTGAAGTCTTGCGGAAATTCCAGTTACGACGTGCCTGCGGGCAAGAGCGAAAAGTCCGGCACGGTGACGGTGAAATACGGCGGCGTGCTGCTCGGCGTCGGCGGGCATCTCCATGATTACGGAAGAGAAATCGTCTTGCAGGACCTTACGCGCAAAGAAACCGTGGCCACGCTGGACGCCAAAGTCGACGAAAAGGGCCGCCTCGAGGCCGTGCCCGTGAAATTGTTTCTCCAAGAAGGCGGCTTCCAATTTTCCGCGGGCGACGTGCTCAAGACTTCGGCCACGTACGACAATCCCACCGGCAAATTACTGCACGACGGCGCCATGGGTATCGCCGTTGGCTACTTCGTTCCGCACGATGATTCCAAAATGGCCGCGCTGCGCCGCAAAACGCCGCCGATGCACGAAATGGCCGGCATGACTCACGACCACTGATCCATGATCTGTTCACTACGGCGGAGGGGAACCTTCGATCCTTGTGAGCCGTTAGCCGTTGGCGGCACGCCACCCGCCTCCTTGCGCTCCACCTGTTTTTGCGTGACCCCGGCTACGGTCTTCCTCACGCGGTTGCGGTTGCCGTCGCCGTCGTAGGCCATGGTGATTCCCGCGCCCGCCCGCATCACGCGGTTCTCGAAGTCGTAGACATAGCCGAGCCCGTTCGACGCCATGGTGTTGCCATTCGCGTCGTAGGTGTCTGGTGCGGGTTGGTCGTTCATGTTGTAATTCGTCAAGCCGCCCGGCAACCCCGGAATGGTCGAGGTCTTCCGCGCGCGATTGCCCACGGCGTCATAGACGGGGGAGAACGCTAATCGTCGCGGCGGTAGGGGGGCTTGGTCTGCGGCGCGGGATTCGGCGCGGAGTCCGCAGACAACTTGGGCGCGGCGGGAATCACACAATTATTCGCAGGAGGTGCGGCACTGGGCGAGACAGTAGAAGGAGCCGCGCTAGAAGAAGCGGTCGCGTCAGGTGTATTGGCCGCGCTGGGAACAGTGGGCGTGCAAGGCACGGCGGGCTGCGCTTTGTCGGGGCTTTTCGCATTGGGGCTCGTCTCACCCTGTGCCGAAGCGTGTTCGAGGATGCGCCGCGCGTAAT
>QHYJ01000142.1:28059-47182 GCA_003223255.1 Acidobacteriota bacterium | reverse complement strand
GATGGAGACCCGAGGGCACCGGCGACGAGAAAGACGTTCCTGCGGCCAAAAGTAAGAAGGCGAAGAGCAACGAAAACGACTGGCGGATGGGCGGATTCGAACAGATTGCCGCCAGCAAGTCACGGAACACGGGATGGGAACCGGAACAAGAACCGGCGTCGGTAGAAACCGCGCCCGTGTCGAGCAGCCGCGTGCCAGAGACACGTGTGGCTCCGCCAGCCCTGGTGCAAGAGACAACGCCGGCCCCCAGCAGACCGCCTGTCCCAGATACGTGGGCGCCTCCGGTGGTTCCGCCGATTAGGAACGAAAAGCATTCGCTGGAAACGGCCACGGATGTCGAGGAGAAGACCCACACGGCGACCGAGACACAGCCCGCGCCGGAACAGAAAGAGACGAAAGATTCCTGGTTTTCCGTTTCGTCCAGTCCGTGGGAAGGCGAGATACAAAAGGCCAGCCATTTGGCTTCGACCTGGGATACGCCGGCCGCAAGTCAGGCATCCACACCGAAAAACGGAACTGGAAATGGGAGCGAGGTCAGCCATGAAACTCAGACCGTGATTGAGGAAGCCGCACTG
Source organism: Acidobacteriota bacterium (assembly GCA_003223255.1). Taxonomy (GTDB): domain Bacteria; phylum Acidobacteriota; class Terriglobia; order Acidiferrales; family UBA7541; genus Acidiferrum. The sequence continues at coordinate 46,607 of QHYJ01000142.1, read as the reverse complement.
CCTCCGGCAACGGTCGAAGCGATTCGCGAAGAAGCGGCGCAGGCGGCGGAACACGCCACGTTCATCCTCGAGAGGCGGGAAGCCCGGTCGTCAGAGGGCGGCAGCTTTTACGCGCGGGAAGAGGAAGGCGTGCTAGAGCCCACGAGCCCGCCGCCGACAGCATCTGCGGCGACTGCGCCAAACATGGATGATCTGGTGGCCAAAGTACTGGCGAAAATGAGTCCGGAAGTGCTGCAAGCGGTAACGCGAGAGATTTTGAAGCCCGTTGTGGAAGCCATGGTTAAGGATGAGATGAAGTCGAAGAAGTCCTAGTTCCCTCCCCACAGAATTTTCGAGGATTTTTCATCCCGTTTGCATTCGAATCGATGCTGCTTTGATGCTAAACCAGCCAGACCGCGAATTTGACGGAGCCGCTTTTGGCCCCGTATAGTCAAAGATTACTCTGAAGGATTTGCGTTCAGCGTAAGCCCACGGAGCCGTGTCGACCGTTGATAAAATGGAGCGAAGGTAGCGAATGGCTCGAGAAATAGCCAAGGCATACGAGCCGCAGCAGATTGAGCCGCGGTGGGCCGAATTCTGGGTGAAAGAGGCCCTGTTCAAAGCTGACCCCAGCGCGCCGGGACCAGTGTTTTCCATCGTCATTCCCCCGCCGAACGTGACGGGCTCGCTGCACATCGGACACATGCTCAATCACACCGAAATCGACATCCTGGCGCGCTGGCACCGCATGCGGGGATACAACACTTTATACCTGCCGGGGATGGACCACGCGGGAATCTCCACGCAGCGCGTGGTGGTGCGGCAACTCAAGGAACAGGGGATCGATTACCGCAAGCTCGGGCGAGAAGAATTCGAGCGGCGCGTGTGGAAGTGGAAGGAAGAAAGCGGCGGAACCATTCTGCGGCAGATGCGGCAGATCGGGGAAACCTGCGATTGGTCGCGGGAAAGATTCACCCTGTCACCGGAGCTTTCGCGGGTGGTGCGTGAAGTTTTTGCGCGCCTATACGAGGAAGGATTGATCTACCGGGCGACACAACTGGTGAACTGGTGCCCAGACTGCCTGACGGTGCTGAGCGACTTGGAAGTGGTGCACGAAGAGCGGCAAGGCAATTTGTGGCACATCAAGTATCCGGTCGTCGAGACCAAGGAATTCTTGACCGTGGCAACCACGCGACCAGAAACGATGCTCGGAGATGCCGCGGTTGCGGTGCATCCGGAGGACGAACGGTACAAGCACCTGGTTGGGAAAAAGGCATGGCTGCCGCTGATGAACCGCGAGATTCCGATCATCGCGGACGAAATGGTCGACCGGGAATTCGGCACTGGCGCGGTGAAGGTCACGCCGGCACACGATCCGAACGATTTTGCGCTCGGGAAAAGGCACAAGTTGGCGGAAATCGACGTGATGACCGATGACGCGCAGATGAACGCGAACGCCGACACCTATGCGGGCCTGGGACGATTTGAAGCGCGAAAGAAGATTGTTGAGGATCTGAAAGCGCAGGGTTTGCTCGAAAAAATCACGGAGCACACGAGCGCCATCGGTCTTTGCGAACGAAGCAAGACGGTGGTGGAACCGCGCATTTCGACGCAGTGGTTTTGCAAGATGAAGGACCTTGCTGCGCCGGCAATCAAGGCGGTGGAGGCATACGAGCCAGGCAAGGAGAATGCCATCCTGGTTATCCCCGAAAATCGGCGCACCGAGTATCTGAACTGGATGAACAACATCCGCGATTGGACGATCTCGCGGCAGCTTTGGTGGGGGCACCGGATTCCGGCGTGGTACTGCAAGGAGAACCAGCACATCACCGTAGCGCGGGAAACGCCGCTGAAGTGTGCGACATGCGGATCGGCGAACCTGGAGCAGGATTCGGATGTTTTGGACACTTGGTTCAGCTCCGCGCTGTGGCCGTTCTCCACGCTGGGCTGGCCGGAGAAGACAGCGGACTACAAAAAATACTATCCGACAAGCCTGTTGATTACCGCCTACGACATCCTGTTTTTCTGGGTGGCGCGGATGATCATGATGGGGATCCATTTCACGGGACAAGTTCCTTTCCGCACGGTGTACTTGCACTCGCTCGTGCGCACGGGAAGCGGCGAGAAAATGTCGAAGTCCAAGGGCACGGGCCTCGATCCCGTGGCGCTGAACCAGCAGTACGGGACCGATGCGATGCGCTTCTGCTTGGCGTCGATGGCGGCGCCGGGAACAGACATCGTGCTGTCCGAAGACAAGCTGACGAGCGCGCGGAATTTTGCCAACAAGATTTGGAATGCGGCGCGATTTTTATTTGTGAACCTGGATAAGTTTGAGCAGGGCGGAACGAAGCTGGAAGAATTGGCGGGGCCGGAGGTTCGCGCGAAAGCGCCGTATGCGGTCGGCGGAAGAATCCCGCTGGTTGATGCATGGCTTTTCGCAAGGCTGGCAACCACGATCGAAATGGTGAACGAAGCGTTAGACACTTACCGCTTTCACGAGGCGGCGCAAGCCGTGTATCAGTTTTTCTGGGGCGACTTCTGTGACTGGTACATCGAGTGGGTCAAGCCGGAATTGCAAAGCGCCGACCGCGAGCGGGCTACGGTGGCATGGAAGAACCTGTTTGCTGCGTTCGATGCAGCTCTGCGGCTGTTGCATCCGTTGATGCCGTTCCTGACAGAGGAGCTGTGGCACCAAGTTCCGCAGGCGAAGGGAGCGAAGTCCATTGCGCTTGGGAAGTTTCCCGTGGCGGAAGCGCGTTGGAAGAATGCCGATGCTCTGCATGACGTGGCGCAAATTCAGGAAGTGGTGACCGCGCTTCGCTCGATTCGAGCGGAATTGAGAGTAGACGCCAAGAAAAAGGTGGCGGCGGAATTTTCCACGAGCGACCGTAGCATAGCAAATTTGATTCAGGCAAACCGCGAGGCGCTGGAACGATTAGCGGTCCTGTCTGAGTTGCGCATCGTTCCGAAGGAACGGTTCGATGCCCAGAGCGGAGCACTGCGCTCGACGGCAACGTTTGATGCGCGCGTGACTTACTCAGAGACGGTCGATGCGGGCGCGGAGAAAACGCGGCTAAAGAAGGAAATTAAAGGATTGCAAAAGGCCATCATTTCGAAAGAAAAACAACTCGGCGATGAAACATTTCGCAGCCGCGCGCCGGAAAAGATCATCAAGGGGCTGGAAGCGACGCTGGCTCAACAAAAAACTGAGCAGGACAAATTGCTAAAGCGGCTGGGGGACCTTGACGGAGGCAGTCAGGCCGCCGGGACTTGAAGCTCGTGGACTGGCATTCGGAAGATATCGAGAAAATCGTTCGAAACGCCCTGGCGGAAGATATCGGCTCAGGCGATGCGAGCACAGCTGCAACCACTCCTTCCAATGCCGTGGCGCGGGCGCACATGCTGGCGCGGCAGACCCTGGTTTGCGCCGGGTTGCCACTGGCGGAAAATGTGTTTCGCGCGTTGGATCCGGAAATGGACGTTGTCTGCTTGCACGCTGATGGGTCGTTCGTCGAGCCCGGCGTCAAATTGGTGCAGCTACGAGGAAACGCGGCGGCAGTTTTGACCGGGGAGCGAACCGCGCTGAATTTTCTGTCACATCTTTGCGGGATTGCAACCTACACGCGACGATTCGTGGAACAACTGGCGACGACCAAGACGCGAATTCGCGACACGCGCAAAACGACCCCAGGTTTGCGGGTGCTGGAAAAATACGCGGTGAAAGTGGGCGGCGGAATGAATCACCGCTTCGGCCTCTATGACGCGATCTTGCTGAAAGAGAATCACATCGCGCTGGCAGGCGGGATCAAAGTGGCGCTCGATAAGGCGCATACCTACGTAGCGCCCAAAGCACCTCCCCCGCGAACCGCGAGCGCCTACGATGCGGCAGGATTGGACCCGGAAGTCGTGGGGCCCGCGCCGCTCACCGTACAGATCGAAGTGCGAGACGAGCGCGAATTGATCGAAGCTCTGGGAGCAGGCGCGGAAGCCGTGCTCCTCGACAACATGACACCGGGGCGGGCAGCGGAGTGCGTGAAGATTGCGCGAGGCATGCGTCCCGATTGCGTGATCGAGATTTCCGGCGGAATTACATTAGAAAACGCATATGCTTATGCAAAGGCCGGAGCGGATTTTCTTTCCTCCGGGATGCTGACGCACTCGGCGCCCGCCGCGAACCTGAGCCTGCTTGTGGATGGCGTCGAGGAAACGTAAGCTTAGGCGGCGCCCAAGCGCGAAGATATCCCCATGAATACAGAACCCTTGCCGGGAACCACGGACCGGAGAGTAGCGGGGCTGCTGAGGCTGCTTTCGAACAACGCCACCATCGTGATCAGCGGAGCGCGCATCGCCCGCGAAATCGGCGTGTCCCGATCTGCGGTGTGGCGGTGGGTTGAGAAGCTGCGCGAGCTAGGGGTAAAGGTGAAAGGTCAGGCCGCAACCGGCTACTTCCTCGAAAAAGTTCCGGACATTCTTACGGCGGACGAACTCAAACGGCGGCTGAAAGGCAGCCTGTTTGGGAAGCGCATCCATCATTTTTTCAAGGCGGACTCGACAAATCGCGTGGCGTTTGAATTGGGGCATGCAAGCGAGCCGGAAGGAACTGTGGTTTTAGCAGAAGAACAGACTGCGGGACGAGGCAGAGCTGGACATACGTGGCACTCGGAACGCGCGACGGGGATCTATGTCAGCTTGCTTCTGCGGCCGAAACTCGCGCCGGTGCAGGCTCCGCTGCTCACGATGATGGCAGGCCTTTCCGCCCACACAGCAGTGGAGGCTGTCACTGGGCTGGTTGTCGACCTAAAATGGCCGAATGATTTAACGATTCATGGAAAAAAAGCAGGCGGCATCCTGACCGAAATGCACGCAGACCCGGAACAGATACGGTTTGTCGTGGTGGGAATCGGCTTGAACGTGAATCAGGAGAAATTCCCGAGTGAACTCGCGAACATCGCTACTTCCCTGCGCCAGGAAACAAGCAAACCACAATCGCGCATGGAGTTGCTGGTGCGGTTGCTGCGGGAATTTGAGAGCGACTACCATCGCTTCGTGCGCGAAGGTCTGGCGAGCGTGATAAAGCGCTTCGAGGTGCTTTCGAGCTATGCGCATGGCAAGCGCGTGCGCGTGACGAACGGCATGGAAAGCTATTTGGGAACGACCGTAGGGTTGGGACCGGAGGGCTTGCTGCAAGTCGAGCGGGACGATGGGCGCGTGGTTACGGTGCTTGCCGGGGACATAGCGGAGGCGCGGTAGATGCTGCTGACCATCGACGTGGGAAACACCAACACGGTTCTGGGTGTGTTTCGCGGTCAAGAGTTGATTGCGAACTGGCGGCTGACGACAGCGCGCGAGCAAACCGTCGACGAATACGGCGTGCTGACGCGGAATCTGTTTACCTTGGCGGGGTTGGACCGCAACGACATCACCGGAGTGATCATTAGTTCGGTGGTGCCGCCCGTGAACTGGACGCTCGGAGAAATGTCGCGCGTTTATTTGGGAAAGAAGGCGCTGTTCGTCGAGATGGGAGTGAAAACCGGCATGGCCGTGTTGGTGGACAATCCTGCGGAAGTAGGAGCGGACCGCATCGTGAACGGCGTGGCCGCGTTTCACTTGTACGGCGGGCCGTGTATTGTGGTGGATTTTGGAACAGCGATTACCTTCGATGCCATATCCGTGAAAGGTGAATATTTGGGAGGCGTCATCGCTCCCGGGTTGGGCATTGCCGCAGAGGCCTTGTTCGCGCGCGCGGCGAAACTGCCGCGCGTGGAAATCAAAGACCCCGGAAAAGTCATTGGGACGAACACCGTCGCTCACATGCAGGCAGGGTTGTACTACGGCGCGGTCGATATGGTCGACGGCATGCTCGCGCGCATGAAGAAGGAGCTTGGCCAAGCCGCAAAAGTAGTGGCGACGGGAGGACAGGCAAGGTTAGTCGCGAAAGGCTCGAAGTACATCGAGCATACCGACGAGTTTCTGACGCTGACAGGATTGCGGTTGATCTGGGAGAGAAATCAGCCGGCGGAGCGCGGGAAGAGCGCAACGTAGATGCGCAGGTGACGCGAAGCGCAATTCCCGCGAAAAAAACCTTAGCTTTAGCACGCGGGCGACGGCTGTTGTTTTCAATTGCATCAACAATTGATTTGATTGATTTGACGCGCGGTCCGCTTCCAACCAACACAATGGACGGCTGGAACTATTTCAATTACTTCACGGAAATCGAAGAATATTTCTGGAAGAAACGGGGAGCGAACCTGCTCGTGTCGCCGCTCGACTGGGCAATTATGGAAGCATGGCAGAGGGCAGGCGTGCCGCTGGAAGCGGTGCTCAAAGGAATCGATCGAGCGTTCGAGAGTTATGGCAGGTCGCGGCGCGGCGGCTCGGGAAAAACCATGAAGAGCCTGGCGTATTGTTCGGATGCGGTGCTGGAGGCGGCGGAGGAACAACTGGAGGCTGCGGCGGGTAAGGCACCAGCGGCGAACCGCGGGCCACAGAAAGAGGTTTTCTCCCGCGAAGAGCTGAAAAAATATTTTGAGCACAACCTCGCACAGCTAAGACAGGGAGCGGACCAGAATCAAAGAGCGCGGCCGGACTTTGCTGCCACGCTGACGGAGGTCGCCAAGTCACTAGAAACCAGTGCAACGTTGCTCGAGACGCCGGCGACGCTGGACTTAGAAGATTTGGAGCGGCGCCTGACCATTCTAGATGACAAGCTGCAGGCAACGCTCACGAGCTACGCTCCAGAAGAGCTGATGTTAAAAATCCGGCGCGAATTGGACGGGCAATTGGCGACGTACCGCCGAAAGATGAAAACCGAGCAGTTGGCGCTGGTCGAAAAGCAGTACTTGCAGAATCGGCTGCTGGAAGAGTTCGGGCTGCCGCGGCTGAGTCTCTTCTACATGTCGTAGTCGCAGTCTTAGCGACGCAAACAGTCATCCCGACCCCCGGGCTGCGGTCTTCCGCAGCCTGAGGCGGAGGGATCCGCTTTTCAGCTTCGGCACCACGGCTAGATATGAGGACTTCTGATGGCTGAGGAGTTAAGACTGTCAATCGAGAAACTTGTGTATGGAGGCGAAGGCTTGGCGCACGCCGACGGCAATACCGTCTTTGTGCCTTACGTCCTGCCTGGGGAAGAAGTGCGCGCCGCCGCAAAGAAGAGGCACAAGAAGCTACTTTGGGCGGAGCTTTTGGAAGTCACTTCCCCGGCGAGGGAACGCGCCAAGCCGCGCTGCCCGCATTTTCAGAATTGCGGCGGGTGTCATTATCAGCATATTTCGGCTGCGGAGCAGTTGCGGCTGAAGAAAGAAATTTTGCGCGAAACGCTTTCACGCCTCGGCGGCATTTCGTGGGACGGCGCGATTGCCGAGCACTCAGCGCAGCCGTATGGCTACCGGAATCGTGCGCAGTGGGCGCTGCGCGGCGGGATGCCGCGAGCGCTCGGATATTTTCTGCCGGAAAGTTCGGTCGTTCTGCCGATCGACGAATGTCCTGTGCTCTCGCCGCTGCTCGCGCAAACCTTTTTGAAGCTGCAAGATATGACGCGATCGGGCACGCTGCCGGCCGGAGTGCAGGAGATCGAAGCGTTTTCGGATTCGCGCGACGAAAAGATCGGGCTCAACGTGGCGTTTGACAGATTTTCAAAACCTGCCGAAGAACTCATTTCCTCGCTCCGCAGCGCGCTTCCACATACTGAGAGCCTGTTGCTGCTGGACCAGAAGAAAAACAAGTTCGAACTGAGTGGCCCGGGATATCTGACACAGGAAGTAGGTGGATACGAATACCGCGTCAGCCATCTTTCGTTTTTTCAAGTAAACCGCTTCCTGATCGAGGATTTGCTGAAGACCGTCGTGGCACATGCCCGCGGCGAACTGGCACTGGATTTGTATGCCGGAGTGGGATTCTTCACTCTTCCGCTGGCGAAGACGTTTGGAAAAGTCGTGAGCGTGGATGCGAATCTCGCAGCGACGCGCGATCTCAAAGCTAACGCGGAACTTGCGCGCGTTTTTATAGCTACCCACAACGAACACGCGGAAGAGTTTTTGAAGAAAACGAAAGACAAGCCGGATTTCGTCGTATTGGATCCACCAAGAGCAGGGTTGGGCGCGCAACCGGCGAGGGATCTTGCAGAGCTTGGCGCGGTAGAAATTGTCTACCTTTCGTGTGATCCGTCGACGCTGGCTCGCGATTTGGCGGTCCTGACCAATTCGGCGCGGAAACCAAAAGAAATTCCTGCACCAAGCAACCAATACGAAATCGCAGAAATGCATCTATTCGATCTGTTTCCGCAAACCTTCCACATCGAGACGCTCGTAAGGTTGCGAAAAGCGCCATGAGGCTGCCGGCCCTTGCGATCGCCGCAGCGCGGCATCGCACTGGGCTTGCATCCTGCAGTCGTACCGCACGTCCTTTCGATTTTCATCCTCTGGGCTTGCTTCGCTGGGAGCCCGCTGCTCATCGCTGCCGGGCTTGCCTAGCGAACACCTTTTCCCTGCTACTATCCTTTCCCATTCGAGTTGGCTGTTTGCTCGGATTTCTGAGCGTTTGAGAGGAAATCGATACCCTCTCGAACGAATCACCGCAAACGGCCGGTGTCTTGCGGGCGATGTTGCTGGGCGGCCGCAGTTTCGTGGACCGTGCGGAATCCACGGATTTTCAGAAGACCGGAGCGTTCCGACGTGTTGAAGGTTGGGCATCACGGCGGAAAGAACTCCACGACACAACAATTTCTCGACGCGGTCCGCCCAAGAATTGGAATTATTTCGGTTGGAGAAGTATATCCCTATGATCATCCCAGCCCAGAATTACGGGAGCGGCTGGACGCCGCGGGCCTGCACGTGTTGCGGACCGCTCGCCAAGGCGCCGCGCATGTGCTGACCGACGGACAGCAATAGAGATTAGCTGTTTCGTTGCCTGTCTCGATGCGCAGAATGCAGCATCAGCGCTGGCGAAAATTCCAGATCAATAACAAAGTGCCGAGAAGAAGTAAAAAACCGAGCGTCGCCTGCCATTCATGATTTTTTTTGTACTGCGCCAGCGAGAACCCGCTCACAGATCCGCCAGCTAGCTCCGCGGGACGCAAACGCGGGAAAAAGAGCGGGACCGCACGTGCATATTCGATAAAGACAGGGCCGTGTCGCATGCGCAATTCTGTTTCTTCGCGCCGCATCACCGCGGAATAAAAAATTGCGAAGTAAAGAAGAAGAAGAGATGTCGAGATCCACGACTGCATAGCGATCGCTGCGCCGAGCACCAGAATGGCGCTGCCGAGATAGAGGGGATTGCGCGTGTAAGCATAAGGGCCGGTGACCGTGAGTACTTCCTGTTTGTGCAGATATCCGGCGGCATAAGCCCGCAGCCAGAGGCCAATGATCCCAACCAAACCGCCCAGCAAGATGCTGCGCGGCACCGGCCGGGAAAACCAAAGAACCACTACTGCCAGCGGATACCCCAAGCGAACCCGCCAGCGCATAAAAAAACTGCCCGGCAGGCTCATCGGCGTGCCTCAACTTGACGACTAACGGCGTCGAAAACGCTGGCCACTTCGAGTTCCAGCAAAGAAGAGTCGGGCTGGTCTTCTCGCTTGTAAGTGGTAACGGCGTGCGAACTGCGCAACACGATGTCCTTCCCAGGATCGCAGCCGGGGCGATACGGACCGTTGCGCGCTGGATCGGTAGGCCCAAAGAGAGCGACGACAGGTGTTCCCAGCGCCACGGCAAGGTGCAGCGGGCCCGTGTCGCCGCCAACAACACAAATTGCATTGCGCAGCAGAACCATCAACTGGTGAAGTGAGCTGCTGCAAGCGATGGGAGCGGCATCACCGCTGGCAGCCTTGACCGCTGCAATGCAGTCCTCGTCACCTGGGCCCTGATTCAAAATGCAGCGCATTCCGAGTTTTGCATGGATCTGCAGGCAAAGCGCGCCGTAACGTTCAGGAAGCCAGCACTTGGAGCGCCAACCCCCGGCAGGGCTCAACGCGACGTAACGGGCAGCGTTGAATCCACGCAAAAGTTGCAACGCAAACGCCTCTTGCAACGAAGGAACGGAAAGCAGGAAGGGTGCGACGCCGTTTCGCGCGCCCGCACGCTGCGAAAGCTCGCCGTTCTGATCCGCCACATGAGCGCGAGTAGTGCGGACCCGATCGGTGTAAAGAAGCGGCACACCGAATTCGCGAACGGCGTGCGAAGAAAATCCGATGCGGCGCGGCACGCCTCCGAGAAACGGGAGCGCCGCTGACTTCCAGAGCCCCTGATAGTCGATGGCGGCCGTGAATTTCCTTTTTCGGATGCGAGCAAGAACATCGCGGACCGAACGGTAAGCGCGCGGCTCGACCTGCCAAATTTCCGAGGCAAGCTCGCTGCTTTCAACTAAATCTTTCCACCGCGGATGGGTTAGCCAAACAATTTCGGCTTTAGGAAGAGACTCGCGGAGGCCCGCCACTGCGGGAAATGTATGGACGATATCCCCAAGCGAACCGAGGCGCACAACAAGGAAGCGGGGCTCAGTCATGCGCTGCCTTGCGGATCGAGTCGAACAGCGATCGAGTGGCGTGATCCTTTGGATCGCCCACTATGGCCATGCGAATGCCCAGTCGCACCGCGGTCGCGCGTTCCGGCACTGTCTCGGCAGTGTAATCCGTGCCTTTTGCGTGGACATCCGGCCGTAATTCTTCGAGCAGCGCTTCCACAGTCGGTTCGGAAAACAACACCACGTAATCGACGCAGCGGAGTGCGGCAACCAGCAGCGCGCGGGCGTTTTCATCGAGAACGGGACGACCGGCACCCTTCAAGTTGCGCACGCTGGAATCGTCGTTGACGCCCACCACGAGAATATCGCCTTCCCGCTGCGCTCCTTCGAGATACCGGATGTGGCCGACGTGCAGCGTATCGAAGCAGCCATTGGCGAAAACCACGCGTTGTCCTCGGCGTTTGTGCTCCGCGAGTTTGTGCCGAAGCGCATCGCGATGAACGATCTTGCTGGCGGCTTCGCGCATAGCTCAGGAAGCTGTCCCGGAAATTTCGCCTCGGATGGCGTCGAGAAGTTCCTGGCCCGAAACGGTAGCCGTCCCCCGTTTCATGACCACGAGTCCTCCCGCAATGTTGGCAATGTGCGCGGCCGCAAGGGGGGAGGCACCGCCGGCCAGCGCCAAGGTGTATGCCGCGAGAACCGTGTCGCCAGCGCCGGTGACGTCGACAGCCTGATCACATCCGTGAATCGGGATGTGCGTGACGCCACCGCCCAACTCAAAGAGCGCCGCGCCGTGACGGCCGCGAGTCACAAGGAGCGCCTGCAATTTCATGGTGGAAAGCGTGGCGCCGCCCGCGCGCGCAAGTTCGGCAGCGTCGGACCCAATGGTGGTGTGATGCTCGGCTTCTAGCTCCGCTTCGTTCGGCGTCGCGGAAGTGACGCCGGATTTGGCATAGCGGTGGAGGTTGTAACGCGCGTCAAGCGTGATGGGCACTGACTTTTTGAGCTTACCAGTGATCTTGCGGATAAGTTCGGGCGTGGCAACACCAAATCCGTAATCCGAAATGGCCAGCGCATCAGCGCCCCGCAAGTTCGCGGAAAGCTTTTGCTGAATCTTGTAGCGAATCGCTTCCGGCAAAGGCGCTTGCGGTTCGTAGTCGAAGCGGAGAACTTGTTGCGCGACGGTGTGCGCCCACCCCGCGAGGAAACGCGTCTTGGTGGGCGTGGCTCTCCCTTTGGCACGAAGGATGCCGCCGGTGCTCACGCCCTTCTGGCGGAAATATTGAAAAAGCGCCTCCCCAGGAGCGTCCTCGCCAACGACCGTAATCGGCAACACCTTTGCCCCCAGGGTGGCAAGATTGTTGGCTGCGTTAGCGCCGCCGCCTGGAACCAACTGCGTCTCGCGATGCTTCAGGATCAACACCGGAGCCTCGCGCGAAACTCCCGAAATGTGGCCATAACGAAATTCGTCGGCCACAAAGTCACCGAGGAGAACGATGATCTTTCCCCGGAATTGTTCTACGCACTCAGCAAGATCGCGCAAGTCCACCGACGCAGGGCGTTTTTTTTCGGCGGCTGGACGCTTCATCGCGGCTGCCTCAAGATCCAATCGACGGCCTGAGCCAGGTCGCTGGCCACAAAATCCGGCGGTGCCGGCCATTTGGCCGCGTGCCATGCGACTTCGCCCTCCCCATAACCCGTGCGGACCAGGATGCCCCGCGCACGGGCATTGCGTGCCAGTTCGATGTCAATGTAGCGGTCTCCGACCACAAACGAACGCTGCAACTCGACAGCGTGCTCGCGCGCAGCGCAGTCCAGCATGCCCGTTTTAGGTTTGCGGCAGGTGCAATTTTCCGACGAGGCGTGCGCGCAATAGTAAACTGCATCTACCTTTGCCCCGGCCTGGGCCAGTTGCTGCTTCATCCTTTGCGTCACTTCCTCAAGGACAGACTCGGGGAAGTATCCGCGCGCGATTCCCGATTGATTCGAGACGACCATGACCGCATAGCCAGCCTGATTGAGCCGCCGCAACGCCGCCGCGACAAACGGGAACATACGAAAGCGGCTCACGTGATTCATGTAGCCGACTTCTTCGCAGAGGGTGCCGTCGCGGTCGACAAACACACCGGCTCGCAAACGCGGGCGTTCAGCCACGCAGGGTCTCCGCCGCGGTGAGCCACGTCTTTGCGGCAGCCTCTACCATATCGGCTGTGACCTTCTGCATGCAACGATGGTCGATGGGACAATGCCGAAGAAAACATGGGCTGCAATACGGTTTTTGCTGAACGATGGCGCAGCGCGGCGTGACCGGAGCTGTGCCATACGGATCCGTTGGGCCAAATACGGCGACCACCGCCAATCCCACCGCGGCGGCCACATGCATGGCTCCCGAATCGTTGCCAATGAACAGGTGACACTGAGAAAGCAGCGCCGGCAGATCAGCGATTGCCGATTTCTCCGTGAGATCGATGGGAGGCTTGCGCAATTCCGCGGAGATAGCCCGCGTAACGGCGGCTTCGCTTCCGGTTCCAAAGAGGATGATGTCCGCATCGGTCTGTGCCTGTAGGCGATTCGCGAGCTCGGCAAAGCGCGCTGGTGGCCAGCATTTTGCTGACCCATAAGAAGCGCCGGCGCCAATCGCCATGCGCAAGGAATCGGCACGTGTACCCGCTTGGACAAGAAACTCCGCTGCTCTGCGCCGGCTCGGCTCCGAAACGTTCAGGGAAATGAACGATTCATCCGGGAGCGAATCGATCCACCCGGCGCGCCGAAGAAGCTCCAGGTAATAAAACTTTTCGTGCGGCGGAATTTCGCCTGTCTTGGGAACCGGGACCGCCTTCGTCAAAAGAAAGCTCCGGCCGTCGCGCGCGTAACCGATGCGTTCCGGAATGTTCGCACGCCAACTCACCCACGCCGCGTCAAAGGCATTTTGCAGAAGTAGCGCGACATCGAATTTGAGCGTGCGCAGTTCCGCGGCCAGCTTCTCGCTACCAGCAATGCCCGCGTGCTTCGCTTGGGAGTCGTAAGTGATGAGTTTGCTGCAAATCTGCTGCTCGCGGTAAATATCCGCCACATAAGGACGCGCCAGAATGGCAATTTCCGCTTCTGGAAAGCGCCCGCGCACGGCTCGCAACGCCGGCAGCGCCATGATCGCGTCGCCCACCCAGTTCGTCGCGCGGATGAGAATCTTCACGCGGCAGCACCCATCTTAGCGGCAATCAATCGATCAAGGATCTCTCGGAAATCGGCTTCCGGCCTGATTACCATGTCAATCACAGAAATGTATAAGGGAGCTTCCTCAAATTTCAATCCAGAAAGATTCTGCGCGTCTTTTTCCGTAGTGACGAACGCTTTGGCGCCGGCTTTCTTTCCTGCTTCTTTGAGCCTCAAAACGTCGCGTTGCGTGTAGCGATGATGGTCCCCGAAAATCGCCTGGCCGCACAGCGGCAGTCCCCAAGTTTGCAGATCCTTAAGGAAAGCTTCGGGATTGCCAATGCCGCAAAAAGCAAAAAACGGCCCAGCACCAATCTCTTCTGCCGATTGCAGCGGAATCTCGCTTGCAACGCGCCGGAATCCAAGAAGGCGCGTCGCTGCGGCAAAAACAGGAAACCGCGTAAGTTTTTCGATCGCTTCGGATGTTCCCGGTGCGTTCTCCGTGCGTGTGAAAACCACGAGATTCGCGCGGCTCATCGCGGAAAGCGGTTCGCGAAGCCGTCCCACAGGAAGCAAAAGTTCGCCGTGCAACGAAGCCGATGCGTCCATTAAGAGAATATCCAAATCGCGAGCAAGCTGGAGATGCTGAAATCCGTCATCGAGAAGAAAAATGTCGATAGGTTGTTGCGCCGCAAGCCGCTGGCCCTCGGTAAAGCGGTTCTTCCCGACGCCGAAAGCCACGCGGCATTGCAATCGGGATTTCATCAACTCGACTTCATCGCTGGTGCCATTCGTGCCGCGATAGCCGCGGCTTAAAATCGCCACGCGCTTCCCTTCCGCGAGAAACTTTTCGGCAAGCCAGATCACCATTGGTGTCTTGCCGGTCCCGCCCACCGTCAGGTTGCCCACGCTGATCACCGTTCCCTTTAATCGCTTCCGTTTCAGCCATCCCTGCTCATAAAGCCGCATCCGAAGGCGTACAATTCCCCCATAAAGAATAGACAAGGGGTATAGCAAGATTCGCACTGGCCGTGGAAAAGTCATGAAACTCCGATCGCGGTTTTATGAATCGCTTGCGCCTGGGCCACGCGCCCCAAATGCTTCGATATTTCCATAAGCGCCCGGTCGGTGGCGCCGCGGCTGCTTTCGACAAGGCTTCGTGCCTTCTCGCTCATCTCTTTCCTACGCGCCGCGTTACCAAACAACTCAATCCAGGCCACGCCCACATCCTCGGGGCTTTTCACCTGAATCGCAGCACCGGCTGAAACGAATCGCGACGCAATTTCAGCAAAATTTTCCATTGACGGACCAAATACAGGAACTTTTCCAAACGCGGCAGGTTCCAAAATGTTATGGCCGCCGGATGGAACAAGCGAACCTCCCACGAACGCGCCATCCGCCAAACGATACAGCGATGCCAGTTCGCCGATGCTGTCGAGCAGCAGAACGGTAACGTTATCCAGGATCGCTGAGTCGCCTGGAGCAGAGTTGAGCGCGCCGTTGGATTGCTCTCCCGCTGGCCCCGGACCTGGAATCGGTAACGCCGAGCGCCGGATAAACTTCCGGTGCGATGCGTCGATGAACTCCGCCGCAGCCGCAAATTGTTCCGGCTTGCGCGGCGCAAGAACCAGAAAGGCATTCCGGTATTCGCCCTGCAGCGTTCCAAACGCAATGAGTGCCAAGGGCTCTTCGGTTGCAACCACGCTTCCCGCCACAATGACCGGCGAGCGGCCGCTGCGCTTGATCTCAGCTTCCAGCCAATTCGCGAGCGGTGTCGGCGAAGGCAGCTCCGCGTCATACTTCAAATTCCCGCTCGCCGTGACTCGCTCGGCAGGCGCGCCGAGAGCTCGCATACGCTCCGCGTCCTTCTCACTTTGCATCAGGAACGCGCTGGCATGAGAAAGCGCATCTTTCAGCAGCGGTCGCAAAAAGAAGCCGAAGATGCCCAGGAATTTCTGATAGCGCGCAAACGAACGGTCCGAAATTCGGCCACTCACAAAAAGAATGGGGATCGTGCGCCGTCCGGCCTCGCGCAGAAAGTTCGGCCAGATTTCGGTCTCAAGCACAAGAACGAGCGATGGCCGCACAGCGTCAAACGCTCGGCGGACGCAAAGGCTCCAGTCAAGGGGAAAGTAAATGACCGCATCGGCAAAGGCCATCCGCTCACGAGCTAGTGCCTGCCCCGTAAGCGTAGTTGTAGACACGATGAGCGGTCGGTCCGGATATCCCGCCCTCAACCGCCGCGCGAGCGTAACGCCCGACAATACTTCGCCCACGCTGACCGCATGAATCCAGATCGCGCCGGCACGCTCGGCCGCAAGCTTATCCAACGCA
The DNA here is from genome assembly GCA_003223255.1 of Acidobacteriota bacterium. Taxonomy (GTDB): domain Bacteria; phylum Acidobacteriota; class Terriglobia; order Acidiferrales; family UBA7541; genus Acidiferrum. The sequence goes on along the minus strand of QHYJ01000142.1, from coordinate 30,683 downwards.
GGAAAGGCGAAACCCAGGCGCTCCTTCAAATTGGACAAATACTTGCCGTGCCGCAGTCCCTTCACCAGCCAGTATGGCGTGAGCAGAACAGCCGCGAGGCCCATGAGCAGGCTATAAATGAAATACACTATGCGTGGCTCCGGTTAGTCCGTGCCCCGCCGACAGCAGGCGGGTGCGCAGCGCAAGGCAACCCTGCGTATCCCCCAGGAATCGAAGGCGTCAAGATGAGAAAAGCTTATTATAACCCGGCCAGAAAGCTAACCCTCTTCTTCCTGGCCCTGGTGGCCTTTCATTGGGCGGCTGCCAAAGGTCTAGCGGAGCCACAGACCTCTCTCAAAACTTCGGCGCTGGAATCGCACGAAGGTATGACCATCTCCGCGAGGGCATGGACGGACCCTGCGCTCTACAAAGAAAAATTTCACAAGAAATCGCCGTATGCGGCCGGGATCGTGGCCTTGCAAGTGACGTTTCGCAACGATTCCGACGACAGCTTGAAAGTGAACCTCGAGCGCATTCGCCTCAACCTCACTCTTTCGGAAGACAATCTTCAAGCTCTGGATCCTTTGACTTCAGAGCAGGCGGCAGACGTCATCCTGAGACCGGCGACGAAAAATCTGGGGAGGAGCAGGTTTCCCATCCCCATTGGCGGCCCTAAAGTGGGACATGACAAAAAATGGGTGGAAGTGGAACAAGAGCTCCGAGAAGCAGGAGTGAAGGCAAGCATCGTCGCGCCACACAATTCTGTTCAGGGACTGCTCTATTTCGATCTACGAAGCCAATTCGATCTTTTGAACCGTGCGCGGCTCTATGTTCCCGATATCGTGGCCCTCGAAAAGAATCGGCCACTGATGTATTTCGAGATTGATCTGAGCCAGGCCGGGAGCCCGTAGGCGCCTCGCTGGCATCGTTGTCAAGAAAGCTTGGCCGGCTCAAATTCTTGCCCGCCCAAAGTCCGTTTGCGCGCATCGTCACGGTCGGCTACCATGACGTGTGCCACTTTTCTTGAACACCACGGACCCATGCTGACAATTCTCGAAGAACTGAATCCGGAACAACGCCAAGCTGTCGAAACGCAGGAAGGCCCTGTTTTGATTCTCGCAGGCGCGGGCACGGGCAAGACGCGCGCGATTACCTGCCGCATGGCGAACTTGATCGCCGAAGGCGTGCCCGCGGAATCGATTCTGGCGGTGACCTTCACCAACAAAGCCGCAGAAGAAATGCGCAATCGCGTCACGGATTTGCTTTTGCGCGCTGGCGTTCCTCCGGGGCAACCCTGGGTTTCGACATTTCATTCGCTCTGCGCGCGGCTTCTGCGGCGCGAGGCGCCTGCCGCCGGGTTGCCCCGTGACTTCGCCATTTACGATGAGGACGACCAAGTCGCGGCCGTAAAATTGGCCATGGCCAAGCTGCAAATCAACGCCGATGACCTGGCGCCGCGCAACGTGTTGAGCCGCATCAGCTACGCGAAGAATCATGGCCAGACTCCCGAGCAGATTCGTGCCGAAGCATTTGACCGAGAAGGCCGCCAAACGGCAGAAATCTTCAGCGCTTACGAAAAAGGTCTGCACGACAGCAAGGCATTGGATTTCGACGATCTGCTCCTCCGTTCGGCGCGCTTGTTACGCGAATCGTCTGCCACGCGCGAGAAATGGCAGGCGCGCTTTCAATACATTCACGTCGACGAATATCAAGATACCAACCGCGTGCAGTACGAACTCATGCGGCAGCTCACCGGCCCCAAGCAAAACATTTGCGTCGTGGGCGACGAAGACCAGTCCATCTACGCTTGGCGTGGTGCCGACGTCTCGATCATCCTCAGTTTCTCGCGCGATTTTCCTTCCGCCCGTGTCGTTAAGCTCGAGCGCAACTACCGCTGCACACAAAACATTCTCGACGCCGCGGGTGCGGTCGTTGCAAATAATCAGGGCCGCTTGGGCAAGTCGTTGAAGGCAGAGAAGAGCGCCGGAGTCAATCTCAAATATTTCGAAGGGCGCGACCCGCAAGCGGAAGCGGAATACGTCGCGGGAGAATTGGAGCGCATCCTCGGCGAGGACTCCGACCAAACCTGCGCCGTCGAGTTTCGCACCAATGCCCAATCGCGGGCCTTTGAAGAAGTCTTCCGCCGGCGGGGCCTCCGCTACAAGTTGGTAGGGGGATTCAGTTTCTATCACCGCGCCGAAGTCAAAGACGCTCTCGCCTACGTGCGCCTGGCGATGCATCCGGAGGACGACACTTCCCTGCTGCGCGTTCTGAACGTGCCGCCGCGCGGCATTGGTAAGACTACTGTCGAGGCCCTTCGCGAAACCGCGCGAACCGACGGAACTCCTTTGTGGAACGCCATTGAGAAAACCGTGGCCGGTGGTTCGACCGGCCGCGCCGTTGCGCCGCTTCGGGCCTTCCAGGAACTGATTCGCAAACTTCAGGAAGCACTTTCCACCAAACAGCCGGCCGAATTTTTGCACGTCGTCCTGGAAGAATCCGGATACATGGACATGCTCAAGGACCGCAACACTCCGGAAGACGTCGCGCGCAGGGAGAACCTGGAAGAACTCACGCGCGCCGTAGCCGAAAGCATGGAAGCCGGCGAAACCTTCACCGATTTCCTCGATGCCGCTTCCCTGGTG
>QHYJ01000142.1:14124-27717 GCA_003223255.1 Acidobacteriota bacterium | reverse complement strand
TGGCGAGACCCGCCGCTACGAGCCCGATCCGGAATATTCGTACTCTCCGGAAGAATTTCTTCGCCGCGTCCGCGGCGTACATAAACCGGCGTCGGCTCCCCGGCGCGCTACAACTTCGGTCTCGTTTGGCCGCGCCGCCGCGAAGCGCGGAGGCGACGCAAATCCCATGCTCGGGCGAAAGGTACGCCATCCCAGCTACGGCGTCGGAACCATCGTGGGCGTCGAAGGCGACGATGAAGACCGCCGCGTCTCCGTCAGCTTTCCCGGCCGTGGCACAAAAAAATTCATCGAGCGCTATGCCCAGTTGGAGCAAGCTTAAAGGCTTTACGAGCGCAATCGCACCATGCGCAAAGAGAGTATTCATACGTTGCGCGACAGAGCATCTCGGAGTAAATTGAGTTCCGCTCTTACTCCTCAATAAAGCATGGGGCGATTTCACTCCGCCGGCTTTCCGGGGCGTGATCGGAGAAGATGGGTGGCCTCACAACTCTTCCGTTGCAAAGACATTGACCAACTGATTTCCGATTCCGAACACCCAGAAAAACGCCTCAAAAAAACACTTGGCTGGATCACTCTCACCGCGCTTGGCATCGGCGCCACGATTTTGAAGGCGCCTGTTCTCGACGTGCTGTTCCATGGAGCGCATGCAACCGGAATCAGCGGACGCCCCGGAGCCGGTCCAGCGATTGCGCTTTCCTTCTTTCTCGTGGCCGTTGTCTGCGGGTTTGCTGGACTCTGCTACGCAGAACTCGCCTCCATGATCCCCATCGCCGGCAGCGCGTATACGTACACATACGCAACGCTCGGAGAACTCGTCGCATGGATTATTGGCTGGGATTTGATCCTCGAATACGCCGTCTCCAACATGGCGGTCGCCGTCGGCTTTTCCGCATATATCGACAGCCTCCTGGAAACGTTTGGGGTCCACCTGCCCGTTGCGTTAAGTACCCCCGCGTATTCCCCGGCCACAGGCTGGGCCCCGCATTTCAATCTCGTCGGCTTCCTTATTGTCATGCTGCTCACGGTCCTGCTCGTCCTGGGCATTCGTGAGTCTGCCAGCGCGAACAGCATCATGGTCGGCATCAAGCTTGTCGCCATTTTTCTCTTCATCGCATTCGCCTCGAAATACATCAAGCCGGTGAACTGGCATCCGTTCATGCCCAACGGCTGGCAGGGCGTTCTCACCGGAGGCGCCATCGTTTTCTTCAGCTACATCGGATTCGATTCCGTCTCCACGGCCGCGGAGGAGTGCAAAAATCCCCGGCGTGACCTTCCGCTCGGCATCATGGCTTCGCTCTTCGTTTGCGCTGCGCTCTACGTCGGCGTCGCCGTCGTTCTAACGGGAATTCAGCCGTTCCACATTTTCAAAGGCGACGCCGCGCCGGTGGCTACGGCCTTGCATAACATCGGACTGGACCGCCTGCAACAATGGGTAACCGTCGGCGCGTTGATGGGCATGATCTCTTCCCTGCTCGTCTACCAACTCGGTCAAGCCCGCGTGTGGTTCGCCATGTCGCGCGACGGTCTCCTCCCGGGCGCGTTCTCGAAGGTGCACAAGCGGTTCCGTACTCCTCACGTCGCGACGTGGGTTGCCGGAATTTTTGTCGGAATCCCCGCCGGAATTTTTGATATCGGGACGCTCGCGGACCTTTCCAACATCGGTACCTTGTTTGCTTTCTTGCTCGTTGCCATTGCGGTTTTGATTCTCCGGAAGTCCCAGCCTCACCGGCCACGCGGCTTTCGCGTGCCTTTGGTGCCGTGGGTTCCGATTCTTGCGGTCCTCACCTGCCTCTTGCTCATGGCCAGCCTGACGCTGGAGAATTGGATTCGCTTTTTCGTGTGGCTGGCAATCGGATTGGTCATTTACTTCCTTTATAGCCGTAAGCGGAGCGCCCTGGCGTTGCCCACGCCACAATGAGGAAGCTGCGAGATGGACTGGAGACCGGCTAAAAATTTGAGAATGAATTCCATCACGCCCTTCGTTGCCGTGGCCGCATTCGCGATGTTTCCCTCTTGCGCGCAGGCCTGGGGCAGGAACGCGCACCGGCTCATCATCAACAAAGCCGTGGACACGCTACCCGCCGAGGTTCGCCTGTTTTTTGAAGCCAATCGCGGTTTTTTGGCACAACATGTGACCGATCCGCTCGATGCCATGGCCAAAAACCCTGCCGAGCGTCGCAATGACTTCGTCGCCCTCGACAAGTACGGCCACTTCCCCTTCGAAGCCTTGCCGCGCAACTACAAATCCGCCGTAACCAAGTTCGGCAAACTAAAATTGGAAGCCAACGGTCTCCTGCCGTGGCAAATCGGCGTCTACAGCGAAAAGCTAACCGAGGCCTTTCGGACCGGAAAGTGGGACGAGGCCAAGCTCGACGCCGCCATCCTCGCCCACTACGTCGCGCAGGCGCACGATCCTTGAATCAACGAACGTTTTGGCAGCACGCTGATCGAGCGCTACTCTTCGTTTTTCCCCATGCGTCCAAACGACGCCTCCTTCATCAGTGACCCTACCGACCATGCCTTTGACGCCTCCCTCAGCGCCCATCGCTGGCTCGAATCGATTCTTCTTGCCGACCGCAGCGCGCTTCGCGGCGAAAATTCTTACACCGACGAATATTACGACCACTTCTACAATGAAGCGGGAGCCATTCTCATCCGCCAGCTGTCGGACGCGGCGACCGATGTCGGTTCCTTTTGGCTCACCGCTTGGAACAACGCAGGCCGGCCAGCCCTGCCGCATTGATTTTTTAGGATGACCGAACTCTCTCCCCGAATCGATTCTCTCCCCAAGGCCGAACTTCATCTGCACTTGGAAGGCTCCATCCAGCCCGCCACGGCGTGCATCTTGATGGCTCGTCAGGGCGTCCAAGCGACGGAGCAGGAGGTTCGCCGGCGTTACACCTTCGGCAATTTTCAGGAGTTCCTCGAAGCTTTCAAATGGATCACTTCCCTTTTGCGCGACCCGCAGGACTACGCTCTCGTCGCCACCGATCTCGCGGAGCACTTGCTCACACAAAATGTCGTCTACGCCGAGGTGACGCTGTCCGTGGGCGTCATGCTGCTGCGAAAGCAACGACCCGAAGTCAATTTCGAAGCCTTGCTTCGCGCCACCGAACCTTTCGAGCGGCGCGGCCTTCGCCTTCGCTGGGTCTTTGACGCGGTCCGCCAATTCGGCGCAGAGGCGGCAATGGCTGTCGTCGAAGCCGCTAGAAGTTGCGGCTCAAACACAGTCGTCGCCTTCGGCATTGGCGGAGACGAACTGCAAGTGCCCACCGCGGAATTTCGCGGAGTGTACGACCGCGTCCGCGAAGCCATCGAATTGTTGCGCGTCGAGCGCATCGGCCACGGCATCGCGGCCATCCAGGATCCTTCCTTGATGGATCTCCTCGCCGAACGCAAAATCCCTTTGGAACTTTGCCCGCAAAGCAATTTGCGCACCGGCGCCCTCGCTCGCCAACTCGCGCGGCACCCTGTTCAAATCGAGGATCATCCTCTTCCTGTGTTCTTTCGCCATGAAATTCCCGTCGTCCTCTCTACCGATGACCCCGCGCTGTTTGATACCAATCTGCGCAGCGAGTACGCCCACGCCGCTCACATGGGCTTGCAAGAGAGCGAGTTGGAGCAGACCTGCGCAATGGGCTTCCACTACGCCTTCCAACCTTCCTCCCAGACCGGCACACCCTAGCACCACGCGGCAATGTGCGAACTGGAGCACTCGTAGGCCGCAGCACCGCTGCGCTCCGTTCGCCTCTCTGCCTGCCGCGCCTCGGGCGCGGCTTTGCTATAATGCGCGCATGAAAGCACACGTTTGGGTCATGCCGAAGCGCACTGTCCTCGATCCGCAAGGACAAACCATCCAACACGCTCTTTCCGGCCTTGGTTACGCCGCCGTGAAAGATGTCCGCCAGGGCAAATTCTTCGTCTTGAATCTCGATGGCTGGAACCGCGACGAAGCTCAAAAACAACTGGAGCGCATTTCCAAAGAAGTGCTCACCAATCCCGTCATCGAAGAATACCGCTTCGAAATCGTCGACTGAACTAGCCCCGTTCGGCTCTTTCAGCAGGGACACGATATGTCGTGCCCGTCTTTGTCCCTCAATCAAACCCTGCTTCCATGAAATGTAGCGGCGCAGCATGTTGCGCCTCATTTTGCCGCAGCGCCGCCTTCCCGACCGAGCTTCTCGAACGGCGCAGCTTTATCCTGAAGGCTCCTGGGCGGCAATAAAATAAAAGGAGAGAGGCGCTCGGTAAGATCCCAAGCGCCTCCTCTACTGCGTCAACGTAAACCGTACCTCACTGGATCACCTCCTTCTCGGCGGGAGCGCCGATATCGACAAGATGTCGAATGCTCGGAGTATAACTCCGGGATGAGAAGGAAGCGGAGCGTATTCCCTTGACTTTCGGTCTGGGCGCCCGAACAAGTTACGGATAATCCCGAACCGGAAAAGTCCTATCCGTACCAATACACGGGATAAGGTAACAGCGTTAGGGCTAGAACCTATCAAATAGCTTCTAGCGTCGTTCCCCATTTGTCCATCAGTGGCCCGAGCCCGCGCCCACGGGGCCAGGACTTTTGTGCCACCAACCTACCGACTTGGGAGAGGTGTAGATTGGCGTGGGCTTCTCGAAATGTGACCTTCGGATGTGCGGCTTTGGCCATTGGATGTGTTTGTCCGCACCTGCGCCCATGGGGCCCGGACCAGTGTGTCGCCACCAGTCCTGAGCGGAGGCCACGCGAACAGAGCCGAAAGTAAGCACAAGCACCGCGCAGAAACCGAAAACGAATTGCTTCATGTGTGGTTTACCTCGAAGCGATCTTGGAAAGGGACCGCCCCCCCGAAAGTCGATTGGTTCGTGGTGGCGCCAACGAGTTTCCAAGTGTCGGCAGGATGCGTCGCCGCACCATCGCTATGGAACTGTCACTAGTTACAGAGGAGATCGGCGCGTAACCCTGGGGGCCGGAGACATTCGATTCGATTCAGGATTCCGGCAAAAGGATGCGTTCAGGATCACGAAGACGAGGAACGGATTTTGCGGTCAGGTCCCGGCCAGCGGGCTTATCGAAAAAGTTCTTACTACTACCACCATAACTCCGCTATGGCCAATCGCGACTTCCCAGTGATTTCTTCACAGCTTCATTTTCAGGGTCGGGTTTTCTCCCATCCCTTTGCACACTCTACTCCTGTTTTTTCTTCCTCTTACGCCTTGACGCCCAGCACGTTCAAGACCCCGAACGCACCTCTTGCGAAAACCTGGCCACCCGCTACGGCTCCAATGCCACCTCCGCCAGCTCAAACTCTTCCCACGCTCCGCAGAAAGAACCGGGCCACCGGCCGCAGGCAGTCATCGTTGATCTCGCTCGCCCCTAACGCGACTAAGGACGCCGGCAACGAGGTTGAGCTCTAAAAAACCAGCCGCGCGCTGCATCGTCCAGATTTTGCCTTCTGATTTCCCTTTGAACTTTCAACCTTCGCCTGTCAACCTCTTCGCCCCTCTTCCTCGGGCGTGTTACGCTGGTAGAACGAACTTGAGGTGACGCCCTCTATGTGCGGGATTCTCGGATACATCGGCCCGAAAAAAGTCGTTCCGGTAGTCATCGAGGGTCTTCGCAAGCTCGAGTATCGCGGCTACGACTCCGCAGGCATCGCTGTCGTGAACGGCACGGGCAAACTGGAAATTCGCCGCGCCCCCGGAAAGCTCCGCAACCTCGAAGAAGCCATTGCCAAGTCGCCCATCGAGGGCACCTACGGCATCGGCCACACACGCTGGGCCACGCACGGCCGCCCCACCGAAGAAAATGCTCATCCGCATCGCGATTGCACCGGACAGATTGTCGTGGTGCACAACGGGATCATCGAAAACTATCTCGAGCTCAAAGAAAAGCTCCAGAAGGAAGGTCACAAGTTCGCTACAGAAACGGATACGGAAATCGTCGCGCATCTTGTCGAGAAGAATTCGCGAGATGACGCTCCGCTCGAGGAAGCCGTCCGCCGCTCTTTGAAAGAGCTGCGTGGCATTTACGCCTTGGTCTTTCTTTCGGCGAAAGACCCACAAAAAATCGTTGCCGCTCGCTTGGGGCCTCCGTCCGTCGTCGGCCTGGGCGATCGTGAATATTTTGTTGCCAGCGACATTACGGCGTTGCTTGAACATACGCGTGACATCTTCTTCCTCATCGACGGCGACATTGCCGTTCTGACCAAAGATGGCGTCCGCGTCATGGACCACGATGGACGCGCGGTCCAGCGGCCTCCGCAACACGTCGCCTGGGATCCCATCATGGCGGAAAAGGGTGGCTACAAACATTTCATGCAAAAAGAGATTTTCGAGCAGCCCCGCGCCGTCCGGGACACCCTGCTGGGCCGCATTTCTCAGGACACCGGCAAAGTTTTCTTGGATGAAATGCAGCTCACGGAAAGGCAGTTCCGCCAGTTTCAGCAAGTGCGCATTGTGGCGTGCGGGACGAGCTGGCACGCCGGGCTGGCCGGAAAATTCATGATCGAGCGCCTCGCGCGGCTTCCCGTCGAGGTGGACTACGGCAGCGAGTTTCGCTACCGAGATCCCATCATCGATTCCAACACTTTGACCGTGTGTATCAGCCAGTCGGGGGAGACTGCAGACACTTTAGCTGCGCAGCGGGAAGCGAAGCTCAAAGGCTCGCCCACCTTGGCGATTTGCAATGTCATTGGCTCGATGATCACCCGCGAAGCCCGCGGCACGATTCCTACGCACGCCGGCCCGGAAATTGGAGTGGCTTCAACCAAAGCGTTCACCTCGCAACTGGCGGCACTGCTCTTGCTGGCCTCGCATCTAGGCCAGGTTCGCGGAAAGATGAGCGACGCTGCCGCCCGGAATCTGATGCAAGAATCCTTGAGCATTCCCCACAAGATGGAAACCATCCTACAAGCGGACGCGAGCGGCCTTTACGAAAATCTTGCGCGGCAATTCTTCCGCAATACCGACTTCCTCTATCTGGGCCGCGGCATCCATTATCCGATAGCGCTCGAAGGCGCCCTGAAACTCAAGGAAATCTCCTACATTCACGCCGAAGGCTATCCCGCCGGCGAAATGAAGCACGGCCCGAATGCGCTCATCGATGAAAATCTTCCCGTCGTCGTGCTGGCCACGCACGATGAATCCGATCTCGAAGCCATGACCCGCTATGAAAAAAGCGTTTCCAACATTAAGGAAGTGAAGGCGCGTGACGGTATCGTGATTTCCGTTGTTACCACGAAAGATCAACTCGCGCGGGAAGCTTCCGACCACGTCATTGAACTCCCGCCCGCACCGGAATTGCTCGCGCCCCTGCTCGAAATTATTCCTCTGCAGTTGCTCGCGTATCACATTGCGGTGCGCCGCGGCTGCGACGTCGATCAGCCGCGCAACCTCGCGAAATCCGTGACTGTCGAATGATTTCTGTGGGTTTCGTCGGAAATAATTTCCGCTAGAATAGATTTATGCGGCGCAATTTCCGAGCGAGCTTCCCGTTTCCGTTGCTGCTGTTGCTGCTCTTGCCGTTGGCCGCACGGCCCACACCGGCGCAAACCCAGGAAACCGCAACCGCAGCGCTGCACGAAGTTCGCGCCGACGGGCAAAAACACCTTTCGGAAGCGCAGGTAGCCGCGCTGACCGGCCTTGTTGTCGGGTCTGAAATTGACCGCACCGATTTGCAAGCTGCCGCGGACAAACTGGTGCAAACCGGCCTCTTCTCTAAGGTCAGCTACAACTTTGAAACGCGCATGGGTGTTGTTGTCACCTACCACGTCGAAGAATCGCGGCGAATCCCCGCGTATTTCGACAACATTCCGTGGTTCGCGGATTCGGAGCTTGCCGATGCCATTCGCAAGAAACTTCCTTTCTTCGACGGCACTCTTCCCGAAGCCGGCGGCGCCGTCGACCAAGCAGCCGACGCCATCAAAGAATTGATCGCATCCCACGGTTTGCAGGTTACTCTGCAACACGAAGTTACCGGCAATCCCACAGGAGAAGGAAACGTCCAGCTTTTCAAGGTGGAAGGTCCGGCGCTGCGAATCGAAAAATTGGAGTTTAGTGATCCTTCTCTTCTCGCCTCAAAGGCCGTGCAGCAGCATCTCACTGAAATTGTTGGCAAGCCGTATTCGCGAATGGCCATCGATTTGTTCCTCACGGAAGCGATCCGGCCCGTTTACCTGAGCAAAGGCTGTCTGCATCCGAAGTTGGGCCCGCCGCAAATACGTCTGACGGGCAAACCCGGCCCGAAATTGCCGGAGCAAATTCCCGTGTTTGTTCCCATCGACCCTGGACCGGTGTATCACTGGAAAGAAGTGCATTGGACGGGAAACGCCACGGTCTCCGAGTTCACTCTGAACAACGACATGGGGATGAAAGCTGGTGATGTCGCCGACGGCATGAAAATGGAAGCGGGCTGGGACCGCGTGCGCGAAGCATTGGGCCATCACGGCTTCCTGGACGCGAAAGTTGATGCGGTTCCCTCATTCGACGAATCCGCGCACACGGTTTCGTATTCCGTAACCATTCACGAGGGGCCGCAGTATCGCTTCGGCAAAATGGTGCTGACCGGTCTTTCCCCGGCGGCTGAAAAAAAGTTGCATGCGGCGTGGCCCATCCCGCAAGGCGAGATTTTCGACAAAACAAAATATGAAGAAGTTCTGAGCAGGCTGCAATTGCATCAGGAACAGATTTTCGGCGAACTGCCGCTGCATTACGAAACCGTTGGGCATTGGCTGCAACCCGATGCGAGTTCTGGCACGGTGGACGTGCTGCTGGACTTCAAATGACGTTGTGGCTTCCCGGATTCTGCGTCGAGAAGGACTCTACGATATACTCATCGCTGACATGAAAACTCTCGTTCAAATTCGCAATGGAGAGCAATCCGCTCTTTCGCCGGAAGAGAAAGAGAATTTTCTTCTCTTGCGTCTCGGGGAAATTCCTTCGCTGATCGTCGCCCTTTCAGGCGGCGCCGATTCTGCTTATCTGGCGTGGGCCGCGAATCGGGCGCTTGATGATCGCGCGCTGTCAGTCACGGCCTTGTCTCCGAGTTTTTCCGCGCACGACCGGGAAATGGTCGAGCAGTTTGTGAAGAAGCTGGCGGTGCGCCACGAGTTCATTGAAACCCACGAGATGGAGAATCCCGCGTATCGCGCGAACCAGGCCGATCGCTGCTATTTTTGCAAGGATGAGTTGTTTTCTGTTCTGGATGACTTGGTTCGCTCACGCGGACTTGCTGCCGTCGCCTACGGAGTGAATGCGGATGACACGCTCGATTTTCGCCCCGGCCATCGCGCTGCCACCGAGCACAAAGTCCTTGCGCCGCTGCTCGATGTGGGCCTCGCCAAATCAGAAATTCGCCTGCTCTCGCGTCGGGCCGGCCTGCCTACGTGGGACCGCCCCGCTTCCGCCTGCCTGGCCTCTCGCGTCCCGTACGGCACGGAAGTGACTCCCGAGCGGCTCGCGCTCGTGGAACGCGGCGAAGCCGCGCTTCGCGAACTCGGGTTCCGTCAATTTCGCGTGCGCATCCACGACAATCTCGCGCGTGTGGAAATCGCGCAGGACGAGATGCCGCGCGCGCTTTCCGCAGAAAAGGCAACGGCCATTGCGGAGCGCCTCAAAGCCGCCGGCTTCGCTTACGTTACTCTGGATCTGCAAGGCTATCGCCAAGGATCTCTGAATGAGGCTCTGGCACGTCCCGCGCAGCCACCGAGCAAAGCGGTCTCCGGAACATAATTCATTGTTTTTGCGTAGCTATTAGTGGAACATCCGAGCGGGTGTTCGGGGATTCCTTGGAGGAAGAATGGCGCGCTATCGCAATTTGAGCAGTTCCCTGTCGCTCTTCGCTGGCGCCTTCGTGTTTGCGGGCTGTTACGCGGGCCCCACGGTCAACGGGAGTTTCGCCCGCACGTTCAGCGTATCCGGCCCTATCCGCCTGGAGCTCAGCAATACGTCCGGCGACGTGGACATCACGGAGGGAGCAGCCGGAACCGTGTCGATCAACGGCGAGGTGCGCGCTTCGGGTTTTGGATTTGAAAACACACAAAAGCGTTTGGACGAGATTGTGTCGAATCCCCCCATCGAGCAACGAGGCGACACGATTCGCATCGGCAAAGATTTTTCCCGGATGCGCAACGTCTCCATTAGCTACAAGATTCAAGTCCCCCACGAAACCGAGGTTGAGGCCAACATTGCTTCCGGCGCAGAGAACATCCGCGATCTGAGCGGTCCGGTAAAAGTTCGCTCCGCTTCGGGAACGATTCGAGTCGAGAAGATCGGCCGCAGCGTGGACCTCTCCGCCGCGAGTGGCTCTGTCTCCGCCGATGACATAGGCAGCGACGTTCAAGTCTCCAGCGCTTCCGGCAACGTCACGGTTTCGAATGTCAAAGGAGATGTTCGCGTTAAGGCCATGTCTGGGGTCATTCGCGTTTCCCATCCGGGTGGCCGCGTGGAAGGAAATACGGCCAGCGGCGAAGTGGAGATTCAGGATGCGGCCAATGATGTCACGGCGCATACGGCCTCGGGCCGCGTGTACGTGGAGGGCAACCCCGGTACACAAGGCTTTTGGAACTTAAGGACGGCTTCCGGCAGCGTGCAAATCAGCGTTCCACCTTCTGCGAACTTTCATCTTTCCGCGGAAGCAGCCTCCGGTGAGATTCGCACGGACATTCCTATCGTTATCGAGGAGGAGGGAAGACATTCTCTCCGGGCGCGCATGGGCAGCGGCGGCGGGCGCGTGGAAGTACATACGGTCTCCGGCGCAATTCGCATCAGCGGAGCAAAGTAGATTTTCTCCTCGAGACCCACCCCTCTTTGCGCACTCAATTGAATCCCCTAGCGACAATTTTCTGTCGTGCGTTTAGAATCGCAGCATGACATTTCGCGCCCCATTCCCCTGCGCCCTTGGGGCCTTCCTTCTTTGCGCGCTAGCGTCAGCGTGGCGAGCAAGGATTGCCGTTCCACAGCAAACAAACCAGCCGACGGGCCCACAGGAGCCGAGCCCCAGTCGCGGGAAGGACAAGGCATCTTTCAAACAGCTAGACCCCGAAGGTGAATTGCAGCGTGCCCTCAACGATGCCGGCAGCGATCGTGCGGCTCTCGTCCGGAATCTCGAAGGCTTTCTGAAAAAATATCCGGATTACCCCAACCGCAGCGGCATCTACCGTGCGCTGGTCGAAGCCAACCTTCAATTGAACGACGATGCCCGCGCAGCCGATTATGCAGAGCGCATGGTGGCGATAAACCCCAACGATATTTCGATTCTGTTGCTCGCCATCGAACTTCTCGAACGCCACGACAACCAAGCCGCCTTTCGCCGAGCGGTCAGCTACTCCACACGCATCCTGGAACTCGTGGAACACATTTCTTCCTCCGAACGCTCAGCGAGGGTATCCGTCGAACAATGGGAGCTGCAGAAAAAGAGCGACGTCGCCAACACGCACTTTCTGCGTGGCGACCTCTACTTCAAACTGAAAGACTACGGTGCCGCGCGAAAGGACCTTGAAACCAGCTATGACATTTCCCCCACCGCCAGCGCGGCCCAGAGGCTGGGAGAGACCGCGGAACTTCAAAAAGACTTGAATACCGCCATTCAGGACTACGCGCGCGCTTTCGCCCTGGCGGAAGGAAAAAGCGGAAACGTCAGCCGCGAAGAAATTCGCAAGAAAATCGGGAACGCGTGGCGGCTGGTGCACGGCTCTGAGATCGGATTAGGGGAGTATTTGCTGAACACCTATGACGAGGTCGCGCGACCGTCGGTGAAGAAAACCGGGCGCAATGAAGGCGCCAGGGAGATTTCCGATTTCACGCTTCGCAAATCGGCCAACGGAAGCGCTTACCCTTTGAAAGGGATGAAGGGAAAAGTCATAGTGCTGAATTTCTGGGCCACCTGGTGTGGGCCGTGTCACGCGCTGGAGCCGCTGTTTGGGCACGTGGCTGCCGATTTTCACGATTTGACAGACGCGCTGTTTCTTTCCGTGAATTGTGATGAAGACGAAACGCTGGTTGCGCCGTACTTGCAAAAAGATAAGTTGGCAACCGAAGTCGTTTTTGCCGATGGTCTCGACCGGCTTTTCTCGGTGTATTCCTACCCAACTGTCATCGTCATTGATCGGGAGGGAAAGATTGCATTTCGTTCCATTGGCTTCCAACCAGATGGCTTTGAAAGGGACCTTTCCGCGGCCGTGCGCAACGCCTTGGAAAAAGCGTCGCCGCACACGGATGACTGATTAAGGCGCCAAATCCGGGCGGTAACCGTCGACTACGTCCACGAAGTCGGATACTTCCGGCATGTCGTTTCCGACAAAGCGAATGGTATGCGAATCCACGCGCTGCACGGACCTGAGATAGCTGAGCATCAGGGCAGGCATGTAATTCTTGAAACTGATTTCCAAGGTGACCGGCGTCTTGATTATGTGGGGTTTGAAGTCGTGCAAGCGGTCCAGTGCCGCTTTCACGCCCGCTGCGATTTTTTCGCAAGAAGATTCCGGAGTGAGCGTTTCCGCGGAATGAAAGCTCAAGTTCTTTTTCGTCTCCACCGTTTCGATGTTTCCGAGCCGCGACTTCAGCTCCGCGATTGCGGCGTCGTCTCCGGACGCAAAAATCACAGGCACGCCGAAGGCTCCGGCATAGGCGGCGTTGAACTCTCCTTCCGTGACCGCGTTGCCATTCAGCGAGACGCGCGTAAGATGCGCGCTCGAAAAAGTGTGCGCGCGCACGCCTTGCATGTTCGTGGCGGAGGCGTGATAACCGATAAAAAGAGCGGCCTCAAAGGACTGGTCGAGGCCGGCCATCATGCTTCCGTGACGCGGCCAGGAGCGGACGATGCGAACGTCCTTTGGAAACTCGTCAATCAGAAGACTTTCGCCGTTTCCGTGCGAGTCGCTCACAACAATTTCGTTAGCCCCGGATTCTTTCGCGGCGCGCACCGCAGCCAGCGTTTCGTTGGTCATGAAATGCCGGAAGGGCTCGTATTCGAAACCTCCAGGACCGAGTTGATCCGCGGTGACCACACCAGCCACGCCTTCCATATCCACCGAAATGTAGATCTTGAGTTTCTTGGCGGCTTGCGCGGCGGCCTGCGGCCTCGTGGCAAGATTGACGAATAAAAACAGCGCGGTGACAAAGAGCGACACACGAACCGCGGGAGACGAAAAGCTCATAGGCACACCTCTCAAGAACTGCCGGATTTGGGATTTTGCGAAGAGGAGTCTATCAGCTTCGGGCGGCGGACGCGGAAGGAAAAGCAAGGGCGACTTCGTTGGCCGCGAGGATCGTATTCACGTGAATGCGAACGGTGTCTTCCACGCGCCGGGCGTAGCCGCCAGCAAGCATGGTCACCACAGGGATGCCCCGGCGTCGCGCTTCCTCGAACACGCTGCGGTCGCGCTGCTTGAGACCTGCTTTCGTGAGCGACAATCCGCCGAGTTGATCCTCGCAATATGGGTCGGCGCCACCGACATAAAAGAGAATCTCAGGTTGAAATTTGTCCAGCGACTTTTGGACAGCGGGAATTAAGGCGCTTAAATACTCTTCGTCTTCCACGCCGTCATCCATATCCAGATCGAGGCTCGAAGGCGGTTTGTGGCCCGGATAATTGTTCAGTTGATG
>QHYJ01000142.1:0-14077 GCA_003223255.1 Acidobacteriota bacterium | reverse complement strand
TCGCTTTCTTGATGGCACCGTCCGCTTGCAACCTGCGAATCGCCACAGCGACATCGTGAACGGCACAGAATCCCTCGCCATGTCCTGGATACGCGTGATGGAAACCGCCGCCGAGATTCGAAGCAAACCCGTCCCGAAGCGCGGATTGCGCTGCGAGGATCGTTCCACCGGCCGCCAGCCAAAATGCTTCTACCAGTTCCGGGGAATACGGCACCTCCAAGCGCATGACGTCACTGGCCGTTAGCGTGCCGGTTTTTAGTTTGCGGACCCAGTCAGGCGTGTGGACACGCAGAACGTCTTCATCGCTCGCGGGATTGGGACGCAGAAAATCTTCTTGCCGCGCGAGCCCTTCGTGCATGAGCGCCTTGTAAATCAGCCGGAATTTTTGTGAGGGAAATACGTGTGGGCCCAGATTCAGGTCGTAGCGGTCATGATAGACAAGCTTGAATGGAAGAAGGGCAGTCATTTGGCTAATTCAGGGATGTTTTTTGAGCTTTGAGCCTTCAACTCTTCAACTCTTCCTAATTTTCACGATCGAGGATAAAGTCGGGAAGCGTGGCGAGCGCGCGCGCGTATTCCGAGTCGCGATGGCCGTTGAGGCAGGACTTGGCGCGCTGGGCGTAGTCTTGCGCGAGATTGCGCGCGCGGTCGAGCGCGCCCGAATCCTGCACCAGGGAAACAATGGTCTCCGGGCGCACGGAATGAAATTCCTTTTCGGCAAGCACGCGAGCGACGAGTTCTCTCGCTTCGCGATGGCCATTCTCCATCGCGTAAATCAACGGCAGAGTGACTTTGCCTTCTTTCAGGTCGCTCAAGACCGGCTTGCCGAGTTGCTGGGCCGAGGCGGTGAAATCCAAGAGATCATCGACAAGTTGAAACGCCAGCCCGGCGTACTTACCATAATCCGCGAGGGCTTCTTCCTCTTCGCCTGTAAGCCGGCCCAGCACGGCGCCCAACCGCGCGCAACCGCTGAACAAGCACGCCGTTTTGTAGGTGGCCAGGCGCAGCGCATCTTCTTCCGTCACGTCGATGCGGCCGATTTTTTCGAACTGGATGAGCTCGCCTTCCACCATTCTTTGCGTGAGGTCGATGAGAATATCGAGGATCCGGAAATTGCGTTCCTCGAGGGCCATTTGAAACGCCAACATGTACAGCCAGTCGCCCGTGAGCACGCTGCGGTGATTTCCCCACCGAGCATTCGCCGAGAGACGGCCGCGGCGCGTGCCGGCGCTATCAATCACGTCGTCGTGAATCAGCGTGGCGCTGTGCAACAGCTCAACAACCGCAGCGAGACGAATGGCGCTGCGGTCTTTGCGCCCGGCATAGTTTGCAGAAAGAAGCAGCAGCGCAGGGCGCAAGCGTTTTCCTCCGCCGCCGAGCAAATACGCGGCAATCTCCGAGACCGCGGGGAACGCGGTGTCGCTTTGGCGCGCCAGTTCGTCTTCCACGAGAGCGAGGTCGTCGCGGACAAGGTCGAAAATCTCTTTTACCGTGAACAGTGCGATGGCCTTCCTCCCGGCCTGCATCTAATTCCGTGATTCGGCAACCGTAGTCCTCTGCGGCTGGGGAAGACGGAACAGCCGCCGGAAATTCTGCGATGTTGCGGCGGCCATCTCGTCAGCCGACAAGTCTCTCACACTCGCAAGCGCGCGCGCTACTTCCGCCACGTAGGCGGGCTCGTTGCGTTTGCCGCGATAAGGCTGCGGCGCGAGGTACGGAGAGTCCGTCTCGATCAGAATTTTCTCGAGCGGCAAAGCTTTCGCAACGTCGCGCAGGTTCTGCGCTTTCGGATAGGTTGCATTGCCCGCAAAAGAAATCAGGAAGCCCATGTCCATGCCGCGCCGCGCGTGTTCGAGGGTGCTGCTAAAGCAGTGCAAAATACCGCCCAAGCCCGTGGTTTTCCAATGTTGTTCTAACAGGTTTAGGCAATCGGTCCAGGCGTCGCGGCAGTGGATGATGATGCGAAGTTTTGCGTCGGCCGCTAGCTCCATTTGGTCGCGGAAAACTTTGTGCTGCGTCTCGCGCGGCGAGTGGTCATAGAAATAATCGAGCCCAATCTCGCCCCAGGCAATTACTCTGGGATGCTTGGCAAACCGTGACAGTTCTTCGAGATGCTGAGCGGTCACTTCCTTGGCTTCGTGGGGATGAATGCCGACCGTGGCATAAATCCAATCATGCTGTTCGGCAAAAGGAATGGCTGAGTCGAGTTTTTCTGGCCCGGGGCCCGTGCCAATCGCTAGAAGGGTCGTTACTCCAGTTGCGCGCGCGCGCTCGAGCATGGCCTCGCGGTCTTCCGCAAATTGCGGAAAATCAATGTGGGCGTGCGAATCTGTGAGTTCCATCTAATACCTCGCGGGGCCACGTTGGACACCTCGATGCCTGGGGCGCAGCATGCTACGCCTCCCAAGAGCATGCCTATTTAAGGCGCGCGCCGATTTCGACGTCTTCGTCGGGGAAGCCGGCGAGGACCGGGCGGCCTTCTGGACCGACCGCGGCTGCGATAATCATGCCGTTGGACTCGACACCACGCAGCTTGCGAGGCGCGAGGTTCACTACCACCGCGACCTTGCGCCCGATGAGTTTCTCCGGCTCGTAATACTGCGCGATGCCCGCGCAAATCTGCCGAATCTCGGTGCCGATGTCTACGGTAAGCTTGAGCAACTTGTCCGCGCCGACGATGCGTTCCGCCGTTTTGATCTGCCCGACACGCATCTCGACTTTTGCAAAATCCTCGATGCCGATCTTCTCCGGCGCGGCTTGCGGCGCCGCGGCTGCTCCCGCGGGAGTCGCGCTCGCGGCAGGTTTCGCCGGCTGCGCGACCGGGGCCGGATTCAATTCTTCGTTTGCCATCGCTTCGATCCTTTCTATCGCTTCATTTTTGTCCACGCGCGGGAACAACGGTTGTGCTGGGCCAAGTTGCTTTCCCGGTGCCAATTGGCCCCAGCGAAGCCCGTCCAGTTCGACGGACGCAACGGAACCTGGCATTCCAAGCAAAGTCCAAATCTTTGCGGTGCTGGCTGGCATCACGGGATGAGCCAGAACGGTCACGATGCGCAGCAACTCTGTGGTGGTCCACAAAACCGTAGCCTTGCGCGCTTGTTCGTGCTCGGAGTTCCCGAGCGCCCAGGGTTGCTCCGTCGTGAGGTACTTGTCCGCGGAAGAGATGACCCCCCAAATCGCCTCCAGGGCGCGCGCAAAGCTGAGATTTTCGTAGTTCTCCAGTACTTCGCCAATCGCGGCTTGCACTTCGTTGGCCAGGGCGTCGTCTTGCGGCCTGCGTTCCGCCGCTTTCGGAATCTTTCCGCCGAAGTTTCTCTCGATCAGCGCGGCGGTGCGGCTGGCAAGATTGCCAAGACCGTTCGCGAGATCGCTGTTATAACGCGTGACCAATGCGTCGTAACTGAAATTGCCGTCTTGTCCAAAAACCACTTCGCGCAGCAGAAAATACCGCAGCGCGTCCATGCCGAGCATGTTGGCAATCGGCCGCGGCAAGACCACGTTGCCCTTGGACTTGCTCATCTTGGTCGCGTCCATCAGGAACCAGCCGTGCGCCCACACTTGCTTGGGCACGGGCAGCATTGCGGCCATCAAAAACGCCGGCCAATAGACGGTGTGAAAGCGAATAATGTCTTTGCCCACCAGATGCAAATCCGCAGGCCACATACCGCGCTTTTCAAATTCCGGGCCGCCAACGGCGCTGAGATAGGCGGTGAGCGCGTCGAACCACACATAGAAAACGTGCGGCTCTTCGCCGGGAACGGGAATGCCCCAGCGAATCGTCGTGCGCGTAATGCTGAGATCCTTGAGCCCGCCTTCCACGAAACTTACAATTTCATTGCGGCGTGACTCCGGCTGAATAAAATCAGGATTCTTTTTGTAAAAATCGAGCAAAGGCTTCTGGAACGCGGAGAGCCTGAAAAAATAGTTTTCTTCGGTGATCGTCTCCGTCGGGCGCCCGCAATCGGGACAGATGTCGCCTGGTTTGGCGTCGTTCACGAAAGCGTTGTCGTAAATGCAGTATTGACCGGTGTAGTTGCCTTTGTAGACGTAACCGTTTTCGCGGCAAAGGCGAAACAGCCACTGCACGGTTCGAACGTGCCGCAAATCCGTCGTTCGAACGAACTCATCCGCGGTGAGGCCAAGCTCGTCCCAAAGGGTGCGCCACTCGGCAGCCATCTGGGCGACGAATGCCGATTCGGACATGCCGGCTTTCTTCGCCGCCCGCTCGACGTTCACGCCATGTTCGTCCGTGCCGGTAGTCATTACCAGTTCGTAGCCGCGCATGCGCTTGTAGCGGCGGATGGTGTCCGCCACCACGGTCGTGTAGGTGTGGCCGATGTGCGGAAGACCGTTCGTGTAGTAGATCGGCGTTGTCAAATAGAATTTGGGTTTCCCAGGTGACATGTTTAGTTTGTTTTGCCTGCCGTATCGTACGCACGCAAAGCTTCGTTGATCACGCGCTGCAGCGGGACGTTCTTCTCGACGGCCAGCTTGCGGCAGTCGTCATATTCTGGCGCGACATGCAGGATGCGGCCGTTCACGCGCGAAATTTTGATGCGCACGTCGCCAAAATCGGTAGAAACACTGACGAACTCGCGCGGAAGGGCGCGGCGCTGTGCTCGGTAGGTGCGCGCGCCGAAGGTGGTGGTCTCTGCAAAAATCAGCGACATCAGCGCCTGCGTGTCCTGGGGCCTGCACAAAACGGTGAGCAGCGTGCCCGGGCGGTTTTTTTTCATTTGCACCGGAGTCGTGTAGACGTCTAGGGCGCCCGCCGCCAATGCTTTCTCCAAAAAGTAGCCATAAATCTGGGGATTCATGTCGTCGAGGTTGGCTTCGACCACCGCAATTTCTTCGTCGAATCCCGCAACCGCTTTCTCGGCAGCTTCACCGATCATGATTCGAACGACATTCGGCTGACCTTCCAGATCGGCGGTGCCAGCGCCGTATCCGATGGCATTCACGCTCATGAGCGGCTGAGGGCCGAACGTATCGCAAAGCGTCGCCACAATCGCGGCACCCGTGGGCGTGACGAGTTCTTTCTGCACGCCATTCGAATACGTGGGCTTGCCCTGGAGCAGGTTGGCCGTGGCGGGAGCAGGCACTGGTAAAACGCCGTGCGCCATTTTTGAAGTGCCTCCGCCCACATTCAGTGGCGAGCACGCAAATTTCTCGATGCCCAGGAAATGGAAGCCAATGCAAGCGCCAACGATGTCAACAATCGCGTCTACTGCGCCCACTTCATGAAAATGAATCTTTTCAAGCGGCACGCCATGCACGCGGGCTTCCGCCTCTCCCAGCTTGGTGAAAATGGCGGCAGCGCGGTCGCGAACTAGCCCAGCCAGTCGCGAATTTGTCAAAATTTCGAGAATGGCGCTGAGCGAGCGATGCTTCTGCTGATCCTCCGTTTTCACCTTGACGTAGGTCGCGGCCATGCCCTTCTTCCAGACTTTCTCCGCGGAAAGTTGCCATCCCGGAACCTGCAGGCCGCAAAGCTCCGAGCGCAGATGGTCGAGCGGGCAGCCGGCATCCACCAGGGCCCCGAGGGTCATGTCGCCGCTGATACCGGAAAAACAGTCAAAATAAGCCAGTTTCATGGAAGAACCGCCGAACGGTGGGACTTCGAGCCGGAAATGTCACTCCGTCGGATTCAAATTGATACTATCGGCGCAGGCACATAGTGTCAAACGACCTTCTGGCTCCCGCACTACTCTAAATAAAACGAGTAGTAGTCTCGATTAGACTCGCGCTGAGCACCTGAGCACCCCCCTCGCTTTGACGCTCATCACAGGCATCTCCTATACTGGCGTGATTCGAATCGGGTGCTTGCTTACCTAGAGGACGCGTGTATCAGGAACTGACGATTCGATTGCGCGAAGCGCTGGCGTCGCACATACGGCAAAAGTATGGAGTGACGCTCGAGATTGTGCTGGAGCGTCCGCCGAAGCTCGAAATGGGCGAGGCGGCGTCCCCGGTGTGCTTTGAGCTGGCGAAGCGACTCAAAAAAGCACCGCGTCAAATTGCCCAGGACATTGCTGCCAGTCTGGCAAAGGTCGAAGGAATCGCGCGCGTGGAAGTGGCGGGCGGCGGTTACTTGAATGCATACTTCGACCGAAGAGCATTCTGGGAGAGCGCGCAAAGCGGCCCGCAAGCTCCAACGCACGGCGGGCATGAGAAAATCATCGTCGAACATACCAGCATTAATCCCAACAAGGCCGCGCACATCGGACACGTGCGCAACGCCGTGCTCGGCGACACGATGGTGCGGATTCTCCGGCACGCGGGCAAGCGCGTGCAGATCCAAAACTACATCGACAATACCGGCGTGCAGGTGGCTGACGTGGTCATCGGACTGCTCCGTGTGGAGCAGCAAACCGTCACCAACGTGACGATGCTGGCGAAGGAGCCGAGATTTGATTACTACTGCTGGGATTTGTACGCCAAAGCTACCAACTATTTTGCCGAAAATCCTGAGCGCGCCGCTCAGCTGCGGGCGGAAACGTTAAAGGCCATCGAAGAAGATCGGGGGGAAGACGCGGAAGTGGCGCGAGTGCTTGCGGATGCCATCGTGACCTGCCATTTGCAGACGATGGCGCGGCTGGATATTCACTATGACTTGCTGGCGCGCGAGAGCGAGATCCTGCACTTACATTTCTGGGACACGGCGTTTGAGATGTTGAAGAAATCCGGCGCCATTCACCTGGCGACAAGCGGGAAAATGAAAGGGTGTTGGGTCTTGCCGTGGGAAGAAGACAAAGGAATTAACACAGAGGCCGCAGAGAGCACAGATAGGAAAAAGACAACGGAAGAGGACGATGAAGACGAGCAGGACAAGATTATCGTGCGCTCCAACGGAACGGTGACGTACGTCGGAAAAGACATTGCCTATCAGCTCTGGAAATTTGGGCTGCTAGGAAAAGATTTTTGTTACCGGAGATGGCCAAACGCCCCGCAGGGGCAAACCGTTTGGGCCACGACGAGCAGAAAGAGCGAACCAGACGCCCCGCACTTTGGCGAACCCGCCGCAACCGTCTACAACGTGATTGATGTGCGGCAGGCGTATCCGCAGGACGTCGTGGCGGAAGGGTTGCGCCGAATCGGACACGTGAAAGAGGCCGAGCGGTCAATTCATTTTTCCTACGAGCGGGTCACGTTGACGCCGCGCTGCGCGGCGGAGTTGGGATATCAACTTTCTGCGGAAGAGGCCAAGAAGCCGTACGTGGAAGTGAGCGGCCGCAAAGGCTTTGGAGTGAAAGCCGACGACCTAATGGACAAACTGGAAGCGGCAGCGCTGAGCGAGGTTCAACAGCGGCATCCGGAAATGAGTGAGACAGAGCAGAAACGTACCGCACACGCGATTGCGGTGGGGGCATTGCGGTTCTTTCTGCTGAAAGTGACGCGCAATTCCATCATCGCTTTTGACTTCAAGGATGCACTGAGCTTCGAGGGCGAGACGGGACCGTACTGCCAGTATGCCGTCGTGCGGATCCGGGGGATTCGGCGCAAAGGAGCGGAGGCGGCCACGCACACCGCAAAACTGAATTCCGAAACTGCCGGCCAATTGCTCTCTGGGACTGATGGCTCCGATCTGTGGGAATCAGTGCTCTCTGCGGGTTCGCTTGACTATGCGGTTGACGCGGCGATCGCCACGCAAGAGCCTTCGTTTGTCGCGAAATATGCGTTTCAACTAGCGCAGGCGTTCAACAATTTCTACCACAGGCATCACATTCTGTCGGAAAGGGATGAGCAGAAGCGCGCGTTCTTGCTGCA
Source organism: Acidobacteriota bacterium (assembly GCA_003223255.1). Taxonomy (GTDB): domain Bacteria; phylum Acidobacteriota; class Terriglobia; order Acidiferrales; family UBA7541; genus Acidiferrum. The sequence goes on along the minus strand of QHYJ01000142.1, from coordinate 6,310 downwards.
GTTGACGGAATTGGTGGAGGCCCAGCTTGTGCGCGCGCTCAGTTTGCTGGGAATCGAAGCGCCGGAGAAGATGTAGCGTCATCCGCTGCCTTCATCCTTGTCCTTGTCACCGAAAAGTGATTGCATTTTTCTCTTTGGCAAAAAAAAAACGCCAGCCACCTGCTTATTTCGTTCGTAGATAGAACAAGCCGAATACTGCGGCAAAACTTTGAAGAACAATGAGCGCATGCTTCATGTTCGGAGGCTTTGTGTCGGAAAATCAGCTTACAAATTCAAGGCGTCCGTCCAAAGTCAGTACGACAGGATGAGGTGGACGAGGGTGCGGAGGCCCACGCCGGTGGGGCCTTTCGCGAGCCAGGGCTTGGCATCGTCGTTCCAAGCGGTGCCGGCGATGTCCAGATGAATCCAGGGGGAATCGCCGGTAAATTCCTTGATGAACATGGCGCCGATGGTCGCGCCCGCGCCTTTGCCACTGCTGATGTTCTGAATGTCGGCGACGGTTCCTTTAATGAATTCGCGATACTCTTCGTCGATCGGCATCTGCCACATTTTTTCGCCCGCGGCTTTCGCGCTGGCCAGCAGTTTGTCGGTGAACGCCTGATGTGAGCCGAAAACGCCGACGTTGACGCCCGCGAGGGCCACGACAATTGCGCCCGTTAGCGTCGCGGCGTCAATCAAGTGCGTGGCGCCAAGCTGCTTCGCGTAGTGCACGCCGTCCGCAAGGATCAGACGGCCTTCGGCGTCAGTGTTTAGCACTTCGATGGTTTTTCCGGACATGGCGGTCTGAATGTCGCCAGGCTTCTGCGCGCGGCCACCGGGCATGTTTTCGGTGGATGGCACGACGCAGATTACTTTGACGCCGGGCTTGAGCGCGGCAAGGGCACGCATGACACCAATCATGGTGGCACCGCCCGCCATGTCGTACTTCATTTTTTCCATGCCCTCAGAAGGCTTGATGGAAATGCCGCCAGTGTCAAACGTGACGGCCTTGCCGACAAGGCCGATGACAGGTGCGCCGGGCTTGGCAGACGGCGGATTGTAGGTAATCACGATCATGCGCGGCGGCTCGACGCTGCCCTGCGCAACGCTGAGGAGTGCGCCCATTTTTAGGTCCGCGATTTTCTTTTCATCCAAAATTTCAACGGAGAGACCTGCAGCCCTAGCCATGGCTTCGGCTTTCTGCGCGAGGATCCTCGGCGTGAGCTTGTTCGATGGTTCATTGATCAAATCCCGCGCGAAATTTTGCGAATCTGCGATGATGCGGCCCTTGGTCAGCCCTTTTTCGCCCGCGGCACGTTCCGCATCGGAATAACCAGAGATCGAAACGCTTTCGATTCTTTTGTCGTTCTTTTTGTCGGTCTTGTATTTGTCCGATTCGAAATCGCTCGTCAAGACTCCTTCGGTGACGGCTTGCGCGGACCCTTCCGAGGCATCGCCTTCGCGCACGAAAAACGCAAAATTCTTCACAGAGCGCGACTTTAGATAGCGCAGGGCTGCGCCGCTCACTTTGCGCAGCGCCGCCGAACTGAATTGCTCGCGCTTCCCCGCCCCGACCAAAAGCAGTCGCACCGCTTTCAGCCCCGCCGGTGCATGAACGAGCGTGAACTCCAGCATTTTGCCCGTCAGTTCTCCGCTCTTGGCCAGTTTGCGCAGCAGTCCTCCCGCAGACTGGTCGATCTCGGCAACACGGCCCTGAATCGGGTCTGTTTCTTCGAAGACATACGAAACCAAAGCCTCCGTTTCGATGCTTGCGAACGGTTTACTCTCCAACGTGATTTGCATGGTTGCTTTATCGCCTCCGATTGCGATACATGGATTCTTCCACTTCGCGGCGCGCTTCCTTGGCACGCTCGTCCTGACGGCGGTCCCAAGCTTTTTTGCCCTGCACCAGAGCGATTTCTACTTTGGCGAGGCTGTTGCGGAAGTAAATCTTCAGGGGGATCACCGTCAAGCCTTTCGACTCGGCCCGTCCAGAAAGTTTGTGGATTTCCTTCTTATGGAGCAGGAGCTTGCGCGAACCCAGCGGCTCATGATTCCAAGGGCCGCCCGGTAAGTACTGTGCAATGTGTGCGTTAACGAGCCAGGCGCCGCTTGGGTGGAAATCGACGTAAGCGTCGCGGATGTTGGCTTTGCCCTCGCGAAGGGCCTTCACCTCGGTACCATGCAGTACCAAACCCGCTTCATGTTTCTCCAGGATATGGTAGTTATAAGAGGCCGCGCGGTTCTGCGCCACAATTTGCTCGCCGGATTTGGCGGACTTGTCAGATTTTTTGCCAGGCTTGGCCACGACCGTCCATCATAGCTGCAGCGCAAAAGGTTGTCACTCGGGGAGAAAAACAGTTATTGTTGCATGAAAGACAGTAAACCCCAGCAACCTTGCCGCACGTCTAACGCGAGTGTTAGACTGCAAAGGCTAGACTTCCAGGCCTCGGAGAGAGTATGTCGCAGAAATGGGGAACTCTAATCCTTTGTGTGAGTTTCGGGCTCTTCGCCGCCGGATGCCCTAGGGGCCACGGCGAGTATAGCGAAGGCCAGAGGGCAGAGAATCTCCAGGATTACGACGCAGCTCTCAGCTACTACCAAAAAGCGGTCAAGGCCGAGCCCCACAACGCCACTTACCGAATCCGGCTGAATCAAGCGCGCTTCGAGGCCGGAGAAATGCACGTAAAGCGCGGCCTGGAGATGCGAAAAAGAGGCGAACTGGACGGAGCGGCGATTGAATTCCAGAAGGCGCTTGCGGCCGATCCTTCCAGTTCCATCGCCGAACAGGAATTGAACCGGACCGCGGAACTGCTCGCGGAAAGAGAGCACCGGAAGGAAACCCCGCCGCCCACCGACCACAATCAGCAGCCGCTAGCTTCCCTGCCGCCAGAAATCAAGCCGCTATCGCGGGCGCCCATCAGCATGAAGATGTCGAACGACGCGAAGATCGTCTTCGACACCATCGGCAAATACGCGGGATTAACGATGATCTATGACCCGGATTTCCAGGCGCGGCGCATCACCGTAGACTTCAACAATGTCACGCTGGAACAGGCGCTGGAAATCGTGTCGCTGGAAAGCAAAGCCGTAATCAAGCCGGTGACGGAGAACACCCTTTTCGTGTACCCGGATCAGCCGCAGAAACGCCGGGATTACGAAGAAGAAATCGTCAAAACGTTTTATCTTTCGAACGTTACGCAGCCCCAGGAATTAACGGAAATTCAGACCGGGTTGCGGCAATTGTTTGATTTGAAGCGGATTCAGCAGGTGAATTCGCAAAATGCGCTCATTATCCGCGATACTCCGGACAAATTGATGCTCGTGCAGAAAATGATCGACGACATCGATAAGGCCAAGCCGGAAGTGGTCGTGCAAGTCGAAGTTCTTCAGACGACCACCGACCGACTCCGCGACCTGGGAATACTGCCCCCGCAGCAGTCTTCGGTCAGTGTAAATAATGGCAACACCACGACCAGCGGAACTACCGGGAGCACAAGCACCACCACAAACAATACGCTTACGTTCGAGACTTTCCGGCATCTCAACCCCAACAGCTTCAGCGTCACGCTTCCGAGCCTCACGGCCAATCTTTTGCTGAGTGACACGAATACCCAGATTATTCAGAACCCAGAGATACGCTCGGTTGACGGTCAAATCGCGCACTTGAGAATCGGACAGCGCATTCCGGTGGCCACGGGCAGCTTTCAAGCGGGCGTAGGCGTGGGCGCCACAGGTGGCGCAGGTTTTGTCAACCCGCTGGTGAATACCCAGTTCACTTATTTGGATGTTGGTGTCAACGTCGACATAACTCCGCGCGTACACCCGGACCATGACGTGAGCCTGAGGCTTTTGGTTGAAATCACCTCGCACACGAGCGACGTGGCTATAGGCGGCATTACGCAACCAGTGATCAGTCAGCGCAAGATCGAACACGAAATCCGCCTCAAAGATGGCGAGGTCAATATTCTTGGCGGTTTGATTGAGCGCACGGACTCAAAAACCATCAGCGGCTGGCCGGGTTTTGCAAAACTCCCGATTCTCGGGCACCTTTTTTCCGATAACAAGGTGCAACATGTGGACGATGAAGTGCTGATTGTGCTGACGCCGCGCATTGTCCGGATGCCTGATTGGACCAAATTGAATTTGCGGCCGATGCTGTCCGGCACGGAAACCGTAGTGCAAACCAAGCGCGAGAGCGAGCTTCGCGCGCCGCAACCCGAGCAAACGCAGCCGCCCCCACAACCCCCGCAGCCACAAACGCCGCAGCCACAGTCACCCCAGCAACAGCCTCCAGCAAGTGCGGCTTCAGGAGCGGGCACACCAGCGGCGCAGGGAGCTAGCAACGTTGCAAAGATGCGCTTTGAACCGCAAAGCCTCACGCTCAAGGCGGGGCAAACCGCCACGGTGGGCGTGGTGGTGGAAAACGTGAACGATCTTTTCTCCATTCCTTTGCTGTTGCAGTACAACCCCGCGGTGATCAGCGTTGAGGAAGTGCAGCATGGCGGCTTTCTCTCCGGCGGCACGCAGGAAATCGCGATTGTGTCTCAGCCCTTCAAGGACAAGGGGCAATACATTATTTCCGCGACTCGCCAGCCCAACACGCCGGGGGTGAACGGCAGCGGCACGCTCCTGGGACTTGTGGTGAAGGCCCTGGCACCGGGCTCTTCGACTTTGTCCATCGTGCAAGTGAACGCGAAAGACTCGCAGCAGAAGTCCATCCCGTTGGTCACGAGCCAGGCAACTCTGCAAGTCCAGCCGTAGTCGAATTTATTTTGAGATGTTAGTAAAGGTTTCAATTCGAAGGCGCAACCGCAGACGGCCAAGGAGCTCGCAGGCGGGCGTGACTCTTCTGGAGCTGATTCTGACCTGCTCGATCCTGCTGATTCTATCGACCGCGGCGCTGCCGATCGCCCGGTTCGCGGCGGTTCGAGAAAAAGAAGCTACGCTTCGCCACAATCTGGATGAAATTCGCGACGCCATTGACCGCTACAAAGACGCGGCGGATCACAATCAGATTCGCGTCGAGCTCGGAAGCGAAGGCTATCCACCGGATCTCGAAACGCTGGTGAATGGCGTGCCGCTTGGCAGCAACATCGGCACGATTGGTGGTAGCGGCAGTAGCGACAGCGGCGAAAAAAGGATCCGTTTTTTGCGCAAGATTCCCATAGATCCTATGACCGGCCAAGCCGACTGGGGGCTGCGCGCCGTGCAGGACGATCCCGACTCGCGGCACTGGGGGGGCAAAAACGTTTTTGACGTGTATTCTCAATCCACGGGCACGGCGCTGGACGGAACGAAATACGCGGACTGGTGATGAAGGAAGGATTTAACGTGAACATGCGCTTGCACCATCGATTGTCGTCATGGCCGCTACGAACAAGCCGCGGCGAACGGCGAACACTCGGGTTTACGCTTCTCGAGCTGATGATCGTCATGACGATCATCGCGATTCTCATCGGCATCGCCGCGATTCGGTACGACAAAGTCGTGCAGCATTCCAAAGAAGCAGTACTGAAAACAGACCTGAGAACGATCCGTGATGCCATCGACAACTACACCCTGGACAAACAGGCTGCGCCGCAGTCGGTTGACGATCTGCAACAGGCCGGTTACCTCCGCTCGGTGCCAATCGACCCGATGACGAATGCCAAGGATTGGGTGCCGCAGTTCGACAGCGTGGTCTTGAGTCCCGATCAGACCACCACAGGAATGGTGGACGTGCATTCGAATTCTCCGAGAGTTTCCCTCGAAGGCACTCCCTATAACGAGTGGTAGTTTGTTTTCGTTCGGCGCTACAGCCTGAGCCACAATTCTCGGGTTAGACCTGTAGCCGAAAACACGAGAAATTCCGGGCTGATTCTTCCTCTCTAACGATCTCAGCTTAGTTTCCTGATGCTCGCAGCAGGGCGAACTCTTGAGATGCCTGCGAACTTGGTAACCGACCGTCACCCGTTGCCGAGAGCCGAAGACTTTACTAACGGGTTCCGGGCCCAGCTAGGCGCTAGGCGCGCTTTACCACCCGTGCAAAGGGCATTTGCAGAAAAATCTGAGTTGTGTGTTATGATGCTTCTGCGGGGTGGAGCAGCCTGGTAGCTCGTCGGGCTCATAACCCGAAGGTCGTCAGTTCAAATCTGACCCCCGCAACCATTTTCTAGTTTAGATACAACGGCTTAGGAGACTCCACTCCTGAGCCGTTTTCTTTCAGGGGTCGCGGTAGGGACGCCAGTTGACCTGACGCGCCGAGTAGCCCCGGGGAATTTCACCCCGAGGCCCTCACAGATCCGTGCTTGACCGTCTCGGGTCACACGGCTCGTGCCACCCAGTGAAA
>QHYJ01000138.1:2436-3987 GCA_003223255.1 Acidobacteriota bacterium | reverse complement strand
CCATCCCGCTCACCTGAAAGAACGGGATTCCGGTGCGCTCGAAAACATTGGCGATTTCCGGCACGGGACAGGCCGAGCAGAAAGCCAACCATTCGCCGGTCATCTTCGTCCGATCACCCATATGGTTGAGCTTTGCGTAATCAATGGCGGTCCCCGGAGAAAGATTGAGAATGATCACCGGCACCTTGGCCCGGCGGACCACAGGCAGCACGGTCGAGGAAAGCGCATAGGTGGTGACGTACAGCAGAATCAGGTCGACATCGGCTCGGCGCAAATCATGCCCCGCGGTAAATGCTTTGTCGGGAGTATCCACCAGCCCCAGGTTGACGACTTCAACGCCGGGCCGGGCAACTCGCTCGGCAACTTCCTCCAGGTATCCGCGCAAACGTGCTTCGAGACCGAGGAACTGGGACCAGTAAGCCTCCAGGCCAACACCGAAAATGCCTAGTTTCAGCGAATTATGCGGAGCGTTAGCCGTCATTGCCGAGAGAATCGTGCTGCGACATACCTCGAACCTGCGGAGACTATCGGTCGCTCTCTAAGAGGAGCAAGCCCGAAGCAACGGAGTCCGGGTGTTCTGCTCTGCGAAAAATGCCTTCGAAGTTCCCTGGTCGGCCTCTACCGCAACAGGTCATCTTTATTTAGGTGGCCTGAAGCTTCGACAGGGGTAGACGCTAGGCCTTGAAGCAGTTCAACCGGTTTCTCAGTGCAAAACATCGTAACGCCACCGATGGCCTTTTGACTCGGCGGTGGCGCGGATGCAACTATTCATTCCCGGGCTTCTTGCACCTCGCGAATGAGTCGAGGTTGTCAGAAAGTCGCCAGATGCGAACTTCCACCCGCGGAGGTGATGGTTATGAGCAGCAGTCGGCGGGCGCTTGTCTTCCTCGCGTTCGCGAGTATCACATCTCCAAGTCTCCGGGCACAGGATCCCCAAGCCAAAATCGTGGTTCATTGGGATAAGGTCGTGCGCGTCTCGCAGACCACGCCCACGCTGCAGGTTGTCGTCAATCCTCCACTGCGCCGCGGCACTCCCGTTCACGACGAGGCCTACAAGGCGCTACATGATCTTGGGGCCGAGTACGTGCGCTATGTACCGTGGCTGCCGTATCCCAAGCTGGGAGTTGCCGAACTAGAACCTCCCAAAGATGGCAAAACCTCGTGGGATTTCTCCGTGATTGATCCGATGACCATCGATTTTCTCGAAGCCACCAAAGGTCACTCGGTGATTCTCAACTTCAGTACCATTCCCCAGTGGATGTACAAGACCGATAAGCCGGTGTCCTACCCCGCCGACCCGAACCAAGTCACCTGGGAATACGAAAAAGGAACCGAGCTGCGCGATCCCAGCATGCAGGAGGTTGCCGATTATTACGCCCGGCTGCTGGCGTGGTACACGAAAGGCGGGTTCACCGACGAGTTCGGCAAAGGCCATGAGTCCGGCTATCACTACTCGATCCCTTACTGGGAGGTCCTGAACGAAATCGAATTCGAGCATCACATTGATGTCGAGACGTACACCCGGCTCTACGATGAGGTCGTACTCGCCAT
>QHYJ01000138.1:0-2383 GCA_003223255.1 Acidobacteriota bacterium | reverse complement strand
TCATTTCCTACCATTTCTATGCCGTCCCTACGCCCGACCAGACACCGGAGGTTGAGCCGTTCACTTACTTTGATCAAGCAGAAGGGTTTCTGAAGACGGTTCGTTATGTGGAAGCGATTCGCAAGCGCCTCTCGCCGGAGACCAAGACAACGATTGATGAACTCGGAGTGATTTCCGCCGATGACCTCGCTCAGGCAGAGCCGGGCCACGTCGCCCACGCGGTCCCGAAGTCTTACTGGAATCTGGCCGGCTCAATGTACGCCTACATCTTCGGCGAACTTACGAAGATCGGCGTTGACGTCGCTGGCGAATCGCAACTGGTTGGCTATCCCACCCAGTTTCCCAGCGTTTCCATGGTCGACTGGAACAACGGCAAGCCCAATGCGCGGTTTTGGGTACTCAAGCTGCTTCACGACAACATTGGCCCTTGGGACAAGCTTGTCGAGATAGAGGCGCCCAATCATCCCTACGTGTACTCGCAGGCATTCATGACGCACGACGGCAGGAAGCGCGTGCTGTTGGTCAATAAACGTGATCGCACGTTCGACGTCACCATTCCGGGGGCCAGTGGTGGGCAGATTGAATATGTAGACCAGACCACAGGGTTTCAGCCACCAGCAACTGCTAAGCTAGCCACTGACGTGACTAAGCTCAATGGCTACTCTGTAGCTGTGGTGACATTCCCATAGCACCCAGACGCGCCGCTAGTGGTCAGAGGATGGATCCGCCGTTTGCTTGGTTACTTCCGACGGAGAAGAGAACGGGGAGCCTGCAGGTTCGAAGCCCTTCTGTCGGGTAGCTTCGTCGTGCAGGCGCTGGTACTCCGCGATGGCCTTCTCCTCGGCTGTGGTGTTGCCCAAGGCCTTCTGGATCTGCGCCAGACGATACCAGCCAACTTCATTCTCTGGATTTGCGGCAACCGCCTTCTGGGCGTGGACGAGGGCCTGTTCGGTTTCCTTCTTCTCCATCAGCACGGCGGCCAATCCCAAGTGCGCTTCGGCAAAGCCCGGATAATACTCGAGCGCCTGCCTGAAGTACTTCTCGGCTTCGTCTGTGTGTCGCGCTCTCCGCTGCAGTTCGCCAAGTTCATACGCAGCGTTTGCGTTGCTTGGGAAGGACTGCAGCTCCAACTCAAACTCCTTTTGCGCTTCGGCCGGGTCTTCCGGTGAATGCCGCTGCCAATAGCGCGAGAGCAGCGTGCGGCCGATCCGGTAATGCATGCCCGGGCGGCTGGGTTCGAGCCTGAGCACTTCCCGATATTCCTGAATCGCCTGGTCATGGGAGCCCTGGCTCTCCTGAGCTTCGCCCGCTGCCAGATGCCGCCACGCGGAATGGGGGGCTACTTGCGCAAGCCTCCACATGGTCAGGAACGCGAAATTACCGTAGATCTTGCCGGTTTGATACAGAATCTCGGGATCGTCCGGGTAGAGCCGGTTCAGCTCCAACGCCACCTCAACGGCATTCTTGTCGCGTTTCAAACCTGTGTAGGCGCGCAATAGCTCCAGTCCGCACATGCGCTTGATTTCGGGCTCGGCGGCGCGGCGAAGGCAGTTCTGGAGGCTCGGGAGGGCTTCCGCGTACCGACCCAGTTCCGAAAGCGACATGCCCAACAAGTTGTCCGACTTTGTCAATGTGGGCTTCAGCTTCAGCGCCTTACGGAGTGAATGGACGGCGTCCTCGAACTTGCCCTGCTTGAAATAGATCAAACCTAGATTAGCGTGCACTTCGGCGACGCTAGGTTGTAGTACTCGGAGCTTCGCGTAGGCCTTCTCCGCATCCTCATAGTGCCCTGCGGTCAATGCCGCCTGCCCTTCGGTCGCGTAACGCTCCGCAGTGTTTTCCTGTTTGGGCTGCTCGAACGCGCACATGAGGGCCGTAAGAGCGAACACTGCTTGCCAGATCTCGAGCTTTTTCACTGCCCACCTCGTTGTTTGCAGTGTAGCGCACGCGTCGGAGCCATGCCACGGCCATGGCTGGCCTCAAATTGCTGCGCTTGTTGAGCAGAGGCGCCAAAATCCGCCAGGCCAAGGAGACCTGGCGACTTCGGAAAGGAGCCGTCACCGCGGCCCTTGCGGTAGTGGAATTGCTTCAAATGCTAGAAGATGACTTTGGCTCCGAGCTGGAGAATTCGTCCCGGACGTGCTGCCTGAACAGCGCCGAAGCCAGGATTGTTCGGGTTGACTCCCACAGGGGGCCCGATTCCGGTACTGGTGAACGGATCGAATCCGTACTGGGGATGATTAAACACATTGAACGCCTCCGTCCGGAACTGGAAGGTGACCCTTTCGCTGAACTTAAAATCCTTGCCTAAACCAATGTCCCAGTTGTTGATTCCGGGGCCGCGCAGAACGTCTCGACCGGTATTGCCGAACTGCCCCGCAAG
>QHYJ01000015.1 GCA_003223255.1 Acidobacteriota bacterium | reverse complement strand
CGTAATCGATAGGTTGCGACATTCGAAGTTTGCCGGGCTGCGCGAGGACAAGAATCCTCGAAGCGTGGTCAAGGAGCAAGCCGGCGAGCCTTGAATACCTTCCGGCTTCCCCAAATCCGTCCGGAACCTTGTCTGTACTTGCCAGAGCCGTTTCCGGTCCGTTTTGCGACCGTTCCGTTCGGTGCCAGCGGGGATCACCGGCTTGCTACCGCTCGATCATGTTCCAGCGATTCCCAATCGCTTAAGTGAATCTCGGGGATGACCAATCGCCGGGTGAAGTGTTCCTGCGGCTGATATATCCGCAGCACTACTCGCGACTCTGGGAGTTTCGCGGCATCCACCGGATACTTTGCCAATCCAGAGAGATCTCGAAACGGGGCGGCCCCTTCGAAACGCGTCAGGGAATCAGGCGTATATTGCGCCGAATATGGTGAGTAATTGGGCCAGCAACCAAACCTTATCGGGTTCCGGCGTCCGGAAGGCGCGTGTTCCAGGAAAAACGCGACGCAGTTTGACTCGCCTCCGGCCTGAATACAACGAAGTAGTACGTCGTCACCGTCGTCATCCATTTGTGTCCTGCAACGTCCTACAGCGGGCACTAGCGTATCTCCGCCCAAGGCTGGGATGTTGTAGGTATTGCTGTTAAGGAGAGTCAACGAATAATTTATCTCGAGATGCAGCGGCTGGTCCTTAACTCTTTCATAGAGATGACGTGGAAGCGGAAGACCCTGATAGACCAACGCCGCCCCTGCACCAGGTATAAAGTCCTTCGGCACATCCATGTCTGCCGGCCCAATTTCCCGCCAACCTAGCCGGCGCAGGCCGATGTTGAAGCTAACTGGCTGCAGATTGCTATCTTTGCGAACGAGAAGGTCGTCTGCGCGACCGTGGTACACCATCTTGCCATCAGTAGTGGTAAGTAGGACCTCTGCCCTATCATTCCGTACGGTGGGTTTACCCCAGTACAATGTGGCGAAGTGCAAGATGTGGCCAAGTCTTTTTAAGCCTTTAGCCCTCAACACATTGACTCTCAACTTGGCCACATAATTCGGCGCCTGCACATGGTGTGTCATCCTCCCCCTAGGAGGTGCACACCATGTTTGAAGAGATCTTCTCACGTCCCACTGCTCTGCGACGTCATCGCGAAGGACCGCTCGCCCCAGAGCGACAGGAATACCTGCAACACCTGAAGGATCGTGGCACCGCCACGGGCACTGTGATCAGAGAGGCTCGCTACTGCTTATCCATCGCTCGGGCGATCCAGCAATATGATCCAGCAATATCCCCGGGACTATTGCTTCAAAGCTACCGAGCTCGAGGCCATCGCCGCTTCTTGGGCAGCGCGACGAGTGAAACAAGGATGGGCGGACACTCCTCGTTGGCCGAAGGAGAACTTCTGTTCCGTTGCCCACAGCTTTTTAGAACGGCTTGGCCGCCTGGCCCACGACCCAGATCCACCGCCAGGTCCATATGATGCGCTGGTTGAAGATTTCCTTAAGGTAAAGTGCGAAGGACGTGGGTTGGCGTCGGCGACGCGCAACAAGCATCACTGGCACATCCAGCAGTGCCTCTCCTATCTGCATCAACAGAGTCATTCTCTCGAAGGCCTAACTCCCGATCACATCGACGCATATCTCAAGCACCTCGGCCAAACGTGGAGCCGTGTTTCCCTGAGAACGACTGCGAGCGTCTTACGCGCATGGTTTCGTTATTGCGAGATGAGGGGAAGAACCCGGCCGGGTTTGGCCGATTCCATTCTGGTTCCCCGGATCTACCGATACGAGGGAGTCCCCTTAGGACCGACGTGGGAACAGATCAAAGGCATCATTCCTGACTCATCGGAAGATCAACCATTTCAGCTACGTGACCGCGCCATGTTGCTTCTGCTCGTTGTCTACGGGTTGCGCTCGGGCGAGGTTCGACGCCTCCAACTCGACGACATCGATTGGAAAAGAGATCGCTTCCAGCCATACACAGGGAATGCGATTGCTCTTTACCTACGCCGGGGTAGGCCGAAGTGTAACAGTCGCTCTGTATTTGTGACCTTGAATGCCCCTTTCCGATCCCTCTCGACCGGCGGTCTTTACAACCTTGTGAGCCGCCGTCTTCTGCCGGTGGCAGGGCCGAGGAAGAGCCGTGGACCTCATGCACTTCGGCACGCCTGCGCCCGTCGACTGGTCAATGCTGGGCTCAGCCTGAAAGAGATCGGGGACCATTTGGGACACCGGAGTCCGGATTCCACTCGGATCTATGCGAAGGTCGACCTGACCTCCTTGCGCTTGGTGGCGATGGAAGACTTGGGAGGTTTGCTATGAAACTTTCATCGGCCATTGAAAATTACGTGGCTTTGAAGCGCTCCCTGGGGGCAGTCTTTTCCGTAGACGCTGGGATCTTGCGCTCCTTCAGCCGTGCCTTGGGTGATGTTTGTCTCGAGGCGATCACGGCAGAGTACTGTCGGACGTTTTGCCGCGGCAAAGGCCTTCCTACCCGCTTCTGGGAAAGAAAGCATGAATCTCTGCGCGGCTTCTTTCGCTATCTTGTTTCTCGAGGGATCCTCGTCAACTCCCCGTTCCAGGATCCAGCCCCACGCATCCAACGCACTTTCCGTCCTCACATCTACTCGCACGATGAGCTTCGAAGACTACTAGAGGCGGCTGCTCAGGAGAGGAACCCTCGCACACGGCTTGAGCCTGAGTCGCTCCGAACCATCATTCTCTTGCTCTATGGAGCAGGGCTTCGAGCGGGAGAAGCATTGCGGTTGCGCCCTTGCGACGTCAACTTACAAGACCGGGTGCTTTCCGTCTGGAACACAAAGTTCTTCAAGTCGCGCCTGATCCCTATCGGAGCAGGCCTGGCCGCCGCGCTCGCCCGCTACGCTCAACAGCGTCAACCTGTTCGCCCGCAGGATGAACATCCCCCCAGCTTCTTTTCGACCCGTACCGGGATGCCAATTCAGCTTTGGCAGATCGAGGTCGGATTTGCGCGTTTGCGGAAGCGAGCCGGGATTCGACGAACTTCCACGGACCGCTGGCACCCTCGACTTCATGATCTCCGGGCGACGTTTGCGGTTCACTGTTTGGTCGCCTGGTATCGTGACGGCAAAACAGCTAAATTCACGACGGATTCAAGTATGACCCACGAACTTTTAACTGAGGCATCGCGTCGCTTCGAGCGTTACGCCCAGCCCCCGGAGGATCCCGATGCCTGACTCCCATCTCCTCGGTTCTTTCGTACGACGCTTCCTGCTGGAAAGCGTGATTGTCGACCGCAACTTGAGTCGCAATACACAAAAGAGCTATCGAGATGCCATCCGCCTGCTGCTACGATTCATCGCCAAGCGTTATGGCATCAATCCTACGCATCTAACCGTCGAGTATGTCACTGCAGAGGTAGTGCGGAACTTTTTGACTTACCTTGAGAAGGAGCAAAACTCCCAGGCAACTGTCAACCAGCGTCTCACTGCGATTCGCTCACTCTTCCGCTTCATCAGCCACTGTGTTCCCGAACTTGTCGACTTGGCGACGCACGTCGAAGCCGTGCCTTTGCGCAAAACGGTTGTGCCGACGATATCGTATCTCGAGAAAAAAGAAATGGACGCTTTCCTCGCCACTCCGGATCGACACCGTCTCCAGGGCCAGAGGGACTACGTGTTACTCCTATTCCTCTATAACGCCGGCGCTCGTGCCAGTGAGGCCGCTCAGCTGACGGTAGGGGATCTGGATCTCGGAACCGCACCCTTTGTTCGGATTCTGGGCAAGGGACGCAAGATCCGGCTTTGCCCTCTGTGGCCTCACACCGCCAAGACCCTGCGCGCCTTGCTGGGACGCCGTCTGGAAGGACCACGCGAGGCTGCAGTGTTCCTCAATGTTCGCGGTGCGCCCATCACCCGTTTTGGCATCCACACTCTCGTCGAACGGATAGCGGAGAGAGCCAGTAAACAAATGCCCTCGCTGCAGGGAAAGCGCGTGAGCCCCCATGTGATTCGACATTCCACGGCCTGTCACCTGCTACG
>QHYJ01000137.1:68346-95420 GCA_003223255.1 Acidobacteriota bacterium | reverse complement strand
CTTTGGTGCCGGTTTCGCTTTTTTCTTCATGAGGGATTCCTATTTTTCTGAGAGCAGAACCTGTTGCGGCATTTCCGGAATCGGATGCAAAGTCGTTTTCGCGAATCCCGCGTGGGCGAACATTTTCTCATATTGCGCGAAGGTATAGGCATCTCCCGCGTCGGTACCCGCTAGCATCACCAGGCTGAACGCAGCCGCGTGGGGCGGTGAGACGCGGTCTTCGTTTGGAACAAATTCCAGGGTGATGGCCTTGCCGCCGGGCTTCAAAGCGGCATGCACGCGGCGCATTAGTTTTTCGCAGGTGGGCACATCGAAATGATGAAAGATATTTGTCAGCAAAGCGAAGTCATACCCGTTGCCAAATTCGACCTCAAAGGCGCTGCCCGGCCGTGTCGTATGGCGGTCCGCCAAGCCGAGCTTCCTGGCGTTTTCCTTGGCCACTTCCAGCACTGCAGGCCAGTCCACCGCAACGACCTGCGCATTGGGGTTGCGCTTCGCCACCGTGATTCCGTACATCCCATGCCCGGCCGCGATGTCCAAGACTTTGCAAGGCTTGCCATCTACTGTGCCTGTTAGTCCCGCAATAAACTCCGCACTAGCCACCGTCAGCGGCGCCATGGACCGCGCGAAATTGACCCACACCTCTTCATGCGGCTTGGTATGGTCTCCTGTTCCGTTCGCCGTTCCTCCTTTGCGCACGGCTTCCGCCAGCGCGCCAAAATTCTTTCGGCTCCAGGGACTGGCCAGAAAATCGACCATCGTGGCCAGGCAGGCGGGGGAGTGGCGATTCAAAAAGGTGGCCGCTTCCTGCGTCAGAGCGTACTTCTCTCCCTTCTTGGTCAGAAACTCTTTCACCGTAAAGTAATCACATAGGATGCGCATGCCGCGTTCGGAAGTTCCGGTTTTCGCGGCCAGCGCCGCGGCAGTGTTAGCTCCTTCTGCAATCGCCGTGAAAATGTCCAATTCAATCGCTGCTTTCAGAGCTTCCGTCTCCTGAAACGCGATCATGGTGTTGAAAATGCGTTCGGGACTTGGCTTGGAAGTCGTTGTGGTTGCGGCCATGAGCGTTGGCTCCTATTTTTTGCATGTGATTACGCCAGTCAAGACGCTAGAATCCGCGGCATGTTTCGGCGCGCGCGCTGTCTTGCTGTGTCATTGCTCGGAACCCGCTCATGCTGGCATACTTTCCCTCCCCGCGGCAAGCAAGAGGCAATCAATGAAACGCGAATATCAGCGTTGGTATTCCCAGCGGCTCGGGTTGGAGCTTGGCGTGGTGGTCTACGGCCACTGGGGCCCGCCTTTGCTTGGCTTTCCCACGAGCGCTGGCGACGAATGGGAACTCGAAGGCCAAGGCATGGTGGGCGCGCTTGGCGACTTCATCGATGGCGGCAAGATTAAGCTCTACACGGTCGACCCGATCAACGGCCTGAGCTTTTACAACAAAGGCGCGCATCCGTTTCACCGCAGCTATGTGCAAGCGATGTTCGATTCCTACCTGCGGGAAGAAGTCGTGCCGTTCATTTGGAACAATTGCCAGACGCAGGGCATCGCCATTTCCACGATGGGAGCTTCCTTCGGCGCCTACCACGCGGCAAATTCGCTCTTCAAGCATCCCGACGTAATCAAGCGCTGCTTCGCCATGTCCGGCGTCTACGATCTGCGGAATTTCATGGACGGCATGTACGACGACAATTTCTATTTCAACAACCCGGTCGATTACCTCTCCAACATGGGCGATCCCTGGTTCTACGAGCAGATCGCCAGTTGCGACATTCACCTCACGACGGGCACAGGCCCCTGGGAGAACAGCGGGCCCACCTACCGTCTGTCCGAAGTGCTGTCCAGCAAAGGCATCCGCCACTCGCTCGACAACTGGGGACCTCAAGGCGGCCACGACTGGCCCTACTGGAGGCACCAGATGCGCGAATACATCTCGCGCCTTTTCTGAAGGCCTTGCCGAGAAAAAGCCTGCAGTGCGGGGGGCGGCGGCACGCAAGCAGATATCATGATGTCGCGATTTGTAGGGGGGGGGTGATGGCACAGTTGGTTGTGAGGAATATCGAGAACGCCGTGAAAAGCAAGCTCCAGCGGCGCGCCAAGCGCAACGGCCGCAGCATGGAAGAAGAAGTTCGCGAAATTTTGCGCGACGCGGCAAAGAGCGAGGGATCCAGCCGCAAAGGTCTGGGTACACGGATCGCATCTCGCTTCCGTAGGATTGGGCTCAGAAAAGGTGAGGAATTCCCCGAACTGAAGGGTTTCACGATCGAGCCTCCGGATTTCGCGGAATGATTATCCTGGATACGAAAGCGCTTTCGGCGTTGACGCGCGCGGAGCCCGAAATGGCGGTTGTACGGTGGCTTGACCGCCAGCCAGTATCCTCGATCTGGACCACTTCCATCACTCCCATGGAAATCCGATATGGACTTCAGAGTATGCCGCCGGGTCGGCGACGCGAACAGATGACACAAGAGGTCGAAGCTGTACTGAGGGAAGAAATTGAAGGGCGCTACGCCTCTTTCGACATCGCGGCGGCGGAACAAGCGGCGGAACTAATGGCCTTACGGAGACGCCAGGGTCGCCCGGTGGAATTGAGGGATACCATGATCGCGGCCATCGCGTTGGCTTCTCGCGCTACGCTGGCGACGCACAATACTTCCGATTTCAAAGATCTATCTGTGACCGTCGTCAACCCGTGGGAAGCCTGAGATCGTGAAATTCCCACGGCTCATCTCTCGTTTCGCTTGTCTGGAATTCGCAAGGAATTTTCTCGCGCTTGCTTCCTAGTCCGAGTCTCCTAAGATGGAGCCCACAATTCCGCCAACCACGTTGGCTTGTGGGCTTCTCGCGGACTCGATCGGCATGTATTCCATCAGCTCGTGCGCAAGTTTGGCGATCGGCAGAGTCTGCAGCCACACGCGGCCCGGTCCCCTCAAGGACGCCAGAAAAATTCCGTCACCTCCAAAGATCATGTTCTTGATGCCAGGCACCGTGGTGATTTGGAAATTCACGCTGGCTTGGAACGCCCCGACATGGCCCGGATGGACGCGCAGCAACTCTCCCGGCTGCAAGTCTTTCACGATCAATTCCCCGGAAAGCTCGATCCATGCGGTGCCCTGTCCGCTCACATGCTGCAGTACGAACCCGCTGCCTCCAAAGATCCCTGCGCCTAGGGATTGCTGAAACCCCACACCAATTTGAACCTGCGGCGTGGAACACAAAAACCCGTGGCGGTGAATCATATATTCACGGCCCGTTCCGACCTCGACGGGCACAATATGTCCGGGAAGTTTGGTGGCAAATGCCAGTTCGCCTGGCGCTCCCAGGGCGCGATATTCCGTCATGAACAGCGTTCCGCCGCCCGCAACCCGCTTTAGCGCGCCCCAAACGCCTCCGCCGCCACCGAACTGCGTGTGCGTGGTCATTTGAATCGAGCTGCCCATCCAGGAAAGCTGGCCCGCCTCCGAGATGATTGCGTCATTGGGGTCCAGCACAAACTCCAGGACTGGCATCGTCGTACCCACAATTTGGTTTCGCATCACTGGCTCCTTGCAGGAGTGTCGTGTTTTGCAGCAGAACTACGCACTGCCCACGCGTGATATTACACAAATCTTCCTAAGCATACATGGGACAGTCGCGGGTCGGAATGAATTCGTCGCGGCAGGCTTACCCTAGCCCAAGGTGGTTGAGTTGATAGCGGCCTTTATCAATCACCTGGTCGTCATCGATCCAGACGTCGCATTGGCGCGTGAGCACGTCCACGTGCGTGGTGGATTTCCAATCGGCGTGCGTCTGGCTGCCGTAAGGATCGCCAAACGCGAGATGCACACCGGGAAACTTTTCGTCCTGAAGAAGAACCCCAATCATTTCCGTCAAACCGAGATTGGTTCCAAACGCCAACTCCCCGACGCGATCGCTGTTCTCGTCGGTATGACAATAGTCCCAGAACTCCTGCTCCAAATCCTTTCGCGCGCACGCAACGTCCACGAGCCGCGCGACTTTAATGGTCAGCGTGAGCGGCGTGGACTGCAAGTCCCCGTATTTTCCGTTGAAGTGATCGCCCGCGGTGGCGTCGCAAACGAAAGTTCCGTCCACGGTCGCAGGGGTGGTGAAAACTTCGCCGGCTGGCAGATTGGACCAATAGCGCGGGTTGATGAGCCCGCTCGTCTTCACCCAATCGAGCCGCCGGTCGAAGTGCGCGGCAAATTGCGTGCCAGCCTCGGTCTTTACTGTCAGCGTTTTCGCGCGCAGTAAGCGCTCGCGCAACTTGTCGCTTAAGCGGTCCACGATGCGATAGTCCGCGCGCATCCCCTGCTGCATGATCTGCGGAGTCACGCCGACCATGTGCGCGTAACGAATCTGGCGGCGCTCGACAACCTTCACGATGGCCATACGCGCCGCAAGCTCGCCCGGCTGCGGGGTCATGCAGAGCACGCCAACGTCGGCTGTTTCGAGCGCGTTCAAGACCTCCGCTGGGGCGGCTGCCATCGGCCGCGGGCCTAGAGCTTCCAGCAAGAATCCGGTCCTGCGCGCCTTGCGTTTGTCCAGCGCTGCCGAAATGCTCGCGGCTACACTGCGGCTGGCCTCATCGGCAATCAACGCGACCTGCTCGCCCGCGCGCACGCCGAGGCAGGTCTGAACGGCGTTCCGTGCGCCGCGCATCAGCTCAGGATTGGGAGCACCAAAGTCCATCCAAATCAGTTTACTTGAATCTCGCAGATTTTCTAGCGGAGTGGTTTCCGTGCGGTGGCTTTCTTTCTACTGCCCCAATGGACGGTCAGAATCAAGGTGTTGGTTGCAGGCTAGGTTGGCTAGGTCGTTGCCGGGCTTCTGGGCGCGACCCGGAACGCAGGTACCTGACCGCCGCCGCTAGTGACGTTGGCAAGTCCCGTCGAGCTGAGGCGCGTGAGAAAGCCGCACAGCTTTCCGCGGAACAAGTACGGCGCGAAGTCTACCAGCATGTCGCGGTAATCCACTCTGCCCGCTTGCGCAATATAGGGAAAGACCTCGCGGCGAATAGGAATCCGCTCCTGCACGATCCACGCACCACTCTTCGCAGTTAGCGCGCGCTCGATGGCTTCGTCCCAAGCGGTTTCGCTGGTTTCCCATCCGAGCGTTACTCCGGACCCGCCGTACTCGTCACTAGGTTTCAACACCAGGTTCTCGCGCTGCTCGCGGATGAACGCGAGCAATTCCACATGCTCGCCGTAATGCGCTGTCTGAACGTCGGCCACCACGCGGGTCCACGGGATGTGCTTGCGAATTAATTCCCGCTCGCTGAGCGAGAAGAGACTCCCGTTTTGCTCATCGGTGAGAACCGCAAAAAACGCTTTCACGTGCGGAATCTTGCAGCGGAAATTGTTCGCCACGCATACCGCGCCCGTCCTGTAAGCCTTGACCAGCGCGGAACACTCCGACGGCTTGGCCACAAGGTCATTGATCAGCACCCGCCGGTAAATGAGATCGATTTTTTTGTCGTCCACAAGCAGAGATTTTCCGTCCCACTCAAGTTGGCGCGGATCGGCAATGAGCGTGGGAATCCCCATCTTTTCGAAGCGCGTTTGCAGAATCTCAAATTCGCTCCACGTTGGCACTTCTTTCCAGTCCACAATGGCGATTTGCGGCTTCTGTGCCGAACCGCCCCAGTCTCTGTAGCTCTGGAGCAGCGCCTCGAGCAGTTTGGCGCTCAACGAGTAGTGGTGCACTTCATATTTCCTGGCAAATTGGCCCATTATCGGAAGTTCACTAAAAATTTCCGCGAGCGTCTCCGCGTAGCCTGCGCCGGCAGGCGATTCCCCGTTGTATTCGGCAAACTTGAGCGAATCAGGCAACAAAAACGCGTCCAGCCGCGACGCCGTGCTGGCGGGGCCAAAATCAACGTGAATTCGCGCAAGCCGCTCCTCTTCTTCGCGCAAATGCAATTGATCAAAAACGTGTTTGTCAGCCAAGGCGGCTACCACCACGCGCTCGCCAAGTTCCGCAACGGTCTCCGCCACGCCTCGTACGCGTTGTTCATCTTCTGGAGAAAGAAAGAAGGGCCGCAGAAAGGGACAATGGACGCGATTGCCAAAGGTCAGCTTTGCCTTCCTCATGCGTCGAAACAAATCCTCCGGAAGCCCGGGCATGCGCAACAGCAGGGGCTCCAAGATTTCGTGCCAGTCTTCGGCCAGTGTAGGGGACGGCACCGAAGGTGTGGGAGCCGTGGTCACTGCGTCACGTCCCCTGCGCGGAGCCCCAAGCGGGAACCGCTGCGGGTTTTTGTCCCGTAACCGCGCTCCTGGGTGCTCCCGTGAATCCCGAGGCCACGCCCATCCCCAGCATTTCCTCCCAGCGCGGCCAGGACGAATAAGTCTGGCCGTGAAGCGCGCGGTCGATCACCAGGTGCGCCATCTTTTCCACCACCAACTCAAAATAAAATTCCGTGATGCGATCGCGTTCAAAATCCGGCGCGGGATTCAGAAAATCGATCGCATAGGGCACGCCATCCTTGATGGCAAATTCGATGCTATTCATTTCATAACCGAGCGCCTGACTGATGGTTTGCGCGTCCTTCACAATGCGCACGCCCAATTCCGAAGTTAGGTACGCATGCTCAACCAGATATTTCCGTTCCTTTGGATCATAGTGAACGGGAATGATGTCCGTCTTGCCGAAGGTAAAGCAGCGCACGTATTGCGTGAAATCAATGAACTGTTGCAGCGTCATGCAATACGGCGAAGTCCGGTCATACGCGGCCAGCAACTCTTGCTTATTGTTGACCTTGTAGACGTGTTTCCAGCCGCCTCCGGAAAACGGCTTCAGAATCGCCGGCCGCCCCACGTAGTCCAACATGCCTTCCCAATCCAACGGATATTCCAGGTTGTGCAGCGATTCTGAAGTGATGTCCACATCGCTCGGATAACCCTTCTGGGGGAGCAGCACGGTCTTGGGAATGGCGATTCCCAGCTTTGCCGCCACCGAATAATTGAAATATTTGTCGTCGGCCGTCCACCAAAACGGATTGTTGATCACGTAGGTCCCTTGTAGAACGGCGTGTTTCAAAAATCCGCGGTAATACTCGACTTCGTGCGAAATGCGGTCCACGATCACGCTGTACTGCGCCGGCTCGCCCATGCGCGTGCCGCCCAGCTTCACGAATTCCGCGGCCACTCCGTCTTTCTTGCCCAACTCGTTCACCCGCACGATAAACGCCGGGGGAAAGCTGTATTCCCGCCCGCAGAGAAGGCCAACCTTTTTCATTTGCGTTCTCCTGTCAGGAAACTGTGGGACTGCCTCGCGTGCGAATCGCTTCAATTCACGGCGTGTGTCGGCGAAGTGCGCGGCTCCGTCACGCCGGCGCGTGTCTCCGCAACAATGTGGCGCACGACGGCTTTCATATCTCCCGTCTCTCGATAAACTCTCAGTTGCCGGTCCGCGCTGGTTCCTTCTTTCACCATGGTGTGAACGTATTCGACGGCGCCGCGGCTTCCGAGATCATCAACCACGTCATCCACCAGTTCCAGCAGTTCCGGAATCAGTTGCCGCATGTCCACTTCCGCTTCTTTGCCGAAATCAATGAGTTTGCCGTCGATTCCATAGCGCGCCGCGCGCCATTTATTTTCCTCGATGAGCGCCCGGCGATACAGCCGCCAGCTCTGGTTCAACGTGTACAAACGGTGCAGCTTCACGATAATGGCTTGCGCCAGCGCCGCAATGGCCACCGCTTCCCCGACTTTCGTGCAGACGTCGAACATGCGGAACTCCAGCGTGCCAAACATCGGATGCGGCCGCACGTCCCACCAGATTTTCTTGCCGTTGTCGATGCAGTGCAGTTTGACAAGCAGGTTCACGAAATTTTCGTACGCGCTCCACGATTCGAACTGCTCCGGCACGCCCGTCCGCGGAAAGCGGCGAAATACCGTGGTGCGGAACGATTTCAACCCTGTGTTTCGGCCCATCCAGAACGGCGAACTGGTCGAAAGCGCCAGCAGGTGCGGCAGGAAATACCGCACGCCGTTCATCAGGTCGATGGTGGTCTGCCTGTCCGGCATGGCCACGTGCACGTGCATGCCGAAGATCAGCAGCGACCTCGCCAGCTGTCCCATTTCTTCGACGATGTGTTCGTAGCGCTCCCCCGGAGAAATGACCTGATCGATCCAGCTCGAAAATGGGTGCGTCCCTGCTGCCGCTACTTGTAGCCCCGCGCGCTCCGCCGCGGCCACCAATTCTCTGCGGGTGCGGTGCATTTCGATGCGCAGCTCACTGACGCTGTCGCAAATGCGCGTACCCGTTTCCACGATGGCTTGATGCAACTCGGGCTTGACTTGTTCCGCAATGTCCGGCGAAGCCTGGGAAATCAGTTGGCTGACGTGCGAACGCAATTCGCAGGTCGCGGGATCAATAATCTGAAATTCTTCTTCGACGCCGATAGTGAAGCGGTGAGCCATAAGACAGGCCCTCGAAGGACAAAACCTTACCGGGGGACTCTCGAGCTTCGTATCATACCCCGCCCGCGTCCGAATTTGCACGCCCGCCGCCGGAGTGGCATGTTACCTCCCGAAATTGCGCCGGATGGGGCACAATCCCGAGCCCCTGCGTACTTGAGAGGCTTGCGCGAGGCCGGTTTCGATGAATCGCTGGCGCTCCGTCCGAGTTGTGAGCGTACGATGGTTATCGTGAATTGAAAACTTTCGCGGAGTGCTACGCTAGCTCACTCCATCCGCAACGCGCGCATCGGATCGATAGACGCGGCCCGGCGCGCGGGAATGATTGCCGCAGCCAGCGTGACCGCGGCGACGCCCGCCAAGGCCAGACCAATGGTCAACGGATCGTTGGGGCTCAAGCCGAACACCATGGAACGCAAGGTCCGGGCTACTGCCAGAGATGCCGGAATCCCCAGGGCAAGGCCCACTGCAGCCACGGTCAAGCTCTCCGCCAAAACCATCCGAAGCACCTCATGCCGCTGTGCTCCCAACGCCATGCGCACGCCGATCTCCATGGTGCGGCGGCTGATGCCGTAGGAGATCGTCCCGTAAAGCCCGATAGCGACGAGAAAGCCGGCCAGCCCGGCAAAAAAGACAGACAGGTTTGCGATCAACCGTTCTCGTGAGATGGTCTCCTCAAACTGATCCTGCTGGGTCATGGGCTTTTCCAGCGGCAAGTTCGGGTCAATGTCGTGAACCACCTTTGCCGCTTCGCTGATGAGCATTTTCGGGTCGCCGGTCGTGTGCAGCTCATATTGCATCCCCAGCACTCCCTGTGTCTGCGCAAAAGGCAAATACGCCATGGGCCGGTCGGCCTCGCGAACTTGGGTGTAGCGGCTATTCCCGGCAACGCCCACGATGGTGTACTCGGTTTTCGGAGCCCCTTCCACCGCCATATGGTGTCCCACAGCTTCCACACCGTGCAGGTAGCGATCGACGAAGGTTTGATTGACAATCGCAACTTTCGGCGAACTGGAAGTATCGGAGTCCTGGATGTCCCGGCCCTGCCGCAGAGGAATTCCAAGTGTATGCAAAAAGGCCGATCCGACAAGATTCACGCGTACACCTGCAAACGGACGGTCGGAAGCTGGGTTACGCCCGTCCACGAGCACGCCGTCGTTATCGCTGTCTCCGCTGCCGATACGCACTTCCATGATCGTCGCGGAGTCCACTCCCGGCAACGCGCGCATGCGCTCTAACAACGCCGTGTGGAAGCGGACTGCGTCCGCGTCCGTGCGGATGTTGGACTGCGGGCTGATCCCAAACACGAGCAGGCCCGCGGTGCGCATCCCAAGGTTGCTGGATTTCAGGTTGCGCAGCGTCCGGTACAAGAGCCCCCCGGCACACAGCAGGACCATGCAAAGGGAAATCTGCAACGCCACGACGAGCTTGCGGCGCCAAAGCCGGTTTCGCCCGGCGCTGACTGCCCCGGCTGCGGATCGCAGCGCAAGATTCAACGGCAGCCGGCTAAGGAACGGCATGGGGGCCAGGCCGAATGCCACGGCGACCGCGGCGGCGATGCCGGCGGTGAACAGCAAGACTCTTCCGTCCGGCTGAA
Organism: Acidobacteriota bacterium; assembly: GCA_003223255.1. Classification (GTDB taxonomy): domain Bacteria; phylum Acidobacteriota; class Terriglobia; order Acidiferrales; family UBA7541; genus Acidiferrum. The sequence continues at coordinate 85,403 of QHYJ01000137.1, read as the reverse complement.
TCAAAATGTCCACGCCAGACCAGGTCGTAAGCGCCTGCGTGGCTGCGCCGGCAAACCACCAGCCGAGAGCTCCGCCCGCGGCCACCAGCACCACGTTCTCTTGAAGCAATTGCAGGAACAGGGCCCTCCCGTTTGCTCCAAGTGCTTGACGCAAACAAAACTCGGGGAGGCGGCCGGCATTTCGCGCCAGCATCAGCATCACCACATTCGCGCACGCAATCAGCAGCACCAACGCGACCATGCTCATCAAGAAACGGAGCGGATCTTCATAGTCGTCGCGTAAGTTCTCCAGGCCCCGAACATGGGAAAGAACGAGCAACGGTTTTTGATCGCGAGGATCCACCGGCGACGCCCTCGCCAGCGTGTTCCGAAAGGCAGGCGTGAGTTGAGCTGCGGCCTGCTCTGGCGAAATGCCCGGTTGCAGGCGGCCGAGCATGTCCAGTGCCAGCCAGTTGGGCGATCCATAGAGCGTGTAATCGGCTGGCGGTGCTCCCCAGGCATTGAATGCGGGACGGTTTTGCAGCGGGACCCAGAAGTCCATTCTCGTATGAACGGGATCTACGCCATTAAAACCGCCTGGCGCGACGCCGACGATAGTCAGCGGAACTCCTTTGACGTAGATAATCTTGCCCAGAACGCTCTTGTCGCCGCCAAAGCGGCCCTTCCACCACGCATAATTCAAAACGGCAACGGGGGCGTGCGTGGATTCGTCTTCCCGTGTGAACCCGCGGCCTAGAACGGGCTGCACTCCCAGGCCCGAGAAGAAGTTGCCGCTCACCATTTCACCGAACACTTCTTCCGGTTCGCTCCCGACTCGCACGGCCACTTTTTCAAAAGCCAGCGGAGCAAAGCCGATGACTTCCTGGAGAACGTCCTGGCGCGTGCGCATGGCCTCAAACACCGGCATGGACATGGACATATCTCCGAAGCCCGTCTGCGAGGTACTTAGCGGCTGATTCTTCAGATGGAAATATACGAGTTGTCGCGGATTCGGAACGGGAAGCGACCGCAGGACCACCGCATTCATCACGCTGAAGATGGCCGTGTTGGCCCCGATTCCTAGCGTGATTGTTAGGACGGAAACCGCGGTGAAAACCGGCGATTTTAGTAGTTGGCGGAACGTGTGGCGCACGCCCTGTGCAAAGCCAAACACAGAAGCACCTCCAGACCGTGAGAGCAGACGCAAGCAGTCCCTTTACACTCATCCTAGCAGTCCGCCTACCAGATAGGTCGGTGAAGCAAGTTTTGCATTTGCATGAACTTAGGAGGTAATGGCCAGGCCGCGCTGCACCGATACTGTCCGAACCCGGAGACGAGTGTCCGGTAACGGACAGCTCCCCTTCCCGTTCCTTCCCCGGTCTTGTTTTGGTCTTGTTCGCGGGCCATCCGCGAAGCGTTAGAAATGCGCGGGCGGCAATGATTTGAAATTTTTCTTCGATGTCGTTGGTGAAGGGACGAGCCATGCGCTGGCCCCTGGTAAAAACACGAACATGTCGGGGACTTCACGCTCGATACCCTACCGCGCGGCGGTTAGAATTTGCACGCCTCCGGCCGATAGCCGGAATCGCCCGTTAAGCAGCTCCGGGCTTGTTCCGGCGAGAGTTCGGTTCCATGATAGGGGAGAGTTCCATCCATGACGCCAAAGCGGATCGACCGTAGAGACTTTTTGCGAGCCGCGGGGCCGGCGGTTATCGCGGGCCCGGAACTTGCCCGCGTTGCTCGAACTTGGGCTCCCATACCAGACACAGAGCCGGCAACTGCAGCAACGCCGCGGCTGCTCACGGGTTGCTGCGCCTACTCTTACAGCAAGCTCCTCGCCGCCGGCAAAATGACCATGGAGGACGTCATTCGAAAGGCCGTCGTGCTCGGCATCGATGGCGTGGATATGACCGCCTATTGGTTCAAATCCACCGACCCTGCCTACCTGGCTTCTCTCCGGCAACTGGCCTTCAAAAACGGTGTATGCTTTTCCGGCGCAGCCATTGGAGCTAGTACCGTGCAGGCCGAACCGGGCAAGCGCGCCCAAGTCTTGCAGGAAATCAAGAAATGGGTGGATGTCACGGAATCTCTTGGGGCGCCTCACCTGCGCGTCTTCGCCGGCAAGCTTCCCGCAGGAGCCACCATTCAACAGGCAATGGAATGGACAGTGGATAGCTTGAAGCAGGCTTGCGAATACGCCGGAAAGAAGGGCATCACACTGGGCATGGAAGACCACGAGGGCATCACGCAGAACTCGGAAACATGCCTTGAGATTGTCCATCGCGTAGACTCCCCGTCTTTCGGAATAAATCTCGACATAACCAATTTCATCCCCGCCGCGCACGCCGATGCTTACGCGCAAATCGAGGCGACCGTGCCTTATGCCACGCACACGCACATCCGCGACCGCTTCGCAGACGGGCAAACCGTGGACCTCGACCGCGTTTGGCAGATTTTCGCGCGGTCCAACTATAAAGGCTTTATGTCCGCGGAATATGAAGGGGAAGAGGATCCCTCCGCGGGCGTACCCAAGCTAGTCGACAAAATCAAAGCCCTTTGCAGGAAATATTCTTCCGTGTGACCCATAGGAGTTAAAGTCATGCTCAATCGTCGCCGTTTCATCCATCAACTTAGCGGAGGTGTCGCCGCCCTCGCCGGCTCATCGATGTTGCCGCCGGCTCGCGTCCTCGGTGCCAACGACCGCATCCGCTTTGGCCTCATCGGCGCCGGCGGCCGCGGAATGGATATCTTCAAGGCCGCTCTGCGCGCGCCCGATACCCAAGCCGTCGCTGTCGCCGACGTCTATTCACGCCGCCTGGACGAAGTGAAGCGCATCGCTCCGGGCATTCAGACCTACACCGACTTTCGCCGTTTGCTCGACGACAAGTCCGTCGATGCCGTGCTCATCGCGACCCCCCAACACCAGCATGCCCTCAACTTCGTTCCCGCCATTCAGGCAGGCAAAGACGTCTATCAGGAAAAGACCATGGCCTTCAATCCCGACCATGCGCGCCGTATGCGCCGCGCCATGGAAGGATCGAATCGTGTGGTTCAGGTGGGGGTCCAGTCCGTGAGCGGGAAAGCCTTCCGACGCGCGCGGGAACTCTCCACGCCAGATCGCTTGGGGACCATCACGGCAGTTCACACGCATCATTATCGCAACAGTTCTTACGGGGGATGGAAACGGGCAATCCCCCCTGACTGCAATCTCGAACATGTTGTTTGGAAAGAGTTCGAGGGCGAAGCAGCGCCTCACGATTTCGATCCACAGCGCTTCATCAACTGGCGATTTTTTTGGGATTATTCCGGCGGAAACGTTTTTGAGAATATGGTCCACCAGGTAGCGTTCTGGTACAAAGTGCTGGGGCTCAAGGTTCCTCGCCGCGTCACGATGGTTGGCTATAACTATCTTTCCCCGGACATGGAAGTCCCCGACACCATGAATGTCTGCATGGATCAGCCGGAAAATCTGCTGTTCACTTGGAATTCCATGTTCGGCAACAACTACTATGGCGAGGACGGAAACGACCTGGCTCTTGGAAAGAAAGGGACCGTGCTACGCGTTGTGGATAATTTGAGCTATCTGCCGCAAAGCGGTCACGCCGCGCAAAAAGCTCAACCCTCCTCAGCGGTCGGGGGCGAAGCCAACATCGTCGGCTCGGATGAAGCGGATACCGAAGCTCACATGAGTAATTTCTTTGATTGTGTCCGCAGCCGCAAACAGCCCAATTGCCCCTTCGAGCTGGGCTATAGTTCCGCGATCGCCTGCCAAATGGCGATCGCATCGCTGCGCCAGGGTCGCACGGTCCAATGGGACACGGAGAAAGAGGAGATCGTTTGAAGCTCTGGAGCAGGCCGAGTGGTGCAATCGGCGTTTTCGGAATCAAAGCACTTTTCCGACATCTCGCGTCTAGCTATAGCTAGTTCAAGAAAGACGCCCGATTCGTTGAAGCGGTTGCCCGTGACGTCTTTATCCGGGCTGCCTTAGGCGCGGCTCTCGGATTGTTCCTAACCCGAAGCATGCGCCGTTGGGGCGCGTCCCGCTCGAACGTGTCAATTTGGCGCTAGACGCGAGAACGTAGCCCTTGCCAGACTCTTCTGCCATGCAAATCAAGCCTTTTCGCATCGAACAGTATTTTGGGAAATACGAATTCACTGCCAAATACCTGCTTTCCAGTTCCGACGCGGAGTCCCACACCATCCAGGAACTGCTCGATCTCGAGCCCGTTTCTCATGAATGTTTCTTAAAGCACCGGTGCGGCTACACCGAATCGCCCGGCGCGCCCGCGCTGCGAGAAGTCATCTCAGGAATGTATCAGGGCATTCGTCCTGACGATATCCTTGTCACGGCTGCAACCGAGGAAGGCATCTTTGTTCTGTACCACGCGTTGCTTTCACCCGGCGATCATGTCATTGTCGAAACGCCCTGTTACGAGAGCGCCCTCGAAGTGGCGCGCAGCACGGGAGCCCAAGTCAGCGAATGGCGCCGCTGCTATGAGAATGGCTGGGCCCATGACCTCGCGGCCCTGGAAAGACTGATTCAGCCCAACACGAAAATCATCTACGTCAACACGCCTCACAATCCGACGGGGCTGCTCATGTCGGCGAGCGTTTTTCAGCAAGTCACGAAGCTTGCCGCTAGCCGCGGAATCATCGTTTTTTGCGACGAAGTCTATCGCGAACTCGAGCACGATCCCGCTTCGCGTCTTCCGGCCGCCTGCGAAATTTACGACCGCGCGGTCAGTCTGGGTTCTATGAGTAAGACCTACGGCTTGCCGGGGCTTCGGCTCGGCTGGCTGGTTTCCAAAGATGCGGAAATCCTGCAGCGCTGCCTCGAATTCAAGTACTACACGACGATTTGCAGCAGCGCTCCGAGCGAATTTCTCAGTGCTCTAGCGCTGCGTCATCGCGAAGTCTTGGTTCAGCGTAACCGTGAAATCGTTTTGCGCAACCTGCCGCTTCTGGATTCCTTCTTGTGCCAGCATTCGATTCTCTTCGAATGGGTCAAGCCCAATGCCAGCCCCATCGGCTTCGCGCGATTCAAGCCGCAAGGCGATGTGCTTTCCTTTTGTGAGGACGTTGTGAAAAACGCGGGCGTCTTGCTACTGCCGGGAACGGTCTACGATCAGCCGCACCACATCCGCTTCGGTTATGGCCGCAAAAACATGCCCGAAGCCCTCGCGCGATTCTCCGCTTATCTCGACTCTTGTTCGTGACGGAGCCCGCCGTATTTGTAGAGGCGCACCCGGCCCGGAGCTGGGTACGTGCTGCGGCACAACCTGGCGGACAACGCAGCACTAGCGCATTCTTGCGATTGTGTGGTGCGATCATCCCAATCGGTTAGAAACGCTTTAGGTGCAAACAATCGGCAAAAACAAAAAGCGGGACGGAAAAAACCAACCCGTCCCACCGGAAACCTTCTCCCCTGCGAGCCCTTCTTTCGAACCTCTAATTTCTAACTTCCAACTTCGAATCTACGCCGCACCCATGGCCCGCCGCTGCTGGAAGCACTCACGGCAATATACTGGCCGCCCCTGCGTCGGGCGAAAGGGAACCGTGGTTTCCTTTCCGCATTGTGAGCAATTGGTCTTGGTTTCCGTGCGTGCCGACGCAGCGTGCCCGCCGCCTTCGGCCCTTTTCGCTTTGCACGCTTTGCAGCGCTTCGGTTCGTTCTTGAACCCCTTGTCGGCGAAAAACATTTGTTCGCCGGCCGTGAACACGAACTCCGCACCGCATTCCGCACACTTCAACACCTTGTCGTGGTATTCCATAAGGCGCTCTCCCCTGGTTCCCGTAGGGACAGAGGTTTGGCACGACTTTGCACCTCAGAGCCAAGATGCTTGAGGAGACCAGTATCCGGGGATGCCGGGCGCGGATCCCTTGGGCCTGCGGGTACAAAGCTGCGAAAAACTCCCAAACGTTCTGCCTAATGGGGGCCTAATTCTCGGAAGTTGTGCGCCGCGGCTGCGACGGATAACGGAAGGGCGGCCCTTCCTGAAGGACCGCCCTACGGAATTACTCCGATTCCCGCCGCTGCTTCTTGCGCAGTCGCTTCCGCGAAAGCGCTTCTTTGGCCCGGCGCTTTTCGCCGGGCTTCATGTAGAAACTGTGCTTCTTAATCTCCTTGATGATGTCTTCCTGTTGCACTTTGCGCTTAAAACGCCGCAGTGCGTTTTCTAAGGACTCGTTCTCTTGGATGATGACTTCCGCCACTTTATAAATTCACCCCCAATCCGGTTCGGATTGGTAACTTGCGGAGCCTCTCGCTGGTTATACTGCCGCCAGCTCTGTAAATTCTTTTGGGCACCGCCCTGTTTCATTATCGCATGTATTGGCCGCTTTGCAGGTGCACCCTGAAAGGTAGCTGGCTTCTTCTAATCAATTCGCGAGCAACAGTCAAGGAACGTTTACAAGAGTACCGGGGTTTTATAGGTACTAAGACTCTCCGATAACCACTCTGCAACTATAGTAACGCGAATATAACCATTGGCAGGTGCTTGCTCGCGCTCTTGGGGGCCACTGCCGGGTTCTCTCTGCCCCCTTCGGCGGCGACTCTGCTTGTCCAGGGGCTCGTTTCTGCTGTTAGAATGTGAGCGCTTCTCCATTTAGCGTCCTGGGAGCCGGCCCATGTCCGAAACTTCGATGCGGGATGCCATCGGCGTACTTCTTGCCGGGGGGCAGGGGGAGCGTCTTTGGCCGCTGACCCGTGACCGCGCCAAGCCCGCCGTTCCTTTCGGCGCGCTCTACCGCATCATTGACGTCACACTGTCCAATTGCATCAATTCGGACCTCCGCCGCGTCTTCATCCTTACCCAGTACAAGGCTCTCAGCCTGAATCGCCACATTCGCGCCGCCTGGTCGCCGCTTGCCGGCCTCGGCGAATACATCGAAGTGATTCCGCCGCAGATGCGTGTCTCCCAGCAGTGGTATCAGGGCACCGCCGACGCCGTCTATCAAAACATCTATTCTATCGGAAGCGAACGTTCCAAATTCGTGTTCATCCTCTCCGGCGATCACATCTACAAGATGAACTACGCCAAGATGCTTCAGCAACACACCGATACGGCCGCCGACGTCACCGTGGCCACGATTCAGGTTCCTGTCGCGCAAGCGGCGCGCCAGTTCGGCGTCCTCGAAGTGGACAAGGACTGGCGCATCGTCGGCTTTGAGGAAAAGCCCGCTGCGCCCAAAGAGTTCCCGCACCACGCGGGCCACTGCAATGCCTCGATGGGCATTTATATTTTCAATACGCAGCTGATGATTCCGATCCTTCTTGCCGACTCGGAAGACCCCAAGTCCAGCCATGACTTTGGCAAAGACATCCTTCCGCGCATCATCACCAAGCATCGCGTCTTTGCCTACAACTTTGTGGATGAAAACGCCAAGGACGCGCTCTACTGGCGCGATGTCGGCACCCTCGATGCTTATTACGAAGCCAACATGGACCTGGTCAGCGTGTCGCCGGTTTTCAACTTGTACGACAAGCAGTGGCCGCTGCGCACCTGGCAGCACCAGTATCCGCCAGCGAAATTTGTCTTTGCCGATCCCGAGCGTATGGGGGTGGCGCTCGATTCCATCGTGGCTGGCGGTTCGGTTATCTCCGGCGGGCGTGTGCAAAAATCAGTGATCGGCTACGACGTGCGCGTCAACAGCTATTGCGAAGTAGCGGACTCGATCATCTACAACCACGTGAATATCGGCCGGCACTCGCGGATCCGCCGCGCCATCATCGACCGCCACGTGAGCCTTCCCGAGCACACCGAAATCGGCTACGACACGGAGGCCGACCGCCGCCGCTTCCACATCACGGATTCCGGCATCGTCGTCGTCGTCCGCCAGGAATCGCTCATCGAAGAGCCGGAGTCCACTTAACCTTTCCAGACATACTTGCCACAGGGGCAGGGGACGGTGTCGGTGGGATTTTTCTTCGCCATTGGCTGTTTACAGACGGGACAGTTCTTTCTCCACATACTGCAAATCTATCATCAGTGAGCCAGTCCAGTAACGGACGCGGGCAGGTCCAGTTGCGCGATCATCGCGTAGAATTCTTCGCGCTCTTGCAGGGCAACAAGAAGAGTAAGCATTTTCCCATAAGCGACGATCGTCCCTGTAAGACGATGAAACGCAGGAGAATCCAAGGCGGTCATGCGCCTTTCGATGTGGGCTTCCGCCGAGAGTTCAAGAACTTGTTCTATGGCCAAGTTCGCCAGACCTGAGCTCGCGTTCATTACTGGTAGCCCTCCTTTCTTTCTTCGTACGTAGATAAGGTACACGCGCATCGCGCGGTACGCATAAAGGAAATCCCTGCAATTCCGCGGAAGTCATAACCGATTCCGCGCGCGAGGGATTACCCGCGCTCGTCCGGACTAACCAAGCTCTTTCCTCCTCTACCGCTCCATCGAGCGGCCGAGAGCATCTCACCATGCCTCCCACCTACGACGCATCTTGTAGCACACGTGTGTTTTACGATTCTTTGCGCCTGCACAACCTGACCCCGCAAATGAGGAAACCGAGAAGGGGAAGGCCGCATTTGCACATTCCTCCAACAGTTTCTGGTTGTTGGCGGAAAACGCGTTGGTGCGCTCGCTTTCCACGTCTCACGGTTCCATTTTGGGGATGCACGATGGGAACAATAATTTCCGAGAGCGTGCTTCCAAACACGATCAAGTATCGCGGATCGGTTGGCACGTCGCCCACGACGAGCGTTGCCTTTTCTCGAATGGCCGCGCCGGTGAGTCGCGGCGCGGCGGGAAACGTTCGATAGGCTGGCGCGCCCGGTCCGCTATAGGCAACGATCTAGACGGCCTCATTGCCGACGTCGTACACGCCCCTCGAGCGGCAATGGCCGAGGCGGCGCACCGCCTCGGCGAGTTGTTTCGCCCGGCCGGTCCCGAAACGCGCTTCCCGCGACAATCGACCGAATGCGCTTGAGAATTTCTTCTGTGCGGCTCATGGAATCCTCTTTTTCGGTTGTCAAAAGGTCAGAGAGAGGAAGGAAGAAGGAGGCACACTCTCCGTTGCATGGAAAAGGATGTGCAATTCTTTGATAGCAAAGGAGTTGTAAGCGCTCCGTTGGGCAGAGAGCGCGCAGCGGAGAGAAAACAAGGGGGATAGATAGAAGAGGAACGCAGGTTGAAGGAAGGAGGAAGTGACAGGAAAAGCCGACAGGTGCGTTGAGCTGAAGGGCTGGTCTAAACGGCTTTGAGGCCGACCTCGCCATCCTGCTTGGAGCCGGGTTTGCCGATCCATACGACGCTGCACCGGATGGCATTCAGTTGATCGTCGCCGGGGATGACCTCCACGACCTGTCCGCGCTTTAGCCGGAAACCGCCCCGGAGCCGGAACCCCTCGGGAGAGAGATCGACAATCAGGCAAGGAACCCTTTGCGGCTGAGAGCCGAGGTTGAGCACCACGCTGGCACCCTTTCTGGTGACTACCCTCTTGGAGCGGCGAGCTTCGTGCGCGGGAAGGATGGACACGGCTTTTGCCCCGAGGCTATTGTTCCACATGTTTCCTATATTGGATAGATAACCCTCAGGGGACTATCAGGTGAATACCTGCCTTGTGCGTCGGGAGTAACGGGCTGGCCGCCAGGCTCCCTTGTCTTACGCGAGAGGCGCCAGGGTTTGTCCAAGGCTTTGCCTGAATGCCGCCTGCTTCATGGAAAACGGGCCCTTGGTCATGATTGACTTTCGGCCTGCTACAATCGACATTTTGCAAAGGAGACGCGCCGAGACCATGTCCGTCAAGATCAGCAAGGTGCATGCCCGCCAGGTACTCGATTCGCGGGGGAATCCCACGGTGGAGGCCGACGTTTACGTTGAGGGAGGCGGACGAGACGGCGTGCGCGGGCGCGCGGCGGTGCCTTCCGGAGCATCCACGGGAGAGCATGAAGCGCTGGAACTGCGCGACGGGGACAAGTCGAACTATCTCGGGAAGGGCGTGCTGAAGGCCGTTGGCAACGTCAATGGCGAAATTGCCAGAGCTGTTACCGGGATGGATGCGGCGGATCAGCGCGCGCTGGACAAGCGCATGATCGAGCTGGATGGCACGCCGGCGAAGTCGCGGCTCGGGGCGAACGCGATTCTCGCGGTTTCGATGGCGGCCGCCCGCGCTACCGCAGCCGCACAGAACATGCCGCTGTACAAATACCTGACGCGATATTCCTCAGACACTTCCGCGAATCTTCTGCCCTGCCCGATGATGAACATCTTGAACGGGGGCGCGCATGCGGACAGCTCGGTGGACTTCCAGGAATTTATGGTCATGCCGGTGGGTGCGCCGAGCTTTTCGGAGGGGTTGCGATGGGGCGTGGAAGTATTTCACGCGCTGAAGAGCGCTTTAAAGAAGCACGGCTACTCGACGGCCGTGGGCGACGAGGGCGGCTTTGCGCCGAGTTGCCAGTCGAATGAAGAGGCCATCCAGATCGTCCTCGAAGCCATTGCCGCGGCCGGGTACAAGCCGGGCGAGCAGGTGAGCATCGCGCTCGATCCGGCAGCGAGTGAATTTTTCGACAAAGCCGGTGGCAAGTACGTTTTCAAAAAATCGGACAAATCCGCGCATGCGCCTGAAGCAATGGTGGAGTACTGGGCAAAATGGGTTGAAAAATACCCCATTGTGTCGTTGGAAGACGGAATGAGCGAGGAAGACTGGCCGGGTTGGAAAAAACTCACACAGAAAATCGGGTGGAAGAGTTCTCCCAGCAAGATTCAGTTAGTAGGCGACGACATTTTTGTGACCAATACGGAGATTTTTTCACGGGGGATCAAAGAGGGCATCGCGAACGCGATTCTCATCAAGCTCAACCAGATTGGCAGCGTGACGGAAACAATCGACGCGATCGAGTTAGCGCGGAAATCGGGCTACCACTCGATTATTTCGCATCGCTCGGGCGAAACGGAGGATACCTTCATCGCGGATCTTGCGGTGGCTACGGGGGCGGGGCAAATCAAGACGGGCTCCGCCAGCCGCACCGACCGCGTCGCGAAGTACAATCAGCTTTTGCGCATCGAGGAAGAGCTCGGTTCGGCTGCACGGTTCAATGGCAAAGCCGCGCTGGGGTGAGAGATTTAGTTAGTTGAGAAAACTGCGGTAACGCTTCGAGACGAGCTGGTGTTCTGTCGGTTGAGATTCTTCGCCTACTCTCTTCGCATGGGCTCAGAATGACATCTTTCCCGCTTTTCATGGCCTCAGAGGGTGAGGGTTTGTGTGCCCCAGCGTGGAGGGAGGCCGCAGGAAACAAAAAGCTCACCATACCAATTCGACCTTGGCCGTCCCCAATCGATTGACACTCTACAAGGCGCTCTCTAGCATCCGTGACAGCCCACCCTTTTATCCTCGTCTATTCCTATGTGGAGCTGAACATGGCCTCAGGATCGCGGTTAGCGCAGCGGCAACAGTCCAGCAAAAGCCCGTCGTGTTCTGAAAGATTTTCTTCTGTTTTTTGTGCAGACATTTCAGAACATCTCTTTGACGGACTAGAACGCTGGTCCGTAGTAGCGATAGTGGCCGGTAATCTTCCACGCGAATAACACATCTTCCATCTGCGGTCCCTGGCCGATATTATGCACGACTAAGTGACGGCGGCCCTCAGGTGATTTTTCGTCGATGACCATGCCGATGTGCGGGACTTCGCCACCGAGATCCCGGGTGACGATATCACCGGGCAAATAGTCAGCGGCATTGCCTGTAATCGCCAGGTTTTCTCCTTTGCGGCTGAAAAACACCATCAGATTCGGCACCCGCCGGTGATCAATATTTGTGTCCGTTCGGCTTCTTGGCGTTCTCCATTCTTTGGGGTAGGCCTAGATCGACGCCCACCGCGCGATACGAACGAATCACCTCATCAGTGCACACGCCGGTATCCTCGGGGACATCTCCTCCGGGATAGGGAATGCGGACATAGGCCGGGTCGTAACGAACCGTGTGATGGGTTCTGTCTTCTGCTGCAGCCACGAGCTCTTTTAGAAAGTCTTGCCAAGCGGCGGTGTTACCCGCGTGGGTTTGAGTCATCGATGCCGCGGCCATGAGTACTAAGGGAGCAGCGAGCGCTGCGATTAGCGAGGGCCATCTGGTTTGTGGCCTAAGGTGCTTCATTTTGCGAATTGTACCGAATGTTTGACCGTTCTTGCGACCTTCTCGTGAACCAAGATAGAATTCCGGCGTTTCCATGAGACAGAGTGGCAAATCACCGGGATTGGAAAAAGCTACGCACATTCGAGTGGCGGCGCCTGAGGACGTCGAGCCGCTCGCGCGGTTGATTAACGCGGCATTTGTGGTGGAACAGCCGTTTATCGAAGGGCAGCGGATCGATCCGGCCGGGGTGCGCGCGTACATGGAAAAAGGAAAGTTTTTGCTTGCCGAAGATTCGGCCAGCCTTGCGGGGTGTATCTACGTCGAACTGCGTGGAGAACGCGGGTATCTTGGGCTGCTGGGAGTTGAGCCGAGGCGGCAGGGCAAGGGGCTGGGCCGCCAATTAATGGATGCGGCGGAGAATTATTTTCGCGCGGCGGGTTGCCGCGGCATCGATCTGCGGATCATCAGCCCGCGGACGCCACTTCCGACGTTTTACGTGCATCGGGGTTACACGCAAACGGGCACGGCGCCATTTGCTCCGGATGTACCAGTCAAAGTGCCGTGTCACTACATTCTGATGTCCAAACAACTTAGTGACTCGTGACTGGCGACTCGTGATTGGTGTCTCGCTTCGTCGGTCTCCTCTAAATTGTTGCATGCAGGTCTCTTCTGACTTTTCAATGACGGGCGGTTTCAGGCAGAATACGGGCGCTCACTTAAGGGGGAAACGTGTTTCGTCCTACACTGCTTGCTTCCATTTTGTTTGCTTGCTTTTCGCTTGCGCCTGTTGGTCACCACGTCATTGCGGAAGAACAACCGCTGTATGGCTTTTCCGCGCAATCGTCACAAAGCGAACGCCAGTGGGAAGAAAAGCTGCGCGCGATTCCCAACCCGGAGAATCTGCGCGCGTACATGCAGCGGTTATCGGCGCATCCGCACCACGTCGGTTCACCTTACGATAAGGACAATGCCGAATGGATCCTGGGGAAATTCAAAGAGTTTGGCCTGGACGCGCACATCGAGCAATTTGACGTATTGTTTCCCACGCCGAAGGAGCGCGCCGTGGAACTCGTCGAGGGTGGGCCGGAGTTGGTTGCCAAGCTGCAGGAGCCGGCGCTGCAAGTGGACCCTACCTCGGGTCAGCAATCGGAGCAGCTCCCCACGTACAACGCGTATTCGATTGACGGCGACGTGACGGCGCCGCTGGTGTACGTGAACTACGGCGTGCCGGAAGACTACGAGCGGCTCGAGCGCATGGGCGTGTCCGTAAAGGGCAAGATTGTCATTGCGCGCTATTACCATTCGTGGCGCGGGATCAAACCAAAGGTTGCCGCGGAGCACGGCGCGGTGGGTTGCCTGATTTTTTCCGACCCGCATGAAGATGGCTTTTTCCAGGGGGAAACGTTTCCGACGGGACCGTATCGGCCGCCGGATGGCGTGCAGCGCGGGAGCGTTGCGGACATGCCGTTTTATCCGGGTGATCCGTTGACGCCGGGAGTTGGCGCGACCAAGGATGCCAAGCGGCTGAAAGTAGAACAAGCGCCGACGATTACGAAGATTCCGGTGCTGCCGATTTCGCACGCAGACGCGCAGCCGCTGCTGGCGGCGCTGAGCGGGCGCGTCGCGCCTGCGGAGTGGCGCGGGGGCTTGGGGATTACGTACCACGTTGGGCCGGGACCGGCAAAAGTTCACTTGAAAGTGAAATCGAACTGGGACATCAAACCGGTCTACGACGTGATTGGAAAGATTCCAGGATCGACTTTTCCCGATGAATGGGTGATTCGAGGGAACCATCACGACGGGTAGGTGAACGGGGCGGAAGATCCCACTTCCGGGCAGATCGCGATTCTGGAAGAGGCGCGCGCGCTAGGCGAGTTGGTGAAGGCCAGATGGAAGCCGAAACGGACCGTTATTTATTGCGCGTGGGATGGGGAAGAGCCCGGGCTACTGGGCTCGACGGAATGGGCCGAACAGCACTACGACGAATTGCGCGCGCACGCGGTGGCGTATATCAATTCGGATTCGAACGGACGCGGCTATTTCGGTGTGGAAGGGTCACACACGCTCGAGAAGTTTAGCAACGACGTGGCGCGCGATATCACCGACCCGGAAACAAAGCTCAGCGTGTGGAAGCGCGATCAGTTGCGCGAAATCGTTGATGCGAAGACGGCGGAGCAGCGCGAAGAAATACGCAAGCGTGCTGACTTGCGCATTCCCGCGCTGGGTTCAGGCTCGGACTACACGGCGTTTTTGCAACATGACGGCGTGGCGTCGCTGAATTTCGGGTTTGGTGGCGAAGATGGCGGTGGCATCTACCATTCGATTTACGACGATTTTTACTGGTTCACACACTTTAGCGATACGGACTTCGTTTACGGGCGCGCGCTGGCGCAAGCGGGCGGGACAGCCATGATGCGTTTGGCGGATGCGGATTTGCTGCCGTTCGAGTTTGGCGACTTTGCGGACACGGTGCAGACGTATCTCAAGGAGCTGAAAACGCTGGCGCAGAAAACGCAAGAGGAGATTCGAGAACGCAACCGCGAGATCGAAGAAGGCGTGTTCCAGGCCACCAACGATCCGAAGCGGCCGCTGGTTCCGCCGACCGCAGAAGCGGTGCCGCCGCATTTGAATTTTGCGCCGATGGAAAATGCGGTGGACGCGCTCAATCGCAGTGCGGCGGAGTACCGCAAAGCCCTGGAACAAGTGAACGCCAAGGGCAGCGCGGCGCCGGCTTCAGCATCGCTCGCGGAAGTAAACAAGCTGCTGATCGAAAGCGAACGACGACTAACCAACACCGAAGGCTTGCCGAACCGGCCGTGGTTTAAACATCAATTATATGCGCCGGGTTTTTACACCGGATATGCGGTGAAGACGGTGCCGGCCGTGCGCGAGGCCATCGAACTGAAGCAGTGGAAGCAGGCGGACGAAGCGGTCGTGGTGGTGGCAAAAGTGCTTGAAAATGAAGCGGCGCTGATTTCCTCGGCGGCGCAAAAGCTGGCGAATGCAAAATAGCTTCTTCGCTGCTTTGGATCGATTGCACAGTCTAGAAGCAGATCCCTCCGCCACAGGCCACGGGAGATCGCAAGCTGTGGGTCGGGATGACTGTCGGGGGACCTAGGCTTCGGGACGAGATTCACCTTGGGTGAAGTTGGGAATCTAGCCGGCGCGCGTGCCGTTGGGGAGGCTGCTCGGGGATTGCGAGCACGGGCGTGACGCCGTCGGCATAGCCGATATCGAAGTGCCTTCTGAAATTTCTCCGGCCATTTTGCGCGGTTCCAAATTCACGACAAAGAGGGCCTGGCGACCTTCGATCTCGCGCGGGTTGGGCCGTTCTTTTTTGATGCCGGCAAGAACCGTCCGGGAATGGTCACCGAAATTCACCGTGAGCTTCATCAGTTTGACGGAACGCGGAATTTCTTCCACGCGCTCGATGGTGCCGAAACGAATCTCCAACGCTTCGAGCGCGGCGAGCGCGACAGTAGGCTTAACCGGCGCGGGAGTTAATTCGGCCATGAGTCACCGCCCATAGTGTGCTGCGTAGACGGGCGTAGGAATGGAAGCGTCGCAGCGCTCGTCGCGAATCGGCGTGTCAAAGGCGATGTGAGTCGGAATGACGCCGGCCCAGACTGGAAGAGCGTAGTCGGGATCGTCGTCGATGGGAGGGCCCGAGCGAACTTTGGCGGAAACTTCGGTAAGAGGCAGACGAAGAATGCTGGTGGCCTTTAATTCTTTTTCGTTGGGCTGGCGGGCGTCGTTCCAGCGGCCGGGAAGGATTTTTTCCGTGAAGGCATGCAGCGCCTGAAGTTTTTCCTGTGGTGCGTCCACTCGAGTTGCTTTTCCGAGCGCGACGACGGAGCGATAGTTCATGGAGTGATTGAAGACGGAACGAGCAAGGACAAAACCGTCGGTAAGAGTGACGGTGACACAAACCGGGATTCCCCCACTAAGGTCGCGGAGCATGCGGCTGGCGGCCGAGCCGTGGAAATAGACAGCGTCACCGACCCGCGCGAACAGCGTGGGTATGACGAAAGGCTGGCCATCAACGGAAAAGCCGATGTGGCAAACGAACGCTTCGTCGAGAATCTTGTAAATGCTTTCACGATCATAGACGCCACGTTGCGGCTCGCGCACCACGCGCGTGCGCTCGGTCGACGGAGTTGCTTCGGGCACGATACACCTCATGGAGAAACGCGACGCGGAGCCCTCGGTTTTCGATGGCTCATTTGATTTATAGCCGGCGCCGCAGCGGCATGTGTGAATGCAGATGAAATGATGCTATCACGCGACCGTTCGAAAGTTGCCTAAGTATAAGTATGGAATGGTGGTGCAAGAAAATGGACTCCAAATTGGAGTACGGGGAGGATGCAAAAACAAATGCGCAATCGTCGAGACCATGGGGTTTTGGGGCGCATCATTCCCTCGTTCCGGCTCGGGATAAAGCTGCGCCCCTACAATGCATGAGCGACGTATGAGAGACTTGTTGAGGAACTAGATGAAACAAATCCTCGATGGGAAGCGGATCATGAGTACCCCGGCGGTACAAGGAACTACAACCGAGGCGTTCGATATTGACTGGGTACGTGCGCAATTTCCTTCACTGAAATTGCAGGTGAATGGACACGTGGCGGCGTTTTTGGACGGACCGGCGGGAACGCAGGTGCCCAAGCAGGTCATCGAGGCAGTGGAAAACTATTTTGTAAACGCGAATGCGAATACCTACGGAGCGTTTGAGACGAGCCGGCGAAACGACGCGATGATTGCAGCAGCGCGAGCAGCGATGGCGGATTTCTTCAATTGCCATCCGAACGAGGTGGTGTTTGGGCAGAACATGACCACGATTACGTTTGCGCTGGCTCGGGCAATCGGACGGGAATTGAAGGCGGGCGATGAAATCGTGGTGACTACGCTGGACCACGATGCGAACGTTGCGCCGTGGCGAGCGTTGGAAGAGAAAGGCGTGGTGATCCAGGAAGTGGACATTCGGGAAAACGATTGCACGCTCG
>QHYJ01000137.1:0-68148 GCA_003223255.1 Acidobacteriota bacterium | reverse complement strand
TGTACGGAAAGCGAGAACTTCTGCAGCGGTTTAAGCCATACAAAGTACGGCCGGCGACCGATGCCATCCCCGATTGCTGGGAAACTGGGACGCAAGTTCAGGAATTAATCGCGGGAATCGGCGCCGCGGTTGAGTACATCGCCGAACTCGGACGGCACCGCGACGCGAGCGCGAAGAGCCGTCGCGAGGCATTCGAGGCGGCGTATCGCGCGACGGTGCCTTACGAGCGAACGTTGCTGACAAAACTTCTGGATGGGTTGAAGACGATTCGCGGCGTGAAAGTCTACGGCATCACCGACCCGAAGCGCTTCGCGGAGCGCTGCTCCACGATTTCTCTGCGCATGGGCGAGCATCATCCTACGGAGATCGCGAAATTCCTCGGGGACCGAGGCCTGTTTACCTGGGATGGCAATTTCTACGCCATGAATCTTTCCGAACGTCTAGGTGTGGAACCGAAGGGCGGGGTGCTGCGCATCGGTTTGGTGCACTACAACACCATGGAAGAAGTGGACCGCCTGCTCTCTTCCCTCAGTCAGTTTGCTGCTTGAAGAAACGCACCGCAAACGCAGTTGGCTTCAACTACGAAAAAAGTGCTCAGGTTTGCAGCACGAGACCGCGGCGCGCCTTGACCTGGCCGACACAATGGCGGGCAAAGTGGGCAATGCAGCTATAAGGTATCCAACCAAACGTCCAGCCTGCCAACAAATGCGTCGGCACGTAGGTGACCAGCATCATCCAGACATATGACTGCGGACCGCCGATGAGGGCCATGAGCGCGCCCGCGAGCGCGTAACAGGCGGTGATGGTCAAAACTGAAGCCTGGAAAGCAAGCGGGCTATTTGCGGCGCTTGCATGAAGGAAGGGTGCAATTTTCAGAATTCCAATCAGCGGGAGGAACGCGCCGATTAAGGCACTCAGAAGCGTTTGCGGAAGCGCAACACGTTTCGAAAAGGGACTGAAAAAGTTGATGATGCCGCGATTGGCGACTTTGTTGGTGATTTCGAAAGAACTGCCGCCGGATACAGGGCGAAGGATTCCCCGAGAAAGCTGGTAGGCGCAGAAGCGCGCATGCTCGCTTTGCAGCTCGCTGAAAATGGCCTCGCGGCCGTGCGGGGGTGGAAGAGGAGTACCCAACTGTCCCGCACGGGAGTCATGCTTGCGCTTGAGAGTGGCCAAATCGGTAAGATTCGGGAACTCCTGCATGATCTGGTGAGGAAGCCGGTCCATAACCGTCTTTAGCGGCATGTTGCGAGTAGTCAGCCGGCGACCGTCCGACAAGCGTGTGGTGAAACTACGGTGTGAACGTTGCCCACTGTTTCTACGTCTCCCACGCGGGACTTTACTTCGACAACGGTAAGCTCGCAGCTTGCGGGATCGGCAGGGTTGGAATAGCGGCGCATGAGATTGTGGCCGTAGTCGGTCGCACGAAAGGTGCAGTCCGGGCGGTAGTTGATGGCCTCAAGCTGAGCATTGATTGGACTCAGATACTGTTTCTGAGCTGGTGTCAACTGGGTTTCTGTGACTTCCTCGAGATCGTATTTTGCGGGAATCTTGGCTGTGTTTTTGCGAATCTGCGTGTGACTTCCGAAAACAACCACAGCGGTGGTCCAAAAAAAGGCAAAAACATCTCCGTCGGGGAAAATAGGCATCGCGCACCTCACCATTCCTAATTTCAGATTACAGTGAGTCAGGAGGGAATCTGCGAGGAAGACGGCAGGTGAAGCGAGGAACGTAACTGTTCGTACGGACAGGCGGCGAAGCGCGCGTTTCGGAGTGTGCTAGTAGCTGTTGGCGAGTGCATATGACAGTGCGTAGAGAACTGTGTATTCTGATTCGCTATGAGCAAACGACCGAGACCGATTGTATTGACCGTGCTGGATGGGTGGGGGTACCGCGCGGAGACGAAAGGAAACGCCATCGCACTGGCGCGGAAACCCGCGTACGACGAACTGCTTCGCAAATTTCCGAACACGTTGATTCAGACTTCCGGGCCGTTCGTAGGCTTGCCTGAAGGGCAAATGGGCAACAGCGAAGTGGGTCACATGAACATCGGCGCGGGGCGCATCGTGCACATGGACATCACGCGAATCGACTTGATGATTGCCAACAAACAACTACAGAACGTGTCTTTGTTTCAGCAGGCAATGGAGCGCGGGCGGCAGCGGCAACTGCATTTCCTGGGGTTGCTCAGCGATGGCGGAGTGCATTCGCACATCCATCATTTGTTCGCGCTGCTGGAGATGGCCAAGCAGCAAAAAGTAGAGAAAGTGTTTGTGCACTGCTTTATGGACGGGCGCGACACGCCGCCGAATAGCGGGCGCGATTACGTGCGGCAGTTGCAGCAGAAACTGCGCGAATTGGGCGTGGGCGAAATCGCGACATTGGTGGGGCGGTATTATGCCATGGACCGCGACAATCGCTGGGAGCGCGTGGAAATGGCGTATCGCGGCCTGGTGCATGGCGAAGCCGAGACAAAGATGGGCGATGCAGTGGCGGCGCTGCAGCGCAGCTACGAGCAGGGCGTGACGGACGAATTTGTTAAGCCGATGGCAGTCACGAAAGGTGACGGAGCGGGAGCTGTTCCCGGGGGCGTGATTCGCAGCGACGACGCGGTGATTTTCTACAATTTCCGCGCGGACCGCGCGCGGCAGATGACCCGTGCTCTGGCGGAGCCGGGCTTCGACAAGTTTGTCGACGAAAAGCGGCCGCACAATCTTTTCTTTGTGGCGATGACGCAGTATGAAAAGACCTGGCCATGGCTGAAGTACGTCCTTGCTCCAGAAAAGCTGGAGCATATCCTGGCGCAAGTGTTCGCGGAGTTGCAGTACAAGAATTTGCGCACCGCGGAGACGGAGAAGTATGCGCACGTGACCTATTTCTTTAACGGCGGGGTGGAAAAGCCGTTCGGAGGGGAAGAACGGATACTCGTGCCGTCGCCGGAGGTGGCGACCTATGACTTGAAGCCGGAAATGTCCGCGGCGGGAATCACGGACACGGTGGTGAAGGCGATTGAGAAGGACGAGTTTGACGCCATTATTATGAATTACGCGAATGCGGACATGGTGGGGCATTCGGGAAAATTGGAAGCGGCGATCAAAGCGGTGGAAGCGGTGGACGCGGGGCTAGCCCGGATTTATCAGGCGATGCAGCCGCGCGGCGGCGCGTGGATTATCACCGCGGACCACGGGAACGCCGAAACGATGATCGATCCCGCGAGCGGCGGGCCGCATACGTATCACACCACGAATCCGGTGCCGCTGATTTTGGTGAGCGAGGATGGCAAGTTGCGGTTGAAGCCGGGCGGGTCGCTGCGGGACCTCGCGCCCACCATGCTGGGCGTGCTCGGTCAGCCGCGGCCGGCGGATATGACCGGGACGGACTTGCGTATCGTTTCATAGCCTGCCCATGAACCGCACAAAGCCCGCAGACACAAAACTGGTGATTTGCGTGTGGCATCCGTTTACGGAGTGGCGGCCGAAGGCGCTGATGGCGGAGGCGATCGGCAGGCGCTGGCCGGAAATGCGCGTGGTGCACCTGACGGATTACGACCAGCTGCCGGAGGAACTGCCAGACACGGATATTTTTGTGGGCTATTCGCTGCGCGCGAAGCAATTGAAGGATGCAAAGAAGCTGAAGTGGCTGCACTCCACGGCGGCGGGCGTAGCACAACTGATGTATCCCGAGTTGCGCGATTCGGGAATCCTGGTGACGAATCCGAGCGGTGTGTTTTCTGTGCCGATGGCGGAGCACACGATGGGATTGTTGCTGGCGCTAGCGCGGAATTTTCCGGATTCCGTGCGCCAGCAGGATCGCGCCAACTGGTCGCAACAGGAATTGTGGGACAAGCCGCAACACCTGGCCGAAGTCAATGGGCAGGTGCTGCTGATCGTGGGTTACGGCTCGATCGGGCGCGAACTAGCGAAGCGCGCGAAGGCATTTGAAATGCGTGTTTGGGGAGTGACGCGGTCGGGCGAGGGCGACGGTGAGCATGTGGAACGAATTTTTCCGGCTTCCAAATTGCACGAGGCGTTGCCGGAGGCGGATTACGTGGTGATTGCTGCGCCGGAGACCGCGGAGACAAAGCATCTCATCGGGGCGGCGGAGCTCGCGAAGATGAGGCGCGGGGCGCGGCTGATTAATGTGGGGCGCGGGTCCCTGTTAGATGAGGAGGCGTTGATCCGTGCTTTGGAAAGCGGAACGTTGGGCGGGGCGGCGATCGACGTAGCGCAAACGGAGCCGCTGCCAGGGGACAGCCCGCTGTGGAAAGCGCCGAACCTCTTTATTACACCGCATACGAGTGCTTTAAGTGACCGGCTCTGGAAGCGGCAGACGTCGCTGCTTGTGGAATTGCTGGAGCGGTGGTTCGATGGGAGGGACATGTCCAATCGCGTGGATTTGAAACGGGGATACTAAAGGAAACGCCAAATTCGAAATGCGAAACTCGGCTCCAATGGCGCAAGCTTCGCGTTTCCGTTGCGGATTTTCGTGCTTCGAAGTCTCTCAGTCGCCAACGCCAGGTTTGGTGGCCTGATAACCCTCACGCGCGTAAACCTGGTATTTTTGCTTTTTGCCTTTCTGGTCCACGATGCTCAGCGCACCTCCGTCGGGAGCGACCAATTCCACCTTCACTTTGTGGAATTTCCCGTCTTTTCCGCCGCCGGAGGGCGTGAAGGAAATGCTGTACTGGTGACGGAGAAAAGCGGCAACGCTGCGGAAGATGTCGGGAATTTCGCCGTCGAATTGCGGGAACCACGCGTATCCGCCGGTTTCCTGAGCAAAGGTGCGAAGCTGATTTTCCGCCTGCAGATAATCCATATGCGCGCCGAGAGAGCCGCGCGATTCGAGAAAGTTGGTCCAGGTTTTGCCCAAGCCGACGCAGAAAATGGGCACGTCGCTTCCGCGAAGCGCTTTCATGGTTTGATCGAGAGTGTGTTTGGAGAAAGTGTCCACGCCGCTAGCAAGGAGGAGAATGGATTTTTTGCCCTTCACGTCCTTAAGGCGTTCCGTGGTCTCGATGAGCGCATCGAAGACATTGGATTCGCTGAAACCCGGGAAGTAGAGATGGTAGATGGCGTTGCGGACCTCCTCCTTGTCCTGGGTAAAATCAACCTCGATGCGGGTTTTCATGTCGAAAGTTTCCAGAGCGACCCAATCTTTTTGTTGCAGGTTCGGGAAAAGAGCGTCCGCCCAGTACCTGGCGTAAGCGGCGAACCAGCCGTAGGCATTTCCGCTGAATTGCATGAGCACAACCATGGTAATGGGTGCTTCGGTGGGCGCAAAGTTGGTTATGGCTTGGGGAACGCCGTCGTCGAGGACTCGAAAATTTTCCTTTTTAAGGTTGGGAATGAGATCGCCGTGCTGCGTAGCGGCTACTACGTCGAGAGTCACGACGGGCACATCGACGCTGATGCTGACGTCGGACTGGGGCGGTTGTTGCCCCGGGGGCGGGGTCTGCTGGGGCGTGGGCTTCTGTTGCTGTTGAGACGGAGGGGGGCCGCCCTGAGGGCCTGTGGGAGCCTGAGCAAGGGCGGGCCGTGCTGCGAACGACGTCGTCAAAGCGGCCGCCAAAGCCGCGAATAAAAGCATGGAAGCAATTCGTCTCATCGTTCCTAACCTCGTTGACGGGCGGAGAAATGTAGCCCGCCAAGATTTCTGTGTTCTTGCAACCCACGGCTCGGAACCGCGGGTTGAGTTTAAGCAATGCGCCGGCAATCAGCGGGCCGGGTCCCCATACCTGCATGTTAGTATGAAGCACGTTACAAGCAAAACGTTAGCTGGTCGGGTTCTGCGGTCAAGGCGCTGCTGTAAACAGTGCTCCCTACACCGCACCTTGGCCGGATGCAGGCCATTTGCGGAGGAGGGTGGATTGGTGAATCGGAATTGGGTGGTGGGGCAAGCGATTGCAGCCGCAGCGGCCTTGCACTTAGCCGCGAGCGTCCCCGCAGCGGCGCAAGGAATCCCGCAGGCTACACCGGTGAACACGGCCAGCATATCGCCGGTCGCTGACGCCACGGCGGTTCGCAGAGAAGCGCTCGTCTGGCTTGCAGACCTGATCAAGATCAACACGTCCAATCCACCGGGAAACGAGCAGCTTGCGGCCAGGTACGTGGCCGGGGTGCTGCAGAAAGAAGGCATCAAACCGGAAATTCTGGATTTGGCGCCGGGTCGAAGCGCCGTGGTGGCGCGCCTGCGCAGTTCCGTGGTGCCGGACCCCTCGAAAGCTCTGCTGCTGGTAGCGCACCTGGACACCGTGCCCGTGGACAGGTCTCGCTGGACGGTCGACCCGTTCGGCGCGGTAATCAAAGACGGGTATTTGTACGGCCGGGGAGCGATTGATGATAAAGGCATGCTTGCGGCGAACCTGGCAGTGTTCATTGACCTGAAGCGCAGGAATGCGCACATCAACCGCGATGTGATTTTCCTGGCGACGGCGGATGAAGAAGGAGGCGGCGACGCCAGCATCCGGATGCTCATCGCGAAATACTGGGACAAGTTTGCGGCGGGCTTTGCGATCAATGAAGGCGGCAACGTCTTCATGAAAAATGGCAAAGCACAATACATCGGCGTGCAAGCAAGCGAGAAAGTGGCTGTAAATATCTCGGTCATCGCTCGCGGAACTTCGGGCCATGCTTCGCAACCCACAAAGGACAATCCCGTGGTCCATTTGGCTGCCGCCATCGCGAAGATTGGGGCATATTCCGCGCCCGTACACTTCCCTGCAATTGTGCGGCGGTATTTCGAGGGCATTACGCCACTGGAAGACGACGAAATCGCGAAGTGGATTCGCTCGATGGACACACCAGACCGCGGCGAACATGCGCAGCGCGTGGTATCCGATGCCAGCCCGCTCTGGAATGCGATGATGCGCGACACGATTGCGCCGACGGTTCTGTCGGCGGGCGTAGCTAACAACGTGATTCCCGCGGAAGCACGCGCGAACCTGAATGTGCGGCTCTTGCCCGGAGATTCGATCAACACAGTTGTAAATGACCTGAACAAGCTTGTGAATGACCCGGCAGTGAAGCTGGAAATCCAACCGAACGCCGGGCTGGCGGCACCGCCATCATCGCTGGAATCCGACTTTTTTAACCAGATTTGCCGCGTGGCTTCGCGGGAATTTGGCGGCGCTCCGGCTCTGCCATTTCAATCGACGTGGTTAACGGACTCTGCCCAGTTGCGGCTGCACAATGTGCAGGCATACGGGCTGGTGCCGTTTCCGTTGTCCGATGACGATTTGAAGCGCATGCATGGCGATGACGAGCGCATTCCTCTGACTGCGTTCGACAAGGGTGTGGATGTGCTGACGAAAATTGTGACGGAATTCGCGGTCACGCGTTACTAGAGCAAAAAGTCGCTGGCAACCATCCGAGAAGAAAATTACATAACAAAGCTTCCGGTTGAATAATAGACAGCCGGAAAGTTCAGGCCGTCCTCGGAAAAAACATGAGCTTTCGTCACTCGAAGATTGTGTGCACGATCGGCCCAGCAACTTGCTCTCCGGGGATGATCGACCGCCTGTTTGCGGCGGGAATGGACGTTGCGCGTTTGAATTTTTCGCACGCCACGTACGAAGAACACGCGCAAAGCATCACGATGATTCGTGCCGCCTCCGGGAAGCACGAAAAGCCAGTTGCGATTCTGGCGGATTTGCAGGGGCCGAAAATCCGGACGGGTGCGCTGGCAGGTGGGGGGCCGGTCATGCTGCGCGCAGGCCGGCGGTTCATCATCACGGCTGCCAAAGTGCTGGGCGATTCCACGCGGGTCAGCACTACATTTACCGCGCTGCCTCGGGAAGTACACCGGGGCGACCGCGTCTTGCTTTCGGATGGCCTCATCGAACTGCGCGTCGAGCAGGTGCGCGAGCGAGAAATCGTATGTGAAATCGTCAACGGCGGCGCGCTGGGCCAGCATAAAGGCATCAATTTGCCCGGTTTGAAGCTTCGTGTTCCGGCACTAACGCCAAAAGACCGCGCGGACTTGGCGTTTGCGTTAAAGCATGGGGCAAATTACATCGCGGTGAGCTTTGTGAGGCGGCCCGAAGACATTCAACTGGCGAAACAATTGATCCGTCACGCGGGAAAAGATACGCCGGTGATTGCCAAGCTGGAAAAACCTCAGGCGATCGAAAATCTGGACGCGATCTTGCGCGCCGCCGACGCCGTGATGATCGCGCGCGGCGATCTCGGCGTGGAAATGAGTCCAGAGCGCGTGCCGGTGGTGCAGAAGATGATCATTGCCAGGGCGCGAGAGCTGCGGCGGCCGGTAATCACCGCGACGCAAATGCTCGAATCCATGACGGAGAATCCGCGGCCAACGCGCGCGGAGGCCTCCGACGTGGCCAACGCCATTTTCGACGGCTCGGATGCGGTGATGCTTTCTGCCGAAACAGCCACGGTAAAGTACCCAATCGAGGCCGTAGGCATGATGGCGCGTATCATCGAAGAGGCGGAAGGGAGCGTGCGGGAGTTTCCACGGCCCGCGCGGCAGGAGCAGCTCGAAGTGCCGGGGACCGTGGCCGAGCTGGTGTGCCACGCCTCGCGCGAATTGCACATGAAAGTGATTGCCGTATTCACGCACAGCGGATTCACGGCACGGCTGATTTCGCGGTACCGCCCGCTGGTGCCCATCGTGGCATTTTCTCCCGAACAGGAAACGCGAAGGCGCTTGGGGCTAATTTGGGGCGTGTATCCTCGAAATATTCAGGATGTGCGGAAAATCGATGGCTTGGCGGCGGTTGCGGAGAAGCGGTTGCTGGAGGAACGATTGGTGCGCAAAGGCGACGTCATCGGAATCGTAGCGGGAACGCCCATGGGAATCCGGGGCACGACGAACTTCATGAAGTTTCACGTGATCGGCGGGCCGGCGCGAAGGGCCCTTAATTGACCCAGTTGTCGGGGCGCGAGGGCGGGTCCTTGCGGTGTTTGCTCATGTAAACTTGAAAGCGCCGGCGATTGCGACGTTGTTGCCAATCCGAGACGCTGTTGCGCAAACTGTAAAGAAAAGATCCGCGTCGCAAATAAATGTAGCCCACCAATAATCCGCCGAGATGACAGAGGTGGCTTACTCGGTCGGCGCCTAACCCAAAGGTTCCCAAAAACGTGACGACGGTCATGAGAATCACAACCGTGCGCATGCTCAGGGGCACAGGGAGGGGGAAGACATAGACGCGCCGGTCAGGAAAGAGCATGGCGCAGGCCACCAAAATTCCGAAAATGGCGCCGGAAGCGCCGATGGTAGAAATGTATGCCGAGGTTGGAATTCCCTGACCGAAAAGCGCCGGAACCATTTTTACAATGACGTTGATGAGTCCCGCGCCAACGCCCGTCATGAAGTAATAACGCAAGAACCGACTTCTTCCCCAGACGAGTTCCAATTCGCGGCCAAACATCCACAGCATGAACATGTTCATGAGGATGTGCCAGATGCTGCCGACGTCGTGCAGGAACAAATACGTGAAAGGCTGCCAGATGCGCAGGCCAGGAAAGACCCCGGCAGGCACAAGGCCGAACAGCTTCAGCAAGTCTTCATAAGCTAGCCTTCCAGAAAAGCGGAAAAGCAGGGCTTCCAAGATGAAAACCGCAACATTGGCGATCAGGAGAAACTTGACAGCCGAAGTTACGTAAAAGTCGAAGCTGAGGCGATAGCTCCTGATTCCCGACCGAGAATACATAAACAAAGTCTACGGTGAGAGGACGCTTTCCGTCAAAGAGACGGGGGCAGAAGAGAGGCGATGGACTCCTGAACTTTTGGGTCCCTGAACTTTTCTTCAATCCAGTTTCTTGCGGGCGAAATAAAAAAGAGATGCTGCAAGAATCAGGAACATGATTAAGCCGAAGAGGTTGCTGGTCGCAAGCGAGCCGAAAATCTTTGGGCCAAAAGCAAAAAGATCTGTCCGCCACGGCAGCCGCAGAACAGTCGTAAGCCAATGGGGCACGTGCGCGGGAATCTCCGGATCCTGCAGCAAGTTGATGACAATCCCCAGCAAGCCGAAGACACCTCCGGCCGCAATCAACCCGCTGGAATAGAGCGCTCCGGGGCTGGCTTCGCTTTCTTCCTTTTTCTTCGTGGTCGCTTCGACAAGCACACGGACAAGTCCGCCCGCAAACATGGTTGCGGTGGTTCCAATGGAGAGGTAAGCGCCGACCGCAAAAGCGAGTGAGCGGATACCGAGAATTTCAACTGCAATCACCAAGGCCACGCCCATCAAGACCAGGCGCCACGGCAAGCGCTGGCTGAGGATGCCGTTGATCACGGTCGCCATCAGACGCGCTTGCGGAGCCGGCGCTTTATCGCTTCCGATCCCTGGTGCCCACTGGAGTTCAATCCGCTCGGAATCGGGGTCGTAGAGATATTCGCCATCCGGAACCTGAGCGGAACCGAGGGCATTGATGAGCACGTAGTTTTTTCCCAGATGTTCGAAGGTTGCTCTTTCCACTTTCACTCCGGTTGGCAAGGCTTGCAGATGGATGGGAATTTGCGTGGGGATGTACTTTTCGAGGCCTTTATTCATCAGGCCGAGCGTGATGCCGATGGCGAAAGTGGAGACGGTTACGCCCACCAGCAGGCCCCACTGCTGGCGCGCCGGCGTGGCGCCAACGAGATAGCCGGTCTTCAAATCCTGCGAAGTCGCGCCCGCGATGGCCGCGGCGATGCATACCGATCCGCCAATGGTGAGCGCAAGGACGCCGTAGCTTGGTGCGGTCCAACCGGCCAGGAGAAAAATAGCGCAGGTGGCCATGAGTGTGCCGATGCTCATGCCGCTAACCGGGTTGGAGGAATTGCCGAGCAATCCGCTAATGCGCGAGGCCACGGTGACAAAGAGAAATCCAAAGATCACCACGAGAATGCCCGCAAGAAGATTCTGATACCACGCAGTGTTTGCGCCCTTGACGGGTGCAACCGTCAGCAGCACGAACAGCAAGAGAATGATCACTGCGGAGCCGGCAATGACCCAGCTCATGGGCATGTCGCGCTCAATGCGGCTGGCAGCATTCGCGGCGGTTGGGTTATTTCCTTCCGCGCGCACATCTTTCAAGCCTGCGCCCAGGGCGGAAATGATGGTGGGCATCGTGCGAATCAAAGTGATTAATCCGGCTGCGGCCACGGCTCCCGCTGCCATTGGCCGGATGTACTGGCGCCACATATCGTCCGGCGTCATTTTCGGTATGGGAATGGTGGAGGGATAGATCGGTGTATTGCCCGCGAGCTGACCGAAAAATTGAATCGCCGGCATGACCAGCAACCAGGAGATTACACCGCCTGCAAAGAGGATGCCCGCCACTCTGGGACCGATGATGTAGCCGACTCCCAAATATTCCGACGTGATGGTGGCGCGAAAGGAGGCTCCTGGAAACCAGCGCGGTCGCGCTTCCGGCTGGCCGGTCCACGCCTGCATGGTGTTCATCATGAAGGTGTACGCGCCGCCGAGGCCAAGGCCCCAAAACACGCGTCCGGCAAACGAACCGCCGCGCTCCCCAGCAACCAAAACGTCGGCGCAGGCTGTGCCCTCGGGGAAAGTCAGATTGCCGTGCTCCTTGACGATGAGTTGGCGGCGCAGCGGAATCATGAACAGGACGCCCAGCCATCCGCCCAGCAAAGCCAGCGGGAAAATGCGCCAGAAGGTAAATTCCGAGCCGAAGCCCAGAAAGATGAGCGCGGGCAGCGTGAACATCACGCCGGCGGCAAGCGATTCTCCGGCCGAGCCTGTGGTCTGCACGATGTTGTTCTCGAGGATGGTCGAGCGGCCAAACGCCCGCAGGATGCTGATCGATAGCACGGCTATGGGAATCGAAGCGGAAACCGTGAGTCCCGCACGCAGGCCGACGTAGACGCTGACTGCGCCAAACAGCAGGCCAAACAGCGCGCCAAGAATCACCGCGCGAATCGTGAATTCCTTGAGCGTTTCCTCCGCGGAAATGTAAGTCTGAAATTCTCCCGGCGGCGCCGTGGAACTCCATGGCCGTTCGCGAACTGCCGTTTGTTCGCTCACCGAATCCTCCTTCGATTGTGTGGCGCCGGTCGCAGTCCGGCGTTTCTTACCCCCGGATCCCTGCCAAATTGGCTGCAGCTGTGTGGGGGATTATGCCGCAGGAAAAGGCGAGGGGAAAGAGTGATTCCGGAGAAAGGCATAGGTCTGAAGATCCAGTATCACCAAGGCGGATCCGTTCGTGAGTCTAGTGGGACCTGGCCTCGCGAACTTGGCGAGAGCCAGGCGTCCTCGCTTCACGCGAACCAAGCGTTTTTTAATCGAAGTAGAAACGAACGCCACTTCGGTGCCATCGGGCGAGAACGCAGGAAAGGAGTTCGAACCGTTACCCAGCTGGCCGTTTCCGTCTGCGGATACGAGGGTGACTGCGCCCGCCGTCAAGTCCTTGAGAAGATGTGCTGGCGGCCGTTGGTGCCGGTGGGGACCAGGTTGCTCGCAGCAGACTCGAAGACGACTTTTGTGCCGTCCGGCGACCAGCCGTGTTTGTTTTTTGCGAGTCGGCGAGGAATGTTTTAGCTGGCGGCAAGTTCTTTGAGCAGGCTTTTGCCTTTGCGGAACCAGGGGCGTTCGCGGCGCTGCATGTAACGCGGAAGCGTACGCTTCTTTGCCAAGAGTTTTTGCGCCCATTCGCGGGCTTCGTCGCGGCGGTTCGCGGTTTTCAGGAAGCTCGAGTAGTTGTAGAGCGTCTCGGGCGTGGTGGAGATTTGCGTGACTTCGGCGAACAGGGGCTCGGCACGCTGCAAATCGCCGGTGCGCGCGTAAGCGTCCGCCAGCAATCCCGCGGCGCGGTAGTAATCGAACTTGCGGTCGCCGGCGACGACCCGCTCGAGGTCGGGAATCGCCGCGGGGAGATCGTCCATTGCCAGAGAACACAGCGCGCGCGAATAAAACGTGTAGATGGAATCGCTGCGCGCCTCGATGGCGTGGGTGAATGCTTCGCGGCCCTTCGCGTACTGGCCCTGATCTTTATACAGCTCCCCCAACTCTTCGTAATTGGCGGGCGAAGGGTTATCGAGGATATTAGTCTCAACCTTTTGGATGCGCGAGCGCCGGCCGAATCCTTGCATGGTGTCACGAAGGAGGCCGAGGTCGGGAACCATTTCCGCGAGGATGTACACGCTGGCACCGAGGAAGCCGCCAAAGAAAATGACGAAGAACCAATAGCCCTCGGGGCGGCGCCGGAAGAAGTGCACGATCGCCAGGATCTGCAAGAGAAATCCCCACGAAGGAAAAAGGTGTCTCAGCTCGGACATGGACGACCGTCCCTTGGCTAGCCTCGTTCAGCACCGCCAGGAAAGAACAGCATCGCTTGCTTTTCCGCGACGGTCAAACGGAACCTCGGTGCCTTTCTGTGCAGGAGTTACGTGCCGGTGCGGGCAGAGCCCTTTAATTTCACATGAGCGGGCGGTGCAAGCCCCGCCCGTACTGAGGTGTTTGGGGCCTGTTGCGTTTCGACGCGTGTAGCGACGGCTGCTATGATGGGGTTGCGTGAACCCAATTCAGACGCTAGGCCTCGCGCTCGGCGCCGGATTTTCTTCCGGACTGAATCTGTACGCCACGGTGGCGACCCTTGGGCTGCTGGAGCGTTATGGCGTAATCCATCTGCCCGCGTCGCTGCAGCCGGTGGCGAATCCCTGGGTCATCGGCGTTGCCGCAGCCCTGTATGTGGCCGAATTTTTCGCTGACAAAATTCAATACTTCGACACCATCTGGGATTTCATGCACACGTTCATACGTCCGCCCGCCGCGGCTTTCCTTGCGTACGCGGCTGGGGCTGGCGCGGAAGCCCCGTGGCGCTGGGGAGCGGCGCTGCTTGCCGGCGGCGTGGCGCTGACTTCGCATGGAACAAAAGCGAGCACGCGAGCGGCCGTCAATTTGAGCCCGGAACCGTTCAGCAACTGGGTGTTGAGTCTTGGCGAGGATATCCTCGCGGTGTGGTTGTCGTGGATGGCCACGGTTCGCCCGATGGTCACAACGATTCTTGTTGCCGCGCTATTGGTACTCTGTGTGTTTCTGATCTACCACCTTTTTCGGTTTGCCCGGCGCGCGATGAGCCGTATGGTTGACTACTACTTCAGAAGATAAAGCGCGAGCCAGTCGAGAAATGTTTTGTACCAAAACTGCGCGTTTTGCGGCTTCAGGATCCAGTGACCTTCATCGGGGAAAACCACGAGCTTGGAGGGCACGCCCTGGCGCTGGAGCGCGCTGAAGAATTCGAGTGATTGCGTGTAGGGGACGCGGTAGTCGCGCTCGCCGCAAATGACGAGCGTGGGCGTTTTGAATTTTCCAAGTTCGCCGGCGTAGGTGACGGGAGCCCACTTGCGGTAGCTCTCTGGATTCGTCCACGGCGTGCCCTGCAT
Source organism: Acidobacteriota bacterium (assembly GCA_003223255.1). Classification (GTDB taxonomy): domain Bacteria; phylum Acidobacteriota; class Terriglobia; order Acidiferrales; family UBA7541; genus Acidiferrum. Next base: position 53,802 of record QHYJ01000137.1, on the reverse strand, counting down.
GTCGTGCTCCTCGAACCACAATTCCTCGGTCGCGTACATGGACACTTTGTCGTACACGCCGGCGTGGCTAATGATGGCTTTGAAGCGCCCGTTGTGCGCGGCGATCCAGTCGGCCAGGTAGCCGCCATAAGAGCCACCGGCTGCGGCCATGCGCGTGCCATCGATGAACGGATATTTTTTCAGCACATAGTCCACGCCGTTCATCACATCGACATAGGCTTTGCCGCCCCAGTCGTTGGTGATTTCGTCGGTGAATTTCTGGCCATAGCCGGTGGAGCCGCGGCGGTTGATCATCAGCGTGACGTAGCCCGCGCCGGAAAACACTTCCGCGTTCCAGCGATAGCCCCAGGCGTTGGACCACATGGTTTGCGGCCCGCCGTGAAGCAAAACGAGAAGTGGATATTTTTTCGCGGCATCGAATTTCGGCGGGCGAATCAGCATGGCTTCTACTTCCGTGCCTTCGGCGCCAGCAAACCAGAAAGTTTCCGGCGGATTCATTTCTAGAGCAGCGCGAGTCGGCTCGTTGTGATGGGTGAGCTGGCGCGTGTTGGAGCCGTCGCTGGAAGCGGCAAAAACTTCGGCGGGCATGGTCAAGCTGGTGCGTTCGAAGGCCATGGCTTTTCCGTCAGCGCTAAACGAAATTGCGGCGTTGTAAGTATCGGCGATGATTTTCTTTGGCTCCGCGCCAGCGCGCGCGGCCATGGCGTAGACGGGCTTTTGCGTTTCGTTTTCGGCAGTGAAATAAATCGTTTTGCTGTCGGCGGACCAGGCGAGTTCGTCGGCGCTGCGGTCGAAGCCTTCGGAGAGATTTGCGATCTTGCCCGTCTGGCGGTCGTAAAGGGCTCGCCGTCGAAGCCCGGCTGCGTGGTGATGCGCTTGATTTCGCCACCTGCCACAGGAACGGTGAACAAATCACCGTTGGTGCTGATGGCTTCCATCTTGTCCGTTACGGCAGTGAAGCAAAGCTCTTTGCTGTCGGGAGAGAAGTTGATGTCGCCCGGGCCGCCGCGCTCGTCGGGAGGAACGTCGTAGTCCGCGCCTGGAGTGAGGTCGCGCGGAGCGGCGCTGCCATCCGCGGGAACGACGAATAAATGGGCGCGCTTGCCGTCATTCCAGTGCATCCAGCGACGGTAGAGGAGATGCTCGGCGACGTGGGCTTTCACTTTGTTCTTTTCTTTGCCGGCGTCGCGCCGGCTGTTGCAGTCGTCGTCTTTGCAGTCGGGATAGACGGAGGACGTGAAGGCGATCGTTTTTCCGTCGGGCGACCACTTCACGAGGTCGGCCCCGGTCGACGATTTGGTAAGGCGCTGCGCTTCGCCGCCCGCGAGCGAGAGCAAGTAAACCTGGGATTCGCCGCTGCGCGAAGAAAGAAACGCGATGGTTTTTCCGTCGGGCGACCAGACGGGCGAGGAATCATGCCCGCTTTGCGTGAGCTGCGAGGGCGCTCCGCCGGAGGTGGGAACGAGCCAAATGTCACTGGCGTTGCGGTTGGCTTCCATGTCCGGAGTGGCAACGGTGTAAACGATCCATTTCCCGTCGGGAGAGATTTGCGGTTCGGCGATACGATGCATTTTGATCATGTCCTCGAAGGTGATGGAGCGCTTCAGCGCTTCCTGAGCGGCGAGTGCCAGACCGCACGCAAGAATGGTTGCGCCAGCGACAACGCTTCGCCGAAAAATGCCGTTCATTTTCTCTCTCCCGTGAGATTGCAAGTGTGAAGGGTTCTGTGAAACTTTGCATGATGTCACGTTTCCGGAACGAATCCAATAGTGCGATTGCGGGCCCACAGCCAGTTGACGAGCGCGAGGGCCGCCGTTAGGGCGATCACAAGAAATTCCCCGCGGTGCATGCGCGTGACGAGCACGGCAGTAACCAGGAGCGCGAGCGCGGAAATGAAAACTCCTCCTGGGATGCGGAAAGCGTCGGCACTCGGGCGCTTTTTGCGAAGCACGGGCAAAGCGGCAGCGATGGAGCCATAGACGAACAGGCGCGAGACGATGGAAAGCATGGCGTTGCCGGGAAAATCTCCCGCGATGGAAAAGATCAGGAGCAGCACAGCGAAAATCACAATGGAAATGTGCGGGGTTCGGAAGCGAGGATGAATCCTTGCAAAAAACGCGGGGAAATCGCCACGCTCGCCCATGGCTAAGGTGACACGCGGGGTATGGAGCATGTTGGCGCTGAGATAGCCGTAAGCCGAGATTAGCGTGCCCGCGGCCACGGTGCGCACGGCCCAGTGCGGCAGAAACCGGCGAGCGGAGTCGACTACGGGAGCGGAAGACGCGCCAGCGCTGGGAATGGTATGGATCACCAGATATTGGACGGCGATGTAAACGATCGTTATTCCCGCGATGGCTAAGAAAAGCGCAACCGGGATGTCTTTGCGCGTGTTGCGAGCCTCACCGGAAGCGATGAGGGCCGCGTCAAAGCCGGCGTAGGAATACATCATCAGAAGCACGGCTTCGAACCAGGCAGACGAAGTGGTAACGACAGAGGCCGGATTCACGCGAATGTCGGGATGGAAGGCCAGAGCGGCAAGACCTGCGATGACGAAGAAGCCGAGCAAACCGATTTTGGTGACGGTGAGAAAATTGCTGAGTTGGTTGCCGCCAGAGACGCCGCGATAGTTCACGGCTGCAAGGAAGCCAATGAGAATTGTTAGGACGCTTGCACGGGCAAATGGTTTCGTGACCGCAGGCAAAAATTCAGCTAGATAAGTGATGAAGAGATTGGCGACCGCGGAAACGGCGGCGATGCGCGTCAGCCAGGTCAACCAGCCGTTTTGAATGGCGAGAAAACGGCCGAAAGCCACGCGCGTGTAGAGATACGGGCCGCCGGCGTCCTGAAATTGCGAAGCGACTTCGGCCATGCACGCGGCGATGACGGCGATGACCGCGAAGGCCACGAGGAAACCGAAGGGGCTCCATTTGCCGAGCCGGGCCGCGATCAGCGCGGGAAGACCAAAAATGCTGGCGCCCACCATGGTGTTGACCATGAGCGCCGCGAGGCTCCAGCGGCCGATGGTGCGAACGAGCTCGCTAGAGGGTGCTATCAATTGTGCTTCCGACCGGTCATCCGCGCATTGTATCCCGACGACGAGGGAAGCGAGTCTGCTACAATCTTCCCCGGACCAGCCATGCCGACGACCGTACTTTTTTCCCGAAATCTCAAGAAGATGTTTCCCCTCGCGGCGCGCGGGGAAGGCTGCTGGATTGTGGACGAAAACGGCCGCCGCTTTCTGGACGCCGCGGGTCAGGCTGCAGTGGTGAGCATCGGCCACGGCGTCGCGGAAATTGGTCACGCGATGGCGGAGCAATCCGCGCAAATTGCGTTCGCGCACACTTCGCAGTTTCATAGTGAGCCGGCCGAAAAGCTTGCGGCACGGCTGCTGGCGCTCGCGCCGGCGAATTTTCGCAACGGCGGGCGCGTTTATTTCACGTGCGGCGGCTCCGAAGCGACGGAAACCGCAATCAAAATGGTGCGCCAGTATCACGTGGAAACCGGACAAGCGGAGCGCTACCGCGTGATTTCGCGGCGGCAGAGTTATCACGGAAGCACGCTGGGCGCGATGACCGTCAGCGGAAACGTGGCGCGGCGCGCGCCGTATGCGCCGTTGATTCCGGAGTGGGGGCATATTGCTCCTTGTTTCTGCCGGCACTGCCCATTCAACAAGACTTTTCCGCAATGCGAGCTCGCGTGCGCGGATGACCTTGAAACGTTTGTGGGCGAACACCGGACAGAGACCGCGGCCGCGTTTATTTTCGAGCCGGTGGTTGGCGCGACGCTTGGCGCGGCCACGCCTCCTGAAGGCTACGTCGCGCGCATTGCAGAAATCTGCCGCAAGCACGGCATTTTACTGATTGCCGACGAAGTCATGACCGGGATGGGCCGCACGGGAAAAGCTTTCGCGGTGCAGCATTGGGGAATCGAGCCGGACATTATTTTAGTAGGGAAGGGAGTGGCGAGCGGATACGCACCGCTAGGCGGCGTGCTCGCTTCGGCACGCGTGGTGGGGGCCATCGAAGGAGGATCGGGCGCGTTCATGCACGGTTTTACGTATCAGGCGCATCCGGTGTGCACGGCGGCGGGCAACGCCGTCCTGGACTATCTGGATACCCATCGGCTTTTCGAGCGTGTGAACCCGGCGGGGAAGAGTTTGCGCGAGGCGCTCGCTCCGTTGCTTGCACATCCGCACGTCGGCGACATCCGGGGGATGGGATTGCTGCTGGGAATGGAATTCGTGAAGGACAAGGCCACGCGTGAGCCGTTTCCAAAATCCGAGAACGTTGCGGAGAAAATCCGCCAAGTCGCGGCTGGCGAAGGCGTGCTGACCTATCCGACGCAGGGCTGCGTCGATGGCCATCGCGGCGATCACCTCCTGCTGGCGCCGCCGTTCATTATTTCCGAGGAAGAGTGCGCGCTTATTGGGAGCGCTCTGGCATCAGCGCTGAAAAAAGTGTTTCCTTCTTGATTCGCTAGATGGTCTGATCGGTTCGTGGAGAGTAACTACGAATGCGAAAATGTTCTGTTGTACCCCCCGCTAGCTTCCTCACACTTCTGTTTGTTTCCACCGTTCTTCTTGCGCAACATCAGGAAACTCCGCCCTCTTCTGCCTCAGCGCCGATTTTAGGTTTTACACCGCCCCATGCAGTTTTAGAGCACAAGCTCGAAACAGAATTTCAGGCGATTCCTTCGCCAGAAAAGACGCGGGAGTGGCACCGGACGTTCACGGCAGAGCCGCATCCCGCGGCATCCGAGCGCAACAACCAACTCGCGGATTACATCGCGAATGAGTGGCGAAAGCAGGGCTGGGAAGATGTGACGTTGCGACGCTACGAAGTTCTGCATTCGCGCCCGCGCAGCGTTTCGCTGGAAATGACCGCGCCGGCGCATTACACGGCGTCGCTGCGCGAAGATCCGGTTGACGCGGATCCAGACACGAAGAATTCCGCGGTTTCCGGTGCATACTTTGGATATTCGGCTTCGGGCGACGTCACGGCGGAAGTGGTCTACGCGCACAGCGGGAATCCTGAAGACTATGATTTGCTGCGCAAAAACGGCATCGGCGTCAAAGGGAAAATCGTCTTGGTGCGCTATTCGAATCCGTACAGCTATCGTGGGTTCAAAGCGCTGACGGCGGAACGCGAAGGCGCAGCGGCGCTGCTGATTTATTCCGATCCTGCGGAGGATGGCTACGCGCGGGGAAAAGTTTTTCCCGACGGACCGTGGGGGCCAGAAGGCCACATTCAGCGCGGCGCGATTACTTACGACTATATCGTGCCAGGCGACCCTACAACGCCAGGCTGGGCTTCGGTTCCGGGCGCACGGCACATCAAGCCGGAAGAAGCGTGGTCGCTGCCGAAAATCCCGGCGCTTCCGCTTTCTTGGCGCGACGCGAAACCATTGCTCGAAAAGATGAACGGCCCGCAGGCGCCGAGAGATTGGCAAGGCGCGTTGCCTATCAAGTACCGGCTCACGGGCGCGGTGACCGCGCACGTGAAAGTGGACATGGATACGAGTTTGCAACCGTACGCCGTGGTGGAAGCGCGCATTCGCGGAAGTGAGTCGCCGGACGAATGGGTGCTGGTCGGGAATCATCGCGACGCATGGGTTTTTGGCGGCGTCGATCCTTCAAGCGGCACGGCTTCGATGATGGAGCTGACGCGGGCGCTCGGCGAACTGAAGCAGCGCGGCATGTGGACGCGGCGCACGGTGATCGCCTGCAGTTGGGATGGAGAAGAGTACGCGCTGACGGGCTCGACGGAATGGGGCGAGCAGTTCGCGGAAGATTTGAAGAAAAAGCTGGTGGCGTATCTGAACGTAGACGAATCCGTGGCGGGAGCGGCCACGACCGCGGGCGACGAAGGGCTGAGCTTTTCGCCTTCGGCGGTGGCTTCGCTGGCGCCGATGCTTGTGGAAGCTTCGAAAGATGCGCGCGCGCCTTCCGGGAAATCGTTGTATGAAGCTTGGCGGGCGACGAGCAAGCGCGATGAAAAGGCCAGCGCGCAACCGCACGACAGCGGGCTGGTCGAGACGCGCATCGGCAGCGGTTCAGACCACACGGTGTTTCTGAATCATCTGGGCTGGCCGGTGATCAACCTCGGGTTTACTGGTGATTACGGCGTGTATCACTCGATGTACGACGATCATTACTGGATGGAGCACATCGGCGATCCCACCTTCGAATATCACGTCGCGCTGACCGACATCTGGGGATTGGTGGCGCTGCGGCTGGCCAACGCGGATGTGCTGCCGTATGACTTCGGTTTCAACGCTATGGTGCTGGAGCATTTTCTGACGGACCTGGAACTGAAGAACAAGCCGGATGCGCATAAGCTGAAGTTGAAAAAGCTCCATGAACGCATCGCGGAATTTCAGAAGGCGGGAAATGAGCTGCGGGAGGCGGTCGAAAAAGGTCTGGCTGCCGGCGGGGATTCTGCGGAGAAGATGCAGCGGCTGAATCAGGAGCTTTTGCAAGTGGAATCGAATTGGCTCGACCCGGGCGGGATTCCGGGGCGGCCGTGGTTCCAGCATTTGCTTTATGCGGCTCGCTACACGTACGCGCACCTGGAGTTTCCAGGGCTGACCGAAGCAGTGGAAAAGGGCGATTGGAAGCTGGCGGCCGAGCAAGAGGCGTTGATCGAACGGGCGCTCGAAAAGAACATCGCATTGCTGCGGATGGCAAAGAATTCCTGGGAGAAGAACAATTGATGGATCGTTTTTCACGTTGTCTCGTGCCGATGTTTTGTTTAGCTTTTTTGATTTCACCGGCGTTCGCGCAGCAAGAAGGCCGCACGAAGCCGCGTGCGCGCGATCTGGGCGTACCGTTTGACGGAACGCCGGGGCCGCTGAATGCGATTACCGACGTTATGGGGGTCACCGTCGGTCATACGACGCTGATTTCCGGCGAAGGTAAACTGCAGATCGGCAGAGGCCCAGTGCGAACGGGTGTAACGGCGGTTCTTCCGCGCGGAAAAGATTCGATGATGAATCCCGTGTTTGCAGGTTGGTGGTCGCTCAACGGCAACGGGGAAATGACCGGCACGACTTGGGTGGAGGAGTCGGGATTTCTGGAAGGGCCGGTGATGATTACCAACACGCACAGCGTGGGCGTGGTGCGCGATGCGGTGATCGAATGGCGTGTGCAGCGCGGGCAGCCGGATCCGACGGGCTACTGGTGGTCGCTGCCGGTGGTGGCGGAGACCTGGGATGGCTGGCTGAACGACATCAACGGGTTTCACGTGAAGCCCGAGCACGCGTTTCATGCGATTGATTCCGCGCATCGCGGTCCTGTGGAAGAAGGCAGCGTGGGCGGCGGAACGGGAATGATTTGCAATGGTTTCAAAGGTGGCATCGGCACATCGTCGAGAAAAGTGGATACGAAGCTCGGCAGCTACGCGGTGGGAGTGCTGGTGCAGTGCAATTACGGCTCAAGGCGGAATTTACGAATTGCGGGAGCGCCGGTGGGACGGGAGATTCCTGAGGATGATGCCTTCGCGGATTCAGCGTTCGCAGAGGCGGATCACGGTTCGATTATTGTGGTGGTAGCTACGGATGCTCCGCTCGTGGCGCATCAACTGAAACGGCTGTCACGGCGTGTTTCGCTCGGCTTAGGGCGAAACGGCAGTATCTCAGGGAACGGCTCAGGAGATATTTTTATTGCCTTCTCGACGGCGAACTCCGGAGCGGCGCAGCCGGATGGTCTTGTACACCTCGCGATGCTGCCGAACGACCAGATGAATCCGGTGTTTGCCGCCACCGTGGAGGCGACGGAAGAAGCGATTATCAACGCGATGGTGGCGGCGGAGACGATGACGGGGATCGAGAATCACAAGGCGATTGCGCTGCCGCACGACAAACTGCGCGCGGTGCTCAGGAAATACAACCGTCTGGTGCAATGAATCATGCTCTTTCACGAAACAGCAGGGAAGGCTGCTAAAGCACCGGGACGGCAGCTTTGCGCGGGGGATTGAAGAAGGGGAGCGGGACGACTTTCGCGGAGACGGTGTGGCGCACGGCTTCGACGGTCATTTCCATGCTGAGCGATGTGCCCTTTCCGGAGCTTTCGCGGCTCACGGAGGCAAGAGCGATCATTTTTTTCAAGGTGGGAGACCAGGTGGTGGAGGTAGCTTTGCCCACTTGGCGCCCGCCGCGATACACGGGCACGGCCACGCGCGAGGCCATGCCCGGCACTTGCGGAGCCATTTTCAGCTTGTCATAAAGAGCTTCCACCTCATTCCAATTGATTTCCAGCCCGACGAGCGCGCGCTCCGCGCCTTTCTTTGCTTCTTGCGCCAGCGCTTCGCGACCGACGAAATTTTCCTTTTTCAAATCAACCAGCTTGCCCAGCCCAATTTCAAACGGCGAATACTTTTGCGATGCTGTGAGCGCTTTTTTGCTGGAAATGTAGTCGACTTCGATGAGGATAAGTCCGGCTTCGATGCGGGCGATGTCCAATGCGATCATGCCCGCCGGATGAATGTCGAAAGCTTTGCCTTTGGCGACAAGCGCGTCCCAGACTTTCACAGCGTCAATCCAGGGCATCCAGATTTCGAAGCCAAGGTCGCCGGTGTAACCGGTGCGGGAGATGTCTAGGGGGACTCCGGCGATTTTTCCGTGTGTGACACGGAAATATTTCAGGTTGTCGATGGGAGCGTCGGTCACGGCGCGGAGGACGCGGCCGGACATGGGGCCTTGAAGCGCGAGCGCCGCAGTTTGCTCGGAAATGTCTTCGATCTTTGCGTCGAGGGCGAGGGCGTTTTGCTGAAACCAGCGCAGGCTGGGATCGGCGGCGGTCCAGCGGTATTCGTTTTCGCCGAGCCGCGTGATGGTGCCATCGTCGATGACTTTGCCTTCCGGATCACACCAGCAGCAGTAGATGACCTGATCGACGGCGACTTTGTTGATGTCGCGGCAGATGACGCGGTTGACGAACTTGGTGGCATCGCGGCCGGTCACGCGGTATTTGAAGAGCGGGGAAATGTCGATGAGCGAGGCCGAATTGCGGATGGCATGGTACTCGTGCTCGTGGTGCATTTCGTAGACGCTGACGGTGTAATAGCCCGACCACTCGCGATAGCTCAGGCTTTCGCACAGCGCCAAAGTGCGCTCATGAAAGGCAGTTCCGACCGGCACGATTCCTCCGTTCTAAACGTCGCAGAAATAGCTGCAAGAACACCGAATTATAGGTGCGAGGCGAGTACGGTCGCAAGACGCGAGGAAGCGGTGAGGGGGATGGGCTGGCGAGCTGGAAACCGTTGGTTTTCGTTCTGGGAATTCGAACCTATGCGAGCTCGAGGGTGGCGTTGTTGCCAGGAAAATCTTGGCGACTCTCTCCTCACGATCCGCCTCAGGCTTCTTGTGCGGTATTGCTGGTCTCTGTAAAATGCTTTGTTTTGCGTCCCGCATTTTTCTATTGAGTCAAACCGGAGCCTGACTGCATGGGGCAGCACTACGACGTCATTGTCATCGGCGGCGGCCACAACGGCCTGGTAAACGCCGCGTACCTGGCCAAAGCGGGGAAGAGAGTCGTCGTTTTGGAGCGGCGGCACGTGCTGGGGGGAGCAGCAGTGACGGAGGAAATCTTTCCCGGGTTCCTGTTTTCGGAATACTCTTACGTGGTTTCGCTGCTGCGGCCGGAAATCATCCGGGAACTCGATCTGCCACGGCACGGATTGGAGACCATCCGGGAAATTCGCCGGCATTCGCGCGTGGACGCCGAAGCGTACGAAGAGTTTTCGAAGATGATGGTGCCCATGTGCCGGTTCGTGAAGCCCATCCTCTCAATGATTCCGCCCGATCCGACGACGCTGAACCCGCGCGACCTCAAGCAGTTTCTTTTTTTGCTGCAGCGCTTTCGCGAACTCTCTTCCGACGAGCGGTACACGCTAGTGCAGCTCATGACCATGAGCTCTGCGGACTTTCTCGACCAGTGGTTCGAAACCGATGTGCTGAAGGCCACGATGTCGGCTTCAGGAATCATTGGCACGTTTCTGGGCATTCGCTCGCCGGCAACCGCGTATGTTTTGCTCCATCATTACATGGGCGAAATTGACGGGGCGTTTCGCTCCTGGGGCTTTAGCCGCGGGGGCACGGGCGCCATTTCGAACGCCATCGCCTCTGCCGCACGCGAACTTGGCGCGGAAATTCGCACCAAAGCACCGGTTGCGAAAATTCTTACGAAGAATGGCCGGGCCTGCGGAGTAGTGCTGCAGTCGGGCGAAGAAATTTCCGCGGGAGTGATTTCGTCGGGCGTCGACCCGCATCTCACATTTGAAAAATTTCTCGATCCCAGCGATCTGCCCTCGGATTTTCTCGAAAGCGTGCGACACTACAAATTTCGCGGCTCCTCCGGCAAAGTGAACCTCGCGCTTGACGCGCTTCCCAATTTCAAATGCCTGCCTGGTGCTGGCGCGCATCTTCGCGGGGCGATTTCCATCTCTCCTGCGATGAACTACATGGAGCGCGCGTATGACGACGCCAAGTACGGACAGTACTCGCGCCGCCCGTACATCGACATGGTGATTCCGAGCTTGACGGACCCGAGCGTGGCGCCTCCGGGCAAACACGTTCTTTCCTGTTTCGTGCAATACGCGCCGTACAAACTGGCTGCGGGCACGTGGGACGAGCAGCGCGAAGCTTTCGGCAATAACGTCATTGAAACGATTGCCGAGTATGCGCCGAACATTAAAGGCATCATTATCGGCAAACAAGTGCTTACGCCGCTCGACTTGGAACGCGAATTCGGCCTCACGCAGGGAAACATTTTTCAGGGGGAGCTGTCGCTCGAACAGCTTTTCTTTTTAAGGCCTGTTGCCGGATGGGCATATTACCGCACTCCCGTCGACAACCTGTACATGTGTGGCTCGGCCACGCATCCCGGCGGCGGCATCATGGGCGCGAACGGCCGCCTGGCCAGCCAAGTCATTTTGAAAGACTGGAAGAGGGGCGCATTTCGTTCGAAGGCGGCGAACTGATATGCCGCTCGGACAGCGTGTGGTTCTCATTGGCGGCGGTCACAACGCCCTGATCGCCGCTTTCTATGTGGCCAAGGGCGGATTCAAGCCGCTCGTTCTCGAACGCCGCGAAATGGTCGGCGGCGGCGCCATCACCGAAGAATTCTATCCCGGCTTTCGTGCTTCCACGCTGGCGCATACGCTCGGCCCGTTGCGGGCGGATATCGTCCGCGACATGCAGCTTTACCGTTTTAGCTGTGAGATTTTTTCTCCTGACCCCCGCGTTTTCGCTCCTGCGCCGGAAGGCAAAGCACTCTTTTTCTACAACGACACCGCCAAAACTGCGGCGGGCATCGCGGATTTTTCGCAAAAAGATGCGGCGAAATATACCGAATTCGCGGAGTCTCTTGAATCCATTTCCGAAGTTCTCACGCAGCTTACTTCCATGACGCCGCCCGCGATTGATAAGCCCAGTCCCGAAGATTTCTGGAATCTGTTCAAAACGGGGCGCGGGGTTCGCCGGCTAGGCAAAGAAGGCATCTTCAATCTTTTCCGATGGTCTCCCATGGCGGTTGCGGATTTTGTCGCCGAGTTTTTTGAGACGGAGTTGTTGCGCGCGGTAATTGCGGCGCGCGGAATCTTCGGCAATGTTCTGGGCCCTTGGTCCGCCGGGTCTACTGCGGTCCTTCTTCTCCGAGCGGCAGCCGATGCTCATCCCGTTGGTTCCGCGTCTTTTCCGCGCGGCGGCCTTGGCTCCCTCACGCGCGTGCTTGCCGAATCCGCCAAGGAAGCAGGTGCGGAAATTCGCACGGACGCGGAGGTCGAGCAAATTCGCATCAAAGATGGTGCGGTCACCGGCGTCGTGCTCAAGGGCGGAGAAGAAATCGCCGTGGAGGCGGTTGTGTCAGGCGTCGATCCAAAGCGCACGTTCTTTCATCTCATCGATCCTTCGCTGCTCGATCCTGTCTTTGCGAATCGCATCAAGAATTTCCGCGCGAAGGGCAACGTGGCCAAGGTGAATCTTGCGCTAGGTGGTCTGCCCAGTTTTTCGGCGCTCGAGAGCAACGAGCATGCGCTCCGTGCGCTTTCCGGACGAATCCATATTGGTCCGGACATTGATTATCTCGAGCGCGCCTTCGATGATTCCAAGTACGGAGGGATTTCCAAAGCGCCGTACTTAGACGTCACGATTCCCACGATTCTCGACCCGGCCCTCGCACCCGACGGCAAGCATGTGCTATCCGCTTACGTGCAGTTCGCTCCACTTAAACTGATGGAAGGCAATTGGGATTCACGACGGCGGGAACTTGGCCTCACGGTGATCAACACGCTTGGCGCCTATGCACCCAACGTTTCGAGCCTAGTGGAAGGCGTGCAAGTCATCACGCCCGAAGATTTGGAAACCTGTTACGGATTCACGGGCGGCCACATTTTTCACGGCGAGCTAGCGCTGGACCAGCTTTTCACCATGCGCCCGGTTCTGGATTGGGCGCGCTACAAGACGCCCATTCGCGGGCTCTTCCTCTGCGGGTCCGGCACCCATCCCGGCAATGGACTGACGGGCGCAAGCGGTGCCAATGCCGCCCGCGAAATCATCCGCGAACTTCGATAGGACTTCCGGTGGAATACCTGCTCGGATGGCAGTGACCGAGCTCTTCTACAACTACAACTAGCTGCCCTGCCAGCCTCTTCAAGAGAAATCAGCAAGGAGGACCTGCCGCTTGGCGCTTAGTTCGGTCTTCTTGTGTAGAATAATGGGCCTTGATTTGTGGAGGTACACAATTTATGCCCCCGGACTATCTGCTCAAAACTGAACCTTCCGAATATTCTTTTGCCGATTTGCAGCGCGACAAGGTCACGGAGTGGGATGGCGTCTCCAATCCCGTCGCACGGAGAAACCTTCGCGAGATGACGCCGGGGACACGGCTCATTATTTACGAAACCGGCGACCAAAAGACCGCGGTCGGCACCGCGACCGTCGTCTCCGTGGACGCTTCGAACCCCAAGAATCCTGTGGTCACCATCAAGGCAGGGAAACCCCTCGCGAAGCCTACGACCCTGGCGCAAATCAAGTCGAACAAACTCTTCACCGATTCGCCGCTGGTCCGGCAAGGCCGTCTCTCCGTGGTTCCCTTAACCGTAGCGCAGTACAAGGCATTAACCGGCGACTGACGTCGCAAATCCGCGTATGATGCCGAGCGGCCAAGGAGGCCGGTTCCGATGAAACACTTTTTATTGCTCCTCGTCCTGTGGCTCGCTGCTCCCGTGTTCGCTCAGGAGCCGCCGGAAATCCGCTTCCATTCTGCGCCGGATTTTCTCCAGCTCCCCTCTGACCTCTATCTTGGTGAAGCCACCGGCGTGGCGGTGAATTCGAAGGGCCACATCTTTGTGTTCTCGCGCGGGAGCACGACGGGCCCCGCTTATGCCGCGGCCGCCGCGCAACTGCTCGAGTTCGCTCCCGATGGAAAATTTGTCCGCGAGATTGGCCACCATCTCTATGCCTGGTCCTTTGCCCACATGGTAAAAGTCGACAAGGAAGATAACATTTGGGTCACCGACAAGGGCTCGGACATGGTGATCAAATTCAATCCCGAAGGCCGCGTCGCTCTGGTGTTCGGCCGCAAGCAGGAAGCTTCGGACGAAGGCACCGAGCCGCTAAAGCATGTGAGGCCCCCACTGCCGCCGGTGGACGGGATGTTTCGTCAAGTGACCGATGTCGCGTGGGACTCTGCGGGAAACACGTACATCAGCGACGGCTATATCAATTCGCGGGTCGCAAAAGTGGATAAGGACGGCAACTGGCTGATGTCCTTCGGCGAGCCCGGTGGCGGACCTGGCCAATTCAACACGCCGCACAGCATCGCAGTAGATGCGCATGACCATATCTATGTCGCCGACCGCGGCAACCGCCGCATCCAAGTTTTCGACACGACTGGGAAATTTCTTCGGCAGTTCACCATCGACGTGGCTGCTCCTGCCGATGCCCGCCCGGCCATCGGCAATAAGCCTACCGCCACTACGGGCACGATGGCGCCCGGCGCGCCCTGGGCCATCTGCATCGCGCCCGGACCCCGTCAGGTTCTTTACGCCTCGGATGCTTTTCCAGGTCGCATTTACAAGATGACTCTTGAGGGCAAGGTCGTCGGCGTCCTGGGCAAATCCGGCAAGCAGCTTGGCCAGTTTGGCTGGATCCACGAAATCGCCTGCCCGAGTGAGAACGAGCTTTTCGTCGCGGAGCTGCTCAATTGGCGCATCCAGAAGCTGAGCCTGGATTCCACCGATTAGCAGGGTCGTCTTGCAGAGCAACACTTGCCGGGCGCAATCGCTCTTCGCGCCAGAATTTGTGATAATCTTTTTTCCCGCGCTCAGAATCCTTTGGCGCCCAATAGCCCCACAACTTTCATGGCAAACACTCTTCTTCCGATTCAAGCGGTAGCCCGCAAGCTCGAACTCCCTGAAAGATCCTTCGAGCAAATTGGGTCGGACAGCGGCAAAGTCCGGCTTGAGCTCCTCTCCGATCCCGCGTTCAAGCGGCGCGGCAAGGTCATCCTGGTCACGGCGACCACCCCCACCGCTGCCGGAGAAGGCAAGACGGTCACGGCAATCAGCCTGACGCAGGGTCTTGCACATATCGGAAAGAAAGTCATTATCACCTCGCGTGAGCCGTCGCTCGGCCCTGTTTTTGGGATGAAAGGAGGCGCGGCAGGCGGTGGTCTCTCACAAATCGAGCCCAGCTCCAAAATCAATCTTCATTTCAATGGCGATTTTCATGCCATTGCTTCCGCGCACAATCTGCTTGCGGCGCTGGTGGACGCGCATCTCTTTCACGGCAACGGGCTGCAACTCGATCCCGGACAGATTACCTGGCCGCGCACGATGGACATGAACGATCGCGCTTTGCGCCACATCCTGGTCTCGCTCGATAGCAAGAAAGAAGACGCCAAACGCCAGACCGGTTTCATCATTACTGCGGCTTCAGAAATCATGGCCATCATTGCTCTTGCCAAGGACCGCAAAGGTCTTCGCAAGCGGCTGGATGCCGTCGTTGTCGGGGTCACGCGGGAGGGGAAACCCGTCTGCGCGAAGGACTTGTCCGCAACGGGCGGCATGATGGCGCTCCTGAATGAAGCGATTCTTCCTAATCTCGTGCAAACTACGGACGGCACTCCCGCTTTTGTTCACGCGGGCCCTTTTGGAAACATCGCCCACGGCACGAGCAGTGTGGTTTGCCAGGAGATGGGGTTGCGGCTTGCGGATTACGTCGTGAATGAGTGCGGTTTTGCTTCTGATTTGGGAGCAGAAAAATATTTCGACATCGTCATGCAACAATCGGGCATCGAGCCGGCCGCGGCAGTCTTGGTCACAACGGTGCGGAGCATGAAAAACCAAGGGGAAGGTGACTTTGAACGCGGGTTGCCCAATCTTGCCAAGCATATCGAGATCCTGAAGAATTTCGCTGTGCCCATTGTCGCGGCCATCAATCGCTTTCCCGACGATTCCGAGTCCGAATTGAAGCGACTGGCAGAATATTGCGCGGAGCGTGACGTTGTCAGTGCGCTTTCCGAAGGTTTTGCGAAAGGCGGGTCCGGCGCGAAAGAACTGGCGGAAAAGGTGGTCGAGGCCATCGCCAAAAACCCGTCCCCTGGTGTGCATCCGCTCTACACGTTCGATGCACCGCTCGAGGACAAGATCAAGAAAGTGGCGCAGAACATCTACGGTGCCAGCGACGTGAAATTCTCGGAACAAGCTGCCGCCAAGCTGCGGCAGTTCTCGGACTGGGGCTATGGAAAGCTGCCGGTTTGTATCGCGAAGACGCAATACTCGCTATCCGACGACCCCAAACGTCTCGGCGTACCCACGGGCTGGACCCTGAACGTAAACAACGCATCGCTTTCCGCCGGCGCCGGTTTCGTCGTGGCGATCTCGGGCAGCATGATGCTGATGCCCGGCCTGCCAAAGATTTCTCGCGCCGCCTCGATCGACGTGGACGACTACAAGAAGGAGGGGAGAGGGGGGCGCGGAGGCGCAATTCATCGAGCCCGTCATGGTTCGCATCCCGGAGCAGTGGTTTTGCATGGGATGCGAAACCGGGCGCGATGATGAAAAGCCCACCCATCGCGTCTGGGTCGACTCCTTTGCATTGGCCGCATACCAAGTAACGAATGCCGAGTATCGACACTTTCTTGATGGGACAAGCGCTTCCCCGCCTCCTTGTTGGACTGACTCGAATTTCGGTCACCCCAAAATGCCGGTGGTCGCGGTTTCTTGGCATGAAGCTACGGCCTATTGCGATTGGCTAAGCAAGATAGCGGGCAAGCGTTATCGCTTGCCGACGGAAGCCGAATGGGAGTGCGCGGCCCGTGGCGGGACGGAGGGCTCGGATTATTCCTGGGGAGATTCGCCGCCGGAGTCGCTCCCCGACTATGCGAACCGCTGGGTGAGCGGGCCGGAGCCGGTAGGCCTGTATGCTCCCAATTCTTACGGTCTCTATAATATGGGAGACAATGTCCACGAATGGTGCGCGGACTGGTACGACGCGGCTTACTACCGCTATTCGCCCAAGCGTAATCCGCAAGGGCCAGCCGGCGGTAAACGGCGCGCGTCGCGCGGCGGCGCCTGGCGGCACCACATCAAAGTGAGCCGCAACGCAGCGCGTTCCAGCATTCCGCCGGAGTTCCAATACGCAGACTATGGCTTTCGTGTTGCCCGCTGTTTGACAACCTGAAGTGGCTGCATTTATTACGCGATATTCCCGCAGTCTCCTGTATGTAGTTTGCGCACGACAGTACGTTAGCGAGTAGGCTAGGCGGGATGAAAGCATAGTATGCTTAGTTTGGCTGCCCTGGTCATTGGACGGCTAGATACGGTCTAGAATCTCATTCGCAGGGGTGCCCCCTCGCACACCCAGCGCATAAAGGACGGCGGATTTGTCTTCCGCAGAGGACAGAACCTCTTCGACGGCATTGCCTTCCCGGGCGTCTTCGAATTCTGCCCCAGAAGAGTTTTCGGTCGATCCGCAGGGCGCAGATAGAACAGAGCATGGCCCTTTGCCCGAGGGACTCCATTCCACCGAGTCGAAGGCAAGCGCTTCCCCCGAGCCATCGTCGGCAGAGCTTGGGGCAGATGCCGTCACCCCGCTGAAAACGAAACCCCTTCCCAAAGTCAACGGCCTGGCCCGCGAAGTGCGGGTGCGGGTGACCGGCGCGCGTGGCGGCGACGTTTCGGGAGAACGTGAACTCTTTTCCGAATCCGCTTCGACAATGCTGGTTTTTGAAAAGGGCGCAGTGATCCGGCTAACCGCCGCGGTAACCCCTGGCCAACTCCTTTTCTTAAGCAACGAAGAATCCAGGCGTGAAGTCGTCACGCAAGTAATTCGAAAGCGCGCGTACCGCCCCACCGAATGCTACGTAGAGCTGGAATTTACCGAGCCGGCGCCTGGATTTTGGGGCATAGAGTTTTCGGCAGCCACGGCATTGCTGCCCAAAGATGCAACGGTGATTGCAGCCGTTGAGATGATCTCATCCGCGGAAACCACGGATGATGAGCTCGATGAGACTGCCCCGCCTCCGAGTGCGGAGGAAGTGGAATCGCTGAAGAGAGAAATTGAAGCGCTGCGCAGCCAATTGCAACAGCTTCAAACACAACCGGAGTCGGTGCAGGCTGAGCCTGCCGCAATTCCGAAAACTATTCGAGCGCCTTCCGATACAGACACATCACAGGCTGAGGCACCTGGTTATCAAACGGAAAGAATTCCCTGGGCGGAACTAACGGCTGATGCATTTCCCACGGAGAGTGGGCCAAAGCCCGACCAGGTAGCCGCGCCGAGTCAGAATCTGGCGCCCAAGCCGGCGCTGGTTTTCCGCAAGGCGCTGCCAGGCCGCAAGCGGTCTTTCCGGGCACGCGGGCAACTCACTCCCGGGTTTCGAGCAGGAATTCTGCGGATCGCAATTCTGAGCAGCATTCTGGTGGCGTTGATGGGAACGGCCTGGTACCAAAGGTGGGTTCCTTGGCTACAACGATCAAGAAAGTTACCGGTCTCTTCCTGGGCAGGCGGAGTCACCACTACCGTATCTCCGCGCCGTCCGGTGTCGGCGGAGACGCAAACCGCAACAGCGAATCCCGGAAACAATCCTTCCATTACTGTGAAAGAGATCTCCCCTCGTACGACTTCGTCGAGTGAAGTTGCCATAAAGAGTACGGCTGGGAACGGTAGGGTCACGGGCTCCTCCTTGCCTGCCGGAACCATAGAGAAGCCCGTGGTCAAAGAAAGAAGCGCGGCGTCGGATTCCATAGAGAGGTCCTCGCCCGTCCGTTCTTTGCCGACAAAGCCGGTCAATTCCATCTCCACCCCGTCCTCGACTCCCGGCCTTGTGCCACCGAAGCTGATTCAATCGGAGCGAGCGATTGCTTCGCTCGATGATTTGCGGGACTTTGAAACCGGAAGCGTAGTGATCGACGCGATCATTGACACGGAAGGAAACGTTACCTCTCCGAGAGTGCTGTCAGGGCCTCCCTCGTTGCGCTGGCCAGCGTTGCGTGCAGTGAAAAACTACAAATACGAGCCCGCAAGGGAGAACGGCAGGCCGGTCGCCGCGCGTGTCACCGTCAAAATCCAGTTCCACTTTGTGGAATAATCGTCCATATCCTCTGTTCGCCGTCCAAGACGCCTAAAGCCCGCCTGCTTGTGGGTGACTTTGTAGGCGCTGTACAATGTTTTGGCCAATGAACGATTTGTACTTCGCTTGAGGAGGAATGCGCCGTGGCCACCGCTGAACAGAAACTACACCTGACGGAGTTCACCAACGAGCCGTTTATTGATTTTTCGAAACCCGAAAACCGCAAACGCATGGAAGACGCGTTGAAAAAGGTGAAGTCCGAATTTGGCCGCGAGTATCCGATGTGGCTGGGCGGGCAGAAGGTGACCACGCCAAGCAAGCGCAATTCGACCAACCCGTCGCGGCCTGCGGAAGTGATCGGTATCTTTCAAAATGCCACGGCAGACATGGCCAAGCAGGCGGTGGAAGCCGCCAACAAATATTTCGACACGTGGAAAAAGGTGCCGGCGCAGGAGCGCGTGAAGTCCCTGTTCCGTGCGGCGCAGATGGTCCGCGAACGAAAATTTGAATTAAATGCGCTGGTTTGCTACGAAGTTGGAAAAACCTGGGTGGAAGCGGACGCGGACATCGCGGAGACGATTGATTTCTGCGAATTTTACGGGCGCGAAATGCTGCGCTTGGCGGAGCCGCAAAAATTGACCCCCATGCGTGGGGAACGCAACTACCTGGTGTATATACCGCTCGGAGTTGGCGTAGTGGTTCCGCCGTGGAATTTCCCCTGTGCAATCATGGCTGGCCTTGTGGTCGCTTCGCTTGTGACCGGCAACACCGTGGTTCTGAAACCGGCAAGCGATTCGCCGACAATCGCGGCGAAATTCATTGACATCCTTTATGAAGCGGGCGTTCCCAAGGAAGCGGTGAATTTCATTACGGGGTCGGGCGGCGCCGTCGGCGATACGCTGGTGACGCACGCAAAGACGCGCTACGTCGGATTTACCGGCTCGAAAGAAGTTGGCTTGCGCATCAGCGAGTTTGGATCAAGCGGACCGTGCTGGAGATGGGTGGCAAGGACGCGATTGTGGTCGATGAGGAAGCGGACATTGATTCGGCCGTGGAAGGAACGGTGGCGGCGGCGTTTGGCTATCAAGGGCAGAAGTGCTCGGCCTGCTCGCGAGCCATTGTTTCCCAGAAGGTTTACGACACGTTCCTGCAAAAACTCGTCGACCGCACAAAAAAGATCACCGTCGGGCCGAGCGACGATCCCAGCAACTACATGGGGCCGGTAATCAACGAGTCGGCAATGAAGTCGATTTTGGACTACATCGAAGTGGGCAAGAAGGAAGGGCGGCTGGTCGCAGGAGGAAAGCGCGCTGCCGGCCACGGCTATTTCATCGAGCCGACGATTATCGCCGATGTGCCTCCGAAAGCGCGGCTGGCGCAAGAAGAAGTGTTCGGCCCCGTGCTAGCCGTCATCAAAGCAAAGAATTACGACGAGGCGCTGGAAATCGCCAACAACACAGAATTTGGTTTGACCGGTTCCGTGTTTACGAAAAATCCGGAAAAGATCCGCAAGGCCGAGGAGATGTTCCACGTCGGCAATTTGTATTTGAACCGCAAGTGCACTGGCGCGATGGTTGGTGCGCACCCGTTCGGCGGCTTTAACATGTCGGGAACGGATTCCAAGACCGGTGGGAAAGATTATTTGCTGCTGTTCCTTCAAGCGAAATCCATCGCAGAAAAAGTGAACTAGACCAGAGCGCCGCCTTTAAACGGACACGGCCTCGCGACGCGACGCGAACTTCATCAGGCGATACACCGGATAGCTCAAAATCAGGATGGCCAGGGCCCACGGCGCGTTTTCGCGGTCGGTCACAATGGAGCCGATCAGAAATAGTACGGAACCGCCGAGCGCAATTGCGGTGGTCCACGGATAGCCCCACGCGCGGTAAGGCCGATTCATCTGCGGTTCGCTCTTACGCAGAACGAAAAGGGAAGTGTAGGTAAGCGTGTAATTCGCAACGAAGAAAAACGAAAGCATGGCAATCACGCGTTCGAATGGCCAGATCACGAAGATCACGCCGGCAAGGGTGCTGAGCAGCAGGGCAATCGTCGGCGTGCCGCCTTTGTTTACTTTTGCGGCTTGGCGGAAGAACAAACCGTCCGCGCTCATGGCATAAAGAGTTCGTGAGCAAAAAAGCTGATTGGCATTGAGGCAGCTGAGCATGGAAATGACCATGATGGAGCGAATGATGGGATCGCCCAGGCTGCCGAAGATACGGTCAGCTACGGTGCCAAGCACGAACGTGTTTCCGGCGATTTCATTCATAGGAAGAAGGTACAGCGGCAAAAGGTTCAGGAGGAGATAGATTCCCATGATCGAGAAAACGCTGCCGAAAATGGCGCGGGGAACATCATGGCCTGGCTCGCGAACTTCTTCGCCAAAGTAAATGACGCCATCCCAACCGTCGATCGTGTAGAAAACAGCCTGCAGGCCCAGCATAAAAGCCACCGCGAGCGGCCATCCTAAAGGAAGTGCCGGAAGGGAGACCGTGGATTCGATGGCGGCTTGATGAGCTGCGCCTCCTTTCAGAAAGCAGGCGAGAGCGAGAATCAGGAAGCCTATTGTTTTGACCACTGCCGTAAAAAGCTGAGTGTTGCCACCCCATCGGATGCCGCGCCATTGCAAAATCCCAAATCCCACAATGATAGACACCGAGATGATTTTTACTTTTTCCGGCCCAGCCAGGAGGGAAAAGAAATGCCCGCTATATTCGCTGATGACGATGGCAACGGCAGCGGCCGTGCCACAGGTGGAAAGCCAATCACTCCAGCCCACGACGAAACCGGCATATTCTCCCATCGCGCGGCGGGAGAAATTGTACTGCCCACCGCTGCGTGGGATGGCCGCACCCAATTCGGCCATTGCGGGAGCACTGAAGAATGCATAGAGACCGCCTACGATCCAGACGCTGAGGAAGAGCCAGGCATTCGGAAGGCCGCTGGCGATGTTGCCGGGCGTGCGTACGATTCCCGCGGAGATGGCGTTACCGACCGCGGCAGCAATTCCAAACCACATGCCAAGAACTTTCAGCAGCCGGCCGCGGCTGAAAGGCTGAGTGGAAGACGCCAAAGAGCTGGTCGTCAATTTTCCCCGCTAAAAAAAAGTCCATGTGGGATCAACAAGGCGGCCATCATAACTGGCGGAGCGGAAATTGCAAGCTCCGGACGACGTGGATTCGTGCACGGAGGAAGGGAGTGTTTTCAGGATCACGGCGTCAACGCGGTGTGCCCACAAAATTCCACTTACCCCAGGCGAAGGACTCATGAACCGGAACGAAGTGCGCGCGAGCCACTTTCTTGATGAGTTCCGGTTGGCCGAGCCATTGTGTGTAGGTGCGGATTTCATGCTCGGTCATGGTTGCAAGCGCATCCATCTTATTGGAAAGGCGGCGGACAAGCGGGATTTCGGAAACGAAGTGAACGAACATCAGGAATGGTGTAAGCCAGGGTTCCACAAACATGACGCGGCCGCCTTTTCGCAGGACGCGCTGCATTTCCGAAAAAGTCTGATCCAGGTCTCCCGGCAAATTCGGCAGGTGATGCAAGCCGCCTTGCACAATGAGCACATCCTTGCTGCGGTCTGCGAAAGGAAGTTCGCGGCAATCGGCAACGATGCAATTGGAGCCTTGGTACTGCGCAATCAATCGGGGAGAAAGGTCCACCCCTTCCAGGCGCGTGAATCCAAGGCGTTGCAATGCAATTAAGCCGTTTCCGCGCCCGCAAAAAAGCTCGACAATCTCTGCATCGCGAGGCCACTGGCGCGCGCCGAGTCGCTTGAGGCGCCCGATAAACTTATCTATCTCCTCTTCCGGCGTTTCGAACCGCAAGTAAGCGGCTTCCCATGGATCGGGAGTGGACGCTTCCCGCGCTTCGGATTTGGCGTGAGGTTCGGGCATTTTCGTCGAAGCGGTCGCCATTCTTGGGCAATCCAAAAGAACCATCGAAGGTTCCCACAGATGGATACGCAATTCAAGGCGAGCGGTGGATTGCTCGCTGAGCCTAACCCACATGGCCGGGAGCCGCTGGCGTGAAATGTCCGGCAGGGCGCGCTATGATGTTGCCGTCTATGTGTACGACCTTGGCGTCCGAGAGGTCGCAGTCGGACCGGATGGACACGTCACTGCCCGTAGAAGTGTCGGTGGTGATCCCCTGCCTCAACGAAGCCAATTCGCTGGCCTTTTGCGTAGACAAAGCGGTGAAGGCGTTCCGCGCTTCAGGTCTATCTGGCGAAGTGGTCGTCGCCGACAACGGCTCGACGGACGGTTCCATTCAAATCGCGGAAGAACACGGCGCACGTGTGGTGCAGGTGCCGGAGCGCGGTTACGGCTCGGCGTTACGCGCGGGAATCGCCGCGGCGCGCGGTCCGCTCATCATCATGGGCGACGCGGACGACAGCTATGATTTTACCGACGTGCCGCGCTTCGTCGAGAAACTGCGCGAAGGCTACGACATGGTGATGGGCAATCGCTTCCGCGGCGGAATCAAGCCCGGAGCGATGCCGCCTTCCCATAAATATTTGGGCAATCCGGGGCTAACGGCGCTGCTTAATATCTTCTTCCGCGCGCATATTGGGGACAGCTATTGCGGCATGCGCGGATTCACGCGTGCTCTCTATGACCGATTGGACGTGCGCAGCACGGGAATGGAATTTGCGCTGGAGATGATTATCAAAGCGGCGCAAATCGGCGCGCGCATCTCGGAAATTCCCATCATTCTGTGGCCCGATAAGCGCGGGCGTCCGCCACATTTGCGTAGTTTTCGCGATGGCTGGCGCAGCCTGCGGTTCATGTTGCTGTATGCGCCGAACTGGCTCTTTCTTTTGCCGGGTGCCGCCCTTGTGGCGGTTGGACTTTTTCTCGTATTTTGGCTGCTTCCCGGGCCGCGCCAGATCTCGCCGCGTGTGACCCTGGATGTTCACACCATGATTTTCGGCGTAATCTTCACTTTGCTCGGAGTGCAAACGCTATCCATCGGCGCCTTCGCGAAGCTGTTCAGTTACGCGGAGCGGTTTGATCGGCACGGCTCCGTTTCTCTGAAGCGCGTGTTGAAGCGCGTCACTCTTGAATCCGGGTTGTTGCTTGGCGGGGCGCTATTCCTCACCGGGTTTGCAGGTTGCGCGTGGATCACCTGGCATTGGGCCGCAAGTGGGTTTGGTCCGCTCCACGAGGTGCGTCAGGTGCTTTTCTGGGCCATGTGGCTGTTCCTCGGGATCCAGGTGATTTTTGCTTCGTTTTTCCTCAGCATGTTGGGCATCAGCCGCGGTACCTACATCGGCGACTACGATTTGAAGTGAGACATCCCGCGAGAGTCGTCTCCTCGCGTGGCGATTTATGCCCGCGGAAGCGAACCGCTATTGCTGTTCTCGCGATGGCGGCTGGTAAGGAATTAATTCGGTGTTGTCTTTGTCGGGTTCCACCAGCCAGACGCGGCGGTCCTTGAAATAGGCTAAAAGCTTCGCATTTTGTTGCGCATCGAGTTCGCGCGCCCAGAGAACCTTGGCCGAATCGATTTCCGCACCGTTGTAGACCCATTCGTCATGGATGTTGTGGTTGTCTTCGTAGCGCACGAGGATGAGATGCTTGCCGGGAGTATGAGAAAGCTTTTCCTGAATGACCGCCCGGCTGGGATCTCCCTGGCACGTCCATTCCAGTGGATCGCAGCACCGGTCTGCGACCCGCAAAGAAACTTCGATTGCAAGTAAACAGACCACGGCGCAGGAAAGCGCAACGCCGATGGGCCGCGCCGCGAGGCGCATGATGCGCAGATGACGGATCGCTTGAACGAGCAGCAGGAAAACTACGCAGGTTACCGGCGCGGCATAGTGAGGGAAGGACCAAATCGAAGCAAAAAAGCCGGCACAGACCAGTAGCAGGGTAAGAAGAGGCAGGCGCATCTTCCGATCGCGGAACGCAAGGGCAAGTCCTGGCCATAGCAGCAGAGCGCCCCACCAGAAGTAAGTGCTGCCGCTCCTTGTCAGTTTCTCTGCCGAGACTCTCCACACATCCAGCCAGGTGTTTTGATAATCCTCGCGTTCCCAGCCGTTGTAGAAATCTTCGAACTGCTGGTTGTGGTAATGCATGGGAGGCTTGGGATGGTCCCACAGGAAGAGCCCCATGGTGCGGTAAGTGCGCGAGTTCAATACATGCGGGAAGAGCAGAGCGTTTCCGGTGAGCCGCCAGTTGTAGTAGCCCATGAAAACAAGCGTCAATACCAGAATAACGGCCAAGGG
Organism: Acidobacteriota bacterium; assembly: GCA_003223255.1. Classification (GTDB taxonomy): domain Bacteria; phylum Acidobacteriota; class Terriglobia; order Acidiferrales; family UBA7541; genus Acidiferrum. The sequence goes on along the minus strand of QHYJ01000137.1, from coordinate 29,002 downwards.
AGTGAGCACGCGAGTCAAACGAGTGCGTTTGTTCGCCGTCCATTTTGTCTTTCCCGCAAGCCACCGGAGAAACCAGGCCGCCACAGGAATAGAGAACAGAAAGCCTTCGTAAGGTCTCGTGTTCGCGAGAATTGCGAGTCCCAAGCCGAGCAGCAACGCATCGCGTGTCCGCGCATGACACACGATGCGGGGCATCGCGCCCAGCACCAGCGCGCCGCCAGCGGCCGCAACCGCTCCACCCCAATAGCTGTTCATCCAATAGCTGGCAATTCCAAACTTCAGCGCCACCAGCGCGGCGCCCAGCAGCGCCCACCTCGCCGGCAACCACGCTTGCAGCATCCACACGATTGCGGCACACATCGCCCCGACGCTCAAGATCACCCCAATCCATGGCCGTCCGAGCAACTCCCCGAGTGCAAGAACAGCACCCTGACCCGGCGGATATTTTGAGCAATAAGTTGGAAACCAATTGATGTGAAACGATTCGAAACTCATCCACATCGGGTGGGTGGGATTCGTGAGCCTCCCATGCGCCAGTGTGTCGCCGAGCAGCAAGTAGCTGTATTCGTCATGGATGCCGGGCACAGGGATGGGCAGCAACGGGAGAATGGCAAGCCGAACGCTGACCACGGCGAAAAACAGAAGCCAGAGGACGAGAACTCTTCTCTGAGCCAGCTTTGTAAATGGCCGAGCGACGGCGTCGAACGCATCGTCGCTCCACCGCGGCGCAAGCACTGCAAGCAAAACGAACAGAAGCGCGACGCCAAGAAGCGCGCAAAATTCGCCGGGAAATTGCAGCATCGTGTCGCTGCCAGAAAGATTCATTTCAAGGAAGAATCTTCGACCGAGACTGCCGGCATGACGCCGGAGCCGCTACAGGATAACTGATTTGGGGCCAGTGAGCCGTGTTTTGTTGACCGCTTATCGTTCAATCTCGATTTCCGTGGTTCCACCCGAGCCAGCGGAAGGAGTGCCGCTCCGGTTGTCGTCGGGAAAATCGGCCATTTCCAAGCGAAGATTTCCCGCATTCGTCGCGTAGGACATGCCGGTTTCGAACTCGACGACTCCGGCGCGAATCAACCTTTCGATTTCTCCGTCGAAATGCTGCATGCCCTCGGTGGTTCCGTCACGCATGGCATCCAGCAGGGTCTTGCCTTCGCCTTCTCCTTTTTCGATGTATTCGCGCGTGCGCATCGTGGATTTCAGAATCTCGACCGCCGCGATGCGTCCGCTACCACCCTTCTTGGGAAGGAGGCGCTGCGAAACGATAAAGCGAAATGCCTTGGCCATGCGCGTGCGGATGGCTTGCTGGTCCCCGAGGGGAAAAACTCCCACGATACGCTCGATCGTTTTGGGAGCATCAATGGTATGCAGCGTGGACAGCACCAGATGGCCTGTCTCCGAGGCTTCGAGAGCAATCTCGATGGTCTCCCGGTCACGCATTTCGCCGACGAGGATAACTTTCGGCGCTTGCCTTAGAGCCGCGCGCAGGGCCAGCGCAAAGCTGGGCGTGTCCGAATGCAGCTCGCGCTGGTGAATGGTCGCCTTCTTGTGGCGGTGCAGAAATTCGATGGGATCTTCGATGGTAAGAATGTGGTAGGACTTTTCTTTGTTCATTTTGTCGATGATGGCCGCGAGCGTGGACGATTTCCCCGATCCCGTCGGGCCGGTTACCAGGACGATGCCGTTGCGCAGGTCCACAATTTCGCGCAGGGCCGCGGGCAAGTTCAGCTCCTCGAATCCAGGGATTTTGTCGGGAATCACGCGCATGACGATGGCGCAGCTTCCGCGTTGCTTGAAAATATTCACGCGAAAGCGCGCAACTCCCGTAAGGCCATAGGAAAGGTCCGCAGATCCGTCCTGTTCCAGCTTGCGGATGGGCGTTTCGTTTTTGCCCATGATGTCGCTAGCGATGAGGTTGGTGTCTTGCGAAGTGAGGCACTCCAGCCCCTTGTATTTCAGTTCGACGAGTTGGCCGCTGACTTCAACTTGTGGCGCGCGGCCAGGGGAAAAAATCAGGTCACTGACATGCGGGCTGGCCTTGAGCATGGCCGCGACCAACTGAGCCGTGTGAATCTTCCTTTGTGGCGCAGCAGTCTGCGGCGGTGATGGCTCCGGCAAAGACTGAGGTGGCATCGTGTGTGTAGGTGCTCCCATGTTGTAGTGTGACCGTTGCGAGGCCCGATGAGAGGAAGCGGAGCCGTCGTCTCATAAGAGTCGAGCGTTCGTCTGCCGGACGATTCCCATTCTAGATGCCCCGGCAAATCCCCCGCCATCAAGCTTTTTGTGTGTGATTGCCTGAGAGTAACGGCCTTTACCGTTTGGAGGCCGTATCGATGAAGTTGGCCACGTTTTTCTTGAGCTTGGCCAGGTCCTCGTCATGCAGGTACATCATGTGGCCCGCTTCGTAATACTGGCGCCAAATGTTCTTTCGGATGTTTTCCGGCAAGCCCATGTGGTCTACCGTGTATTCCGCTTCCATAAACGGTGTTGCCAGATCGTAGATACCGTCTTCGACTTCCACTTTCAGGCACGGATTGGAAATCAGGGCTTGCACCAGGTCCAGCACGACGCTTGGGGAGCCGGGGAAACAGCCAAATCGTTGCCCTCGTGCTTCCAGTCCCAGCGATTTCCGTCAAAGTCTGCGCCGGCTTGTATTTTTTGTCCTGGCCAAACTTCCGCTCTTCACGAATGTAGGTGTTGAAAGCCCCAACAAACGCTCCACTAATGGCCGTATCCTGCGGGTCATAATCCGCGGCTTCGCCGATCAGGTTGTAGGTCGGCCCGGCAAAGCGCGCGTCCAGACGGCTCGTGGTCAACCCGCGGTTGCGCTGCAGTTCCTGCATCAACTGAAACAAACGCAGGCGCAGGTTGGCTTTGTCGAGATAGTCTTCACCGAGTCCCGTGAAACGCGCCACTTTTTTGACGATCTCCGCTTTTTCTGCCTTGCCGATCGCATCGCCCTTCATGAGGGCATCCGCGTATTCCCGCGCGCAAATTTGCGCGCTTCGTCGAGGAAAGTGTTCAAATTCTCCGGGCGATCCTTCAGCGTTTTGTGGAACCAAGCTGTCGCTGCATAGCTCGGCAAGAAGAGAATGTAGGCAAGATCCTGCCCAGGATAGAAAGAAATCGTGCCCAGGTCCAGCACCGAAGAGACCATGACGATTCCGTTCAGGTACAAGTTGTCGCGACCTTGCAGGTAATTCGCAAGCGCCGCGTTACGAAACATGCCATAACTTTCGCCTATCAGAAACTTGGGCGAGTTCCATCGGTTGTTGCGGCTGATGTAGGTGGTGATAAATTGCGCGAGGGATTTCACATCCGGACCCACTCCCCAGAAATCCTTGTCCTGGGCCTTTCCCACCGCGTGGCTGAAACCAGTGCCAACGGGATCAATGAACACAAGGTCGGACTTGTCGAGCAGGCAATCCGGATTGTCCATCAGCTTGTATGGCGCCGGAGGCGTTAAGCCGGCATTGATGGTCATGACCCGTCGTGGCCCCATCGAGCCCATGTGCAACCACACCGACGACGAGCCCGGGCCGCAAAAACGAAACGGGACGCTGGCTCATGTCCTTCACCTCGCCCGAGTGTACGCGGTGTAATAAATCAGCGCGGCCGGCTCGTCCTTGTCATTTTTAATGAGAATCGTTGCGGCCGTCGCTTGGTAGGGAATCGTTTGGCCACCGATCTTGATCGTGTGGTCGGTAACGGAAGATTCTTCTTTGGGTGGCGTTGAAGGCGCCTCGGCTGGCTTCTCCCCGCGTTTGGACTCCTGGGCCCGAATTTTGGTGGTGGTGAGGCTCTGCGCCGTTAGGAGCACAAGCAACACAACTAGGTTCTTCGCACGGATCATGGACTTTCTCCTGAAAGTATGCTTATTTCTGATTCAGTGAAACTTGGGATTCTAACTGTTTCTACGAGGTATAGGACTATTTTCTTCGGCGACGCAAAAGCAAAAACTCTTTACTGCGGCCGTCCAGATCCACAAATAATTCCGCGCAGTCATTCATAATCCAGTCGGCGCCCGCTTCCCGCAGTTCGGAGTCGTCCGCCGTGGTTCGCAATGCGACCACGTGCGCCCCCGCAGCCTTGCCGGCGCGGACTCCGGCAGGAGCATCTTCGATAACCACGCAATCCGTTGCCGCCACGCCGAGAACGCGCGCACCTTTTAGGTACGGCTCGGGGTGTGGTTTGCCGTTGGTCACGTCGCTCGAAGTGACCAAGTGTTTTGGACTCGGAAGTCCCGCCGCGCGGATGCGCACCTCGGCCAACCGCCGCGTGCAGGAGGTTACAATGGCCCACCTCTCAGGAGGAATAGCCTGGAGCAGTCCGATTGCGCCGGGCAAGGGAATTACGCCTTCCACGTCCTCAATTTCCCGCCGCTCGACTTCGCGATTCTCTGCTTCGTGGTCGGCGTCGGGCAGGAGTTCGCGAATCGTCGCGATGCTGGGCTTTCCGTGCGCCTCCCTTACGGTTCTGTCCGGGTCGAACCCGTGCTTGCGCGCCCACCAGGTCCACACGCGCGTTACCGCGGGAGTCGAATCTACCAGCACGCCATCCAGATCGCAGAGCAAGCCGCGGCAGTCGAGGGAGTTCATCCCCTCAGTGTAACCGGGACCACCAGTCTCGCAGAAACTTCGCACAGCGACTTTATTCCGAAGGCCCTCAATGAGATAGGGGGAAATTCGAAATAGGAGATTCGCACTTGCATTTCCGGCGGAAAGCGGGAAAGCGGTATTGTCCTTGCAGCCTTATGGCAGAAAGAAGCAAACTCGCGCGGCTTCTACTCTCGCCTTGCGCAACCGTCGTGAGGGGAATCTTTCGTGGCGGGGGTCTTTGCACCGGCGTCGAGGCCCAAAGCCCGTGCGCCACGGCTGTTAACGGCCATGGCCGCCTTCGTAATCGCCGCTTGAAGCGTGGGCTGGTGCGCAAACCAATCGATCTCGGCCTGCGCGCGCGGCCTGAGGCGGTGGATGTAGATGCGCGCGATAGCTAGCAGGCTCATGCGGAGGTCGGTCTGCGAAATTCCTTGCGATAGCAATTAAAGATTTCTGAGTCGGTATTGGAGAGCAGCCTTGCTGACAAGAACGTCTTTTGCCAGCTCTTCAATTGAGCCCTCATCTTCAATGTCCATCGGCGATTCTTCGACCATTTCGTTCAGGATGTCGGCGGGCATCAAAAGAGCTGCAGCAAACTGATTTGCTTCAACTTCGAGCCGTTCAGTGCCGGTCACTGAAGACGCATCGTGCTTCAGTACAGGTTCGGTGTATCGCTTGTCGACATGGACTTCGCTCGTGAGGAAGTGCGCCTCGATGCAAAGTTTCTGTCCAGTCTCTTCCAGTCTCTGGCCCTACTTGACCTGGTCTTCTGACCTAGCCTAGTATAGCCTTATGAAGGAAGTGAACACCTACGAAGCGAAAACCCAATTCTCCCGGCTGCTCCGCCGTGTTGCCGCCGGCGAGGAAATCACCATCGCCAACCGCGGCGTCCCGGTAGCGCGCCTTGTGCCGGTTCGCGCTGGCAAAGGGGCCCGCCGGAGACTAGGGATGTTTCGTGGGAAGTTTGCCGTTCCTGATGATTTCGATGCGCCTCTGCCGGATGAAATCCTGGATGCCTTTGAGGGCAAAGAGAAGCGGCCACGGAAAAAAACGTGAGGTTTCTGGTCGACACCAGCGTCTTGCTGTGGAGCACGGCCGAGGAACACAAACTTAACCCGCGTGCAAAGGAATTGCTATCGTCACAGTCTTCCGAGCTTTTCTTGTCTGCCGCCTCGGCCTGGGAAATCGCGATCAAATACGCCCTGGGCATTCTGAAATTACATGCTTCGCCGGAATTGTATATTCCTGAAGTCCTAAGCGCGATGGACATTCACGCCTTGGGCATCAGTCTCGTCCACGCCATCGATGCTGGAAAGCTACCGCAACATCATCGAGACCCGTTTGACAGAATGTTGGTTGCACAAGCGAACACGGAACAAATGGTGCTTCTCACTGCGGATCGCATTTTCGAGAAATACAGAGTCGAGCAGGTTTTCTGCGGAAAATGAGAATTGGGGTGGGAGATGGGATTTGAACCCACGACATTCGGAGCCACAGTCCGACGCTCTACCAGCTGAGCTACTCCCACCACTCTAGAATGCTTTTCATTTTACGCTAAATCGGCGGCAGCGGAAAGCGTCCCTTCGGCGCTCTGAGCGCACATAATTGCGCTCGTGGCGCCGCGCCAGTAATTGCTACGTGGCAGCGTTGCGCGCGCCGCACCGCTGAGAGGACGCATCTTGCTAGACTAAATAGACAGGGCCTGTGTCCCCGCGCATGAGTGCTTATCAAACCGACCGCAGTCATTTCGAGCGGCAAATCCTATTTGCGCGCCCCATATTTGTTTTGCTCGCGCTTCTTGCCGCTCTGGAACAGCCTTCTTCCCGTCAGGAACGCCGTTCCGTTTCGTTCTTGATCGCCTATCTCGTCCTAGCCCTCGTAATCACGCAAATCGAGCGCCTGCTCCGACGCCGTTCCTGGCATCTGCCTTTAGCGTTTGATCTTTTGGCCCTCGGTTATTTTATGTTCATCAGTCCCTCGACCGTTCCCGTGTGGTTTCCCTACATGTTCATCTGTTACGCCGCGGGCATTCGCTGGGGTTTTGACCTGACGCTGCCATTGGCGGGAGCTCTGTCTCTGACTCTGGTTTTGCTCACCGCGGTAAAAGGCGAAATTCACTGGATGCGTGTAGTCGCCTGGCTCGGCCTCACGGCCGCCACTTTTGCGGGCGGCGCAGGTCTGGCTTTTCTGGGTGATCGCAACAAACGTTTTGCTTCACAAATTGATTTCTTCTCCCGAATCAACGCCACCATGCAGGTCGATCAGGGGCTGGCCGAGTCCTTGCGTCTTTTTCTCGAGGAACTGGGCGCGACCTTTGATGCGGAACAAGCTCTGCTCTTGTACCGGGACGCAGATTTGGAGCGCATCTTCCTGTGGCGCATGAAGACAGGTCAAAATGACCGCCTCATTCCCGAAAGCTTGCCGTTTTCTCGGACGGACGGTTTTTTGCTGGACGATATGGACGCTACGCTCTGTTGGAATTCCCTGGTTGGTCCAGGCTCGGGTTTTGGCTGGGACCGCCGGGATGGTGGAACCATCAAGAACTTGCCCCGCCTTCCAGGTCCGGTTTTGCAGGAGTTCAAGATCTACTCTCTGTTGACCGTCTCCTTCGACCAGCGTGGGCAGCCCACCGGCCGGATTTTCCTTTTGAACGGCCGTAAGCCTTTCCAAAAGCAAGACTTGGCTGGGCTCGAAAGCATTGCCCAGCACATTGGCCCAGCCTTGGAGAACATCTTTCTTTTGAGGCACTTACGCGCGCGCGCGATCGAGGCCGAGCGCAGCCGCATTGCCCGCGACCTCCACGACGGCATTCTCCAGACCCTTCTCAGCATCGAAATCCAGCTGGACGTACTCCGCCGCAAGGTCCTTGGAGCTGGAACGGAACAGGCCGTTAACGCCCTCGCCAACCTTCAGCAGACGGTCAAGAACGAAGCTGCCGACCTGCGCCAGACCGTAACCGACCTCCGCCCCCTCCGCGTCCAGAGCGCAGACCTCGTGGACCTCATGCGCGGCTTTGCAGAACGGTACCGGAACGAGTCCACGATTGCCCTCGACCTGCTGGTTGATTCGACACAATTGCGGGCCCCGGACCGTGTTTGCCGCGAGATTTTCCAGATTTACCGTGAAGCACTCAACAACATAAAAAAGCATGCCAAGGCTTCCCATGTCGTGGTAAAACTGTCGCAGGATGACAGCCGTCTAGTACTTGTAGTAGACGACAACGGCGAGGGTTTTAGCTTTGCCGGCAGATTTACAGCCGACGAACTGGATCGCTTGCGGTTGGGACCCATTTCCATAAAGGAACGTTCTCGAACGGTGGGTGGGATTTTGACTGTAGAGTCAAATCCGGGCCATGGGGCGCGTTTAACAATCGAAGTGCCGCTCGGGTAATATGCCAAAAACAAAACAGCAAATACGAGTACTACTAGCCGATGACCACGCCATCTTCCGCGATGGTCTACGCAAACTCCTCGAATCTGACGAAGATATCTCCATCGTTGGCGAAGCTCAGAATGGTGTGGAGTGCATCAAGCTCCTTACCAAACTGAAGCCCGATATCCTTCTGCTCGATCTGCGCATGCCCGATAAAGACGGTCTGGCGGTCCTCGAAGAAGTCAATTTCGATACGCTGCCCACGCGCGTTGTGGTCCTCACGGCTGCCGAGGACGATCGCGATGTCGTTCGAGCCATGCGCCTAGGCGCGCGCGGCGTGGTCTTGAAACAGTCGGCAACGGATCTTTTGGTCAAGAGCATTCATCGCGTGCACGCTGGCGAAATTTGGCTCGACAATCGCATGACTGCGGAAGTCATGAAAGCGTTCTCGAAATCCTCCGAAGCGGGGCCGCGCCGCGAAAAGCCGCTGCTTAGTGACCGTGAAAAAGAAATCGTTCAACTCGTCGCGCAGGGTTTCCGCAACAAAGAAATTGGGGAAAAGCTTTTTATCTCCGAGCAAACCGTCAAGAATCATCTCCACAACATTTTCGACAAGCTCGGTGTTTCCGACCGCCTCGAACTGGCTCTTTACGCCATCCATCATCGCCTCATCGATCATTCCTAATCGGGAATCGCCCAGCGGCGTGGCCGCAGCGATTGGCAATACCTTCGAACTGCAACCTGCGGTGCCTGCTCGCCGGAAGCAACGGCGGAATTCTCTGTCACGCTACCACCATGCTTAAGGTGAATACTGCTGCAAAAGCATGAGGGAAACTTCTCTGTGAAGAAAGGAACCAAGTTGGGGAAGGTTTGCGAGGACTAGTACTTTACTACGATCCGCAAAATGAATGATAAAAGCCAACTAAGTTAGCCTGTCCCACGCATTTACAAAAATTTTACGACATGGCAGCGAGATTGCCTACGAAAAAAGCAAGAGTCGATTCGTTCAAGCCCAGGCGTTAGCCGGCGGGGCTATCTGCCTACAACTGGAATCTCCAAAAAAGTGCGCAGGGATGTGCGCCTGAGGATGAGGAGGTACGCGGTGCATCGTCAGAGAACTGCAGAACTTTGTGAGTTGCCCGAGTCCAAGGTCATACGGATGGCGCAGCGAGGCGACGAGGGAGCCTTTGAGCGGCTTTATACGCTCCATAGCGGGCGAGTCTACGCCTTGTGCATGCGCATGCTGAGGAATCCCGACGAAGCTGAAGATTCAACTCAGGAAGTCTTTCTGCATGTGTTCCGCAAGATTCAGGGCTTTCGAGGTGCTTCGGCGTTTTCCACCTGGCTGCACCGCGTGGCGGTGAACACGGTGCTGATGCGGATTCGCGGATCGAAATTGGCGAAGGCTACCTTGGTCGAGAACCCGGAAAGCGACGAAGAAACTGGCATGCGAAGGCGCGAACTGGGAGCGCCGGATTTGCATTTGGAGGGGTACATCGATCGTGTGGCCATAGAGAATGCCATCAAGCAACTGCCGCCGCGCTGCAAGCTGATGTTTGTGCTTTACGATATTCAGGGCTACGCACACAGCGAGATTGCCAAACTGCTGGGATGCTCGGTCGGGAATGCAAAATCCCAGTTGCACAAGGCGCGCGTGCGGCTGCGGAAGCTCTTGCGGCCAGAGATGGACCGCAACGAAGCCGGGAAAGGCTCGCCAGGATTGCCAGGCCCCGAAGCGGGCCACCTGGATGGGAGTCCATTTCTGCACAGCACCGAGCTTTGTCAATCCCTGCAGTAATTTCCTTCTATTTCAGCTAGTTCCCCGTGATCAAAAAAGAACGGACTCGATAACTCTGCCGTTGAACAGCGAGAGCTTCGACGATGCGCTACGGTCTACTCAGGGTGCCTGGCAGGAATGGGTGATGAGGGGCACACCCGGCCTGTGACGCATGTGCTGGCCCCACGTCGCTGGCGTGCGAGGGTGCACAAGTGGAGGTGTGGCCATGGGCAGCAAAACAGCGGACCTAGCGGGACCCGGCATTGGAAATTACGCGGAACTGGAAAAAATCCTGCCAAGCGATTACGCCGAGCATCCCGTCGACGCACAAATTGTACAGGCGGCCACGAAGTGGAAGAGGATGGCGCTGAAGCAGTTTGGCATGGACCTGGGCGAGGGCTGGTGCACGGACATGCGCGCCGTGCGCAAGTACTACTTCTTGGACCACGATCACAGCGTGTACGTGGATCAGTGGGATTGGGAACGCGTGATTTCCTCGGCAAAGAAACCTGGAGTTTTTGAAGAAGATCGTCGGGAAGATCTGGAAAGTCCTGGCGGATGCGGAGCTGTACGCCCAGGAATTGTTCCCGGAACTCAAAACGAACCGAGTGCCGAACCTTCCCAATAAGCAGACGTTCTTGCACGCGGAAGAGCTGCTGAAGATGTATCCGGACATGCCCCGAAAAGCACGAGAGACGGCGATCTTGCAGGAGTGCCCGGCCCGGTTCATCGTGGGAATCGGGTATCCGCTGGCGGACGGTTAACCCCACGAGATGCGCGCCGCGGACTACGATGATTGGGTAACCGAAACGGGGACGGCCGGCATTCCATCCATGGGGCTGAACGGAGACATCCTGGTATGGAATCACGTGACCAAGAGAAGGCACGAACTGAGCTCCATGGGTATCCGCGTGAACCGGCAAACGCTGCAGAAACAACTCGAGATGGCCGGGCAGTGGGATTTTTGAAGTACCCCTATCACCAGGCCATTCTGGAGAATGAAATACCGCTCAGTATCGGCGGAGGCATCGGGCAATCGCGGACGCTGATGCTGTTGTTGCGAAAAGCGCACCTGGGAGAGGTGAGCGTAAGCGTCTGGCCGAAGATCCGGAAGGAGATGTGCGCACGGAAGCGCATCTACGCACGGAAGAACATCTACGTGTTGGAGTAAAGGGCGAGACTCTCCGCGCAATCAGGCCCTTCGCTTTCTTCCTAATCCCTTGGCTTCCAAAGGCTTAGGTAGAGGCAAGTTCGGCCCCGTTCCAAGATTCTGAAACCGAGGGGGATACACGAAGAGTTAGCCACCTTTGCTGATACGGGATTCGGGAGGAGCGTATCTTGCTTTTGATTTAAGGGGGGAATATACTTTAGCTTCGCTCTGAAACGGGTCGAACGGTTAAGTGGGCGCGAGCCCACTTTTTTGTTGGGGCCGGGCGGAGTGCAGTGCGAACCGGCTACGGTCGTGGAGTCTCTGCAGTGGATTTGGAGAAAATCCGCGCGGCCGCCGAGCGCGTTCGGAAGGCTTGGAAGTCGTTGATGTCGAATGGAAAATCGGCAAGCAGCGGTTCCTGCGCGTGTACATCGACCGCGTGGCGAAGCCGGCGGCGGTGATTAGCGATGCCGGCGGGACACTTGGGGCCGGCAAGGTGGTGAACGACCCGTTTCCAAAGATCAGCCACGCGGATTGCGAGCGGGTCAGCCAGCAACTCAGCGTGATTCTGGACGTGGAAGAACTGGTTCCCGGGCCCGGCTACATCTTGGAGGTCAGCTCCCCGGGGATGGATCGGGCGCTCAAGAAGGCCGCGGACTTCGAGCGGTTCCGTGGTCGGCTGGCGAAGATTACCACGACGGAGCCAGTGGGAGACGCGAAGTTCTTTGAAGGGCGTCTAGCGGGACTTGCGGGCGGGAAAGTGCGGATGGAGTTGAAAGGGAAAGAAGCGCGGACCGTGGAGCTCCCGCTGGAGGCCATTCGCAAAGCGAATCTGGTCGTGGAATTTTAGGGCTGAGGGCAGGGGATTCAGGGGACTTATGGCGAATTTGCTTTACCAACAAATCGAGATGCTGAGCCGCGAGAAGCACATCGAGCCCGAAGTGGTGGTGTCAGCGATCGAAGACGCGATGGTCGTGGCGGCGCGCAAATTCTACAAGACCGAAGAAGACCTGCGCGGCAAGCTCAACCCGGAAACCGGCCAAGTAGACGTGTACTCTGTGCTTACCGTAGTCGAGGAAGTGACCGACCCGAAGAAAGAAATTACGCTGGCGGAGGCAAAAAAGAAGAATCCTTCCGCAGAGGTCGGAACAGAAATTCTGACGCCGAAGCCGACGGATGTGCTCGGACGCATCGCCGCCCAGACCGCGAAGCAGGTAATCCTGCAGAAAGTGCGCGAGGCCGAGCGCGACACGATTTTCAACGAATACAACGGGCGCGTCGGTGAACTGGTGACCGTGATCGTGAAACGCGCCGAAGGCCCGGATCTGATTGTGGACATGGGGCGCACGGAAGCGCGGCTGCCGAAGCGCGAGCAATCGAGGCTGGAGACGTACAACATCGGCGAGCGGCTGCGCGTGGTGATTAAAGCCGTGGATCGCGCCGCCAAAGGCCCGCAGGTGATCGTGTCCCGCGCGGACGCGAGTTTGGTGCAGCGGCTTTTCGAAATGGAAGTGCCGGAGATTTACGACGGCACGGTGCAAATCCGGCATGCGGCGCGCGAAGCGGGAGAACGCACCAAGGTGGCGGTAATGAGCCGCGACAAGGACGTGGACCCAGTAGGTGCGTGCGTGGGCATGAAAGGGATGCGCGTGCAGTCGATCATCCGCGAACTGCGTGGCGAAAAAATCGACATCATTCCCTACAGCGAAGAGACCGTGGCGTTCGCGCAGAAGGCGCTCAGCCCGGCAAAAGTGACGCGCGTGCAGATTACCGACGCGGAAAACAAAAAGCTGGAAGTCATCGTCGAGGATTCGCAGCTTTCGCTGGCGATTGGCAAGAAGGGGCAAAACGTTCGTTTGGCGAGCAAGCTCATCGGCTGGGACATCGACATCAAGAGCGAAGAAGAGAAGCGCCAAGAGATTGAAGCAGAGATGACCGCGCTCACGGCTCCCGTCACGCCGTTAACTTCGCTCGCAGGTATGGGTGCCAAAACCATCGAGAAGATGGAAGCCGCAGGAATTAATTCTGTGGAAAAGCTTGCGTCGATGACTCCGGAACAGTTGATGGAGATTCCGGGAATCGGCGAAAAGATGGTGGACAAGATCTACCAGGCCGTGAACCGCTTCTATGAGAGCGGCACGGAAGCAGGCGCTGCCGATGAAGGTGCCGCGAGCGCTGAGACGACGGAAGGGGAACTCGCTGCCGAAGCTGGACAGCAGGGAGCGGCAGCGGCTGAGGAAGGCTCGGCTGAAACCGCGGAGACTATAGAAGCGACAGAGGAAACCTCGGCGGCGCAGAAAGCAGCAACGGAGGAAGAAGCGCCGGCGGCAGCGAAAGATCTGCAAGAGGAAGTGTCGCCCGCAGAGAAGGAGAGCAAAGAAAACCAGCGGGAAGAGGCAAAGTCGGAGTAACAGCGGTCGAGTAACCAACGGAGCGCATGAGCGAAGCGAATCAAGTTCGAATCAATGAGTTAGCCCGCGAACTGGAGGTCAAGGCCAAGGCGATCATTGACCTTCTGCCCGGCTTTGGTGTCACCGAAAAAAAGACCCACTCGAGTTCGATTCCCGTCGACGTCGCCGATAAAGTAAGAAAGAAGATTCAGGGAGTTGCAGAGGCAGAAGCTCAGGCGGTAGCGGCTGCCAAAGCGGAGAAAGAAGCCAAGGAAGCTGCGTCGAAAGCAACGCGAATGAGACCTGCCGCACCCCCAGCGCCTCCTCAGACGCGTGAGGCTCCTCCAGCTGCAAAACCGGCTGCTGCCGGTGCACCTGTCGCTCCTGTTGCCAAGCCTGTCGCTCCAGCAACCCACGCGGCTGCGCCCCCGGCGGCGCCTCAAGCTCCGAAGACTGTGCCAAAGGCCCCGGCCCCCGCTCCCGAAGGCGTCCCGGCGGCCGCGAAGCCCGCCGCACCGGCAGCGCCGCCGACACCCATTCGTCCCGCGGCTGCGCCCACGCAGCCCGGAGCAGCACCGGCGCGACCAGCGGCTGCAACACCTGCAGCCAAATCACCTGCTGCAGCACGGCCAGCAGCGGCTGCGGCGGGCGCCGCGCCCGCGCGCCCCGGAGCCCCTGCTCGACCCTCGGGGCCCCTACGGCCCACGGGGAAGCGAGGTCCTCTGCCGACGGGGAATCGCGGGCCGCTGCCCGATATTTCTCGTGAGCGTCCAAGTGGCCCCCGGCCCGGGCAGCCCATTCGTCCGCAGCAGCCTGGGCAAGGCAGACCAATGCGGCCCGGTGCTTCCGGTGCAGAACCTGCGCGGCCATTCGAGCACCGACGCGGTCCACTGCCGACCGGAACACGTCCTGGACCGCGCACCCCCGGCCGTCCGGGAATGTTACCGCCACCGCCGGACAAGATGCCGCCCAAGGCGGAGCCTGGAAAGCCGCTTTACGCGCGCAAGACTCCACCGCGCCAGCGGCCGGCGATTGACAAGAGAGAGATCGAGGGAGAGCGTAAGCTGCACCCGACGCGCCTGCGTCAGGGAGCAGGTCGCGGCACGGCTGCCGCGGCGGTAATTGCGCCTCCCGAACCGCGCCCGCCGCGCGAAGTAACCATCACCGAAGGCATCACCATTCGCGAACTTGCGGAAAAACTTGACGTTCGCGCCAAGGACCTGCTGAAGACGCTGCTGGACCGCGGCGTTTTCGCCAGCATCAACCAGGCCTTGGATGTGCCCACCGCCACAACGCTGGCGGAATCGTTCAGCGGCATCGTGAGCATCGTGTCACTCGAAGAAGAAATGGTCCTGGAAGTTGCGAAAGAAGAGACCAAAGAGAGTTTGAAGGCGCGTCCGCCAGTAGTGACGGTGATGGGACACGTAGACCACGGGAAAACGAGCCTGCTGGACGCGATTCGCGAGGCGGAAGTGGCGGCAGGCGAAGCCGGCGGAATCACGCAGCACATCGGCGCGTACAAAGTCGTGGTAAACGATCGCAGCGTGGTTTTTGTGGACACGCCAGGCCACGAAGCGTTCACGCGGATGCGCGCGCGCGGCGCGAAAGTGACGGATATCGTAGTGCTGGTGGTGGCTGCCGATGACGGTGTGATGCCACAAACAAAAGAAGCCATCGACCATGCGAAAGCCGCGAATGTGCCGATCGTCGTGGCGATTAACAAAATTGATAAGCCCGAAGCACAGCCGGAGCGCGTGAAGCGCCAGTTGTCGGATCTGGGTTTGATGCCTGCGGAGTGGGGTGGGAACACGGAATTTGTCGAAGTTTCTGCCAAGAAGAAGACGGGCATCGACAAACTGTTGGAGACGATTCTGGTCATTGCGGAGCTTCGCGATCTCAAGGCGAATCCCGATGCGCCGGCAAGCGGCACGGTGCTGGAATCTCGCGTGGACAAAGGGCGCGGGCCGGTCGCTACGGTCTTGGTACAGAACGGTACGCTCAACCCGGGCGACTTCTTCATTTGCGGCTCGGTGTTCGGCAAAGTGCGCGCGATGTTCGACGACCGCGGCCGTTCGGCCAAGAACGCTCCACCATCCACGGCCGTCGAGGTATTGGGTTTGCAGGGAATCCCGGAAGCGGGCGATCACTTTCAGGTGGCTGACGAAGCGAAGGCGCGCCACATTGTGGAATACCGCCAGAGTAAGCAGCGCGACGCAGCGATGGCGCGGAGCAGCGGCGGGCGCATCACGCTGGATCAGTTGCATGAACAGCTTAAGGCCGGCGAAGTCAAAGAGCTGCCGATTGTCATCAAGGCGGACGTGCAGGGCTCGGTCGAAGTGCTCAGCGAGATGCTGCCAAAACTCTCCACCGAGCAGGTGAAGCTGAAAATTATCGGGTCGGGCGTAGGCGCGGTCACGGAAAACGACGTGCTACTGGCGTCCGCGTCAGGCGCAATTATCATCGCGTTTGGCGTGCGTCCGGACCGCAAAGCGGCGGACCTGGCGCAGCAGGAGCATGTGGACATCCGCACACACAACATCATTTACGAAATCTCCGACGAAATTAAAAAAGCCATGGAAGGCCTGCTCGAGCCGGTCATTACGGAGACTTATCTAGGCCGCGCGGAAGTGCGGAATACCTTCCGCGTGAAAGGCGCGGGCACAGTGGCAGGCTGCTATGTCGTGGACGGCATTCTGAAGCGCGACGCGCAAGTGCGCGTGATCCGCGACGGCACCGTGATTTATACGTCGAAGCTCAGCTCGCTGAAGCGCTTCAAGGATGATGCCAGCGAAGTGCGCACGGGCTTTGAGTGCGGCGCGGGTGTCGCCAACTTTAACGATATCAAGGTCGGTGACGTCCTGGAATGCTTCAGCGTCACGAAAATGAGCGCCGCGGAAGCCGCCGTACAGGCCGGTGGGCCTTCCGGTAAGAGATAGTCCGCTAAGCTTTTCCTCGGAGCCGCAGATGCCAGTCGGCTTGCTTACCCTCGAACTGCACATTCCCGACGCGCAATCGCTGAAGGACAAGAGGCAAGTGCTGCGCGGCCTGAAGGACCGGCTGAGGCGGGATTTCAACGTGGCAGTGGCCGAATTGGAACATCACGACGTTTGGCAGAGGTCGGTCGTGGGCGTGGTGACCATTTCCAATGAAGAGAAGCACGTGAATGAAGTCCTACAAAAAGTCTTAGATGAGGCGGACGGTATTCTCGGCTCAATTTTGATTCACCAGGCAGTAGAAATTATCTAGGAAGCATCGCGGAATCGCAGATGAGTTCCACCAACCATCGTCACGAACGCGTAAGCGAGGAAATCGCTCACGAAATCAACGCCATGCTGGCAGGGGAATTGAAAGACCCGCGGCTGGAAGGCAGCGTTGTAGCGAGCGAAGTGCGCGTGCAGCCGGACATGAAACACGCGCGCGTGTTTATCAGCGTCAAGGGGACCAGCCAGGAGCAAGCGGACGCAATCAAAGCGCTGGAGCATGCCGCGGGATTCATTCGTCACGAACTCATGGAGCGTTTGCAGCTTCGCCGACTCCCCGAATTACACTTTGCTCTGGACCTTTCCGAGGAGCGCGTGGAACGCATCGAGCAGCTCTTGAGAGAAGTGAAGCAGGACGAGCCGTCCGCAAAGAGGAAGTAATCCGTATTCCGTTGTCAATTTTCAGTTCTAAGCCATGAGTGCTAAGTCAAGAAAACCTGCGACTGAGAACAGGTTGCTTTTTATTTCGCAGATACACCTTCGTTGGTTGAGCTCTTGCTTGGTTTTTCGTTACCTGCAACTTAGAACTTAAGACTGAAAACTTATCGCATGCCACGCCAGCCACAACCGGCGCCGTCTGACGGCGCGCTCGTCATCAACAAACCCAAAGGAAAAACGTCGCACGACGTCGTCGATGCGGTACGCCACCTGGCGGGTTTCCGACAAATTGGACACTTAGGCACTTTGGATCCGATGGGAACGGGAGTTTTAGTGTTGCTGCTGGGGCGGGCGACGCGGCTGGTGCAGTTTTACTCGGGCAGGAGGAAGCGCTACACGGCCGGTTTCCGCTTCGGGTTCGCAACCGACACCTATGATTCTGACGGCGAAGCGCAAGGCTCGGACGCCGCGCCGCCACTCGACGCTGGCGTGCTGAAAAGGCTTGCGGCAGAGCGCATTGGGCCATTCGAACAGATACCGCCGGCCTTCTCCGCGAAGAAAGTCGGAGGTCGTCCTGCCTACGAGCTGGCGCGAAAAAAACAGGAAGTCGCGTTGAAACCTGTCCAGGTAGAAATCTACGAGTACCGAGTGACACGGATCGAGGGAAGCGTCGCGCGTTTTGTCATCGAATGTTCTTCCGGCACGTATATCCGTTCCCTGGCACATGAAATGGGGCAGAAGCTCGGTTGCGGGGCACATCTCGCGGAAATCACGCGCACGGCGGTGGGAGAATTTTCCCTGGAGCAAGCCATCGCTCTCGAAGAGCTAGCGGAAGCAAGCCGCGCGGGCCGCTTCGCCAACTGCCTGATCAAGCTCGAAAACCTGCTGCCCAATTTCCCGCGCATCAATGTTCTGCCGGTCATCGAGAAGCGCGTGCGCCACGGCTCAAAGTTCAATATTTCTCTTTCCCAACTGCAGGCTGGACGCTCCGAGCCGCCTCCGGGGGCGACGACCGAACTCGATGGCGGACCGCCGAAAGCTCCGCGGCTGCGTGTGTTCAACCAACAAGACAAACTGATTGCCATTGCCGAAGCGGTCGTGCCGCGGACCTACCAGCCGCTGGTGGTGTTCGAACCGCTGCCATAAACAGCTCCAACGCCACCCGGCTTGCGACATGGAAATTCCGTTCCCCACCTTCTCGATGCTTACTTTAGCCCGCTGCCGTCTGGCTCATGGCTGCTGCGGCGGCTGCGGCTGTTGTTCCGGCGGCGGAGGCTGCTGAAGTGGTGGCTGGGGTTGCGGTTATGGTGGCTGCGGCAGTGTGGGCGCGGGAGTACCGCGAAATGCAGGTGCGCTGCTGTGCCCAATATCGCCGCGGCCCGCGTAGATCGTCCGCGTAAGGTGATCTGCCAGCCGCAACCGGCGAGGAGTAATGACAATGATCAGCTCCGTGTCCTGCAAGGACTGACTTTTTGAGCTGAATGCATATCTCAGGCCAGGAACCTCTGCGAACCCGGGCAACCCGACGATGGAGCGAGTTTCTTCGGTGTCCGTCATCCCGGTAATGAGCGTTGGCTCATTTTCTTTCACACGCACCGTTTGCGACAACGTCCGATTCGAAAGGATGGGAATGCCGTTCGCATTGCTACCGGAGAGCGCGCGAATTTCAAATTCCAACTGCAGGGTCACTTCCGAGTTCGGATGAAGCGTGGGCGTGGCTTTGATCTTCAAGCCAAGGTCTACATATTCGGAAGCCGGGTAAGGCTGCTGCGCAACTCCAGGCGCCACACCGCTGGTAAACAGGCTGGCCGGACTCAAGACCACGGTGATGTCGCCAGCTGCTCCTGACACGTCATTGGTGATGGCCACGTCCGGAAATCCGCTGGTCGCGAATGTACCAGCGACGATGGCGGTTGGAGTAGAACCGGCGGGGCCTGCCGGTGGCTGAAAGGCTTGGCTGAACACCCCTCGCGAAAGCCCCACGAATACGCTGAAGGTATTGGCGGCCCCGTTTGTTACCGCGATGTCTGGAATCCCATCTTGATTAAAATCCGCGATGGCAATACCAGTAGGAGAGGCCGCCGTAGCAAACGGCGAACCCGTGGCCCCCGTGAAAGTGGCGTCGCCGTTATTCAGCAGGACACTGACTGTGGCATCCGTCTGGTTTACAACCGCAAGATCGGGCTTACTGTCTCCGTTTAAATCGCCGGCGGCAATTGCCACTGGTCCGTTGCCAACGCCCGGCGAAATCGGCGAGCCGGTAGCCTCGGTAAACGCGCCGTCGCCGTTACCCAGAAGAATGGTTACGTTGTCCGTTGCTTGGTTCACGATGGCCAGATCCTGGTTTCCATCGGAATTGAAATCATTCATGACCATGGCGACGGGGCCGCGCTCCGCGGCAGTGACGGGCGTCAACGTGAACTGCTTTTGTGCGGTCAAAGGGGTGGCGCTGGAATCTGTAACTGTGACCGTAAAAGTGAAACTCGCACGTGCGGCAGCGGTTGTCGGAGTTCCCGTAATTTCGCCGGCCTTGGCGTTCAGGCTCAGGCCCGTTGGCAGCGAGCCAGATGCAATACTCCAGGTAAACGGGGCGGTTCCTCCGGCAACGCTCAAGATTTGGTCGTAAGGCGCGTTAATGCTGCCATTGGGAAGCGAAGTTGTGGAGATCGCGAAAGTTGGAGCAGCGGCGTTGACGGTAATGCTGAGCGCCGTGGTAACGGAGTTCGGAGGACTGGCGGAATCGGTTACTTTCACGGTGATCGGCGAGGCTCCAGCCGCCGTCGGCGTGCCCGTGACGGCCCCAGTGCTGGGATTCAGAGTTAAGCCCGCCGGAAGCGTCCCTGTCGCAAGAGCCCAAGTAACCGGCACGGTTCCTCCGGTCGATTGCAGGGTGGCATTGTAGGCGGTACTCAAAACCCCGTCAGGCAGAGTTGTTGTGCTAATAGCAAGTTGCCGCGCGAGAAGGAACGGAGAATTTGTCGTGGGGGTAAATTTCCCCGTGCCGTCGCCAAGAAAAATGGAAATTGAATTATCTCCTTCGTTGGCCACGGCAAAATCTTGTTTCCCATCGCCGTTGAAGTCGGCCGTGGCAATCGCAGTGGGATTGAAGCCCGCCGGAATGGCCACCGGCTTCTGGAACGTGCCGTCACAATTGCTGACGAGGACGTCCACCTCGTTCGCAAGGGGATCACTAGCGACCAGGTCCTGGCATCCGCTGTTGGTAAAGGTTGCCGAAGCGATTCCGGGATGGGTTGCCGGCGCCGCTACGCGCGCGGTGCCCAGCGAAACGGGAGAGCCCGCGGCTTGGGCAAATGTTCCCTGATTCCCCTGGTTTAGCAGAATCGTGACCGAATTATCGATTTCGTTGACAGCGGCGAGGTCGAGGGACCCGTTATTCCGAAAATCCGCCGCCACGAGCACGGCAGGCCCCTTCCCGGCGGAGTATGGTGTGCTGGGAAAGGGGTTGCTGGCTCCGCCGGGATTTGGCGCTAAAGCAGGGGTTCCCAGGCTGCCGGAAAGCAGGGAAAGAGTGTCCGGGTACCGCTGCCCTATAAAGAACGTAGCGGGCCTCCCGTCCTGCGCGCGCAGGAGAACCTGGCGGCCGCTTTGTACCAGCGAGAGTGCATCGGAAAAGTCGGCGGCAGCCGAGGGAAGCGTCAGGAGAAATGTAGATTTGCCCCCACCAATGGCGACGAACGGAGGGATCAGCGAGCTGACCGAAGCACTAGCTCCAGTGGCCGCAGTGCCAAAAATTCCGGCCAGGAGCGATTGCAGGGCAATCAGATTGTTTGCCTGGGTCAATTGGTTGATCAGGTTGGGGGGGAGGGCGACGAGTCTCTGGCTCGTGGGAGGTTCGATGCCCACCTTCCTCGCCGTGTTGCGGTCGACTTCCAACAACTCCATTTCGAGCATCAATTCTCCGCGCGCCCTCTCGATTTGCTGAATGAGCGCTCGCGCAAGTGCCAGCCGCTCCGGAGTATCGCGCATTGTGATGCTGTGATTGTGCGCGTCGAGGTCAATGTGTGTGGAGGCGGTGATGTCGCGCACGATGCGCAACACTTCCGTAGCATCCTCAGGGCTGACCGCCGAAGAAAGAGGAAAAGTCTGCTCTGCTTGCAAGTCGTACTCTCTGCGTTTATCCGGCGTGTCGGCAGCAACGAACATCAGCCCGGCATTCACTGGGCGCCAGAACGTTCCGGTTTCTGCGGCGAGAATGGTGACGGCATTCTGGAAGTCCGCGTCATTGAGACTCAAGCGCACGTTTCTGACGATCAGATCGGGATCAAACGTGACTCTCACAGCAAATATGCTTGCGAGTTGTTCGTAAACGGTCTTTGTGTCGCCGCGCAGGTCGAGGTTGCGCTTTCCCTCCTGCGGCTTCAATCGAGGCAGACCGGGAATCTCCGGCATAGTTTTAGGAGTGCTTCCATCCCCCATGCTTTTGACTTGCCGCAATCGCTCCATGACCATGGCGTTCGCGGGGTCGATGGCCAGCGCAGCGCCAAGATCTTCGGTTGCCTGGTCTAAATTTCCCGCTAAGGCGTCGCGCTCCGCGGCGTCGGCATAAGTTCGCACCAGCTTCGCGCGCAAGGCCTCCGCGCGAGATGCAAGTTGTATGTCCTCGGGAGCATAGCGCGCGGCTTCCTCGTAGGCGGCCAAGGCTTCCTGGAGTTGGCCCGCCGCTTCGGCCCTTTCTCCCTGCTCGGCGGCTTTGCGCGCGCGCTTCGGGTCGGGCTTCGCGCGCTCGGCAGACCCTTGCGCGGGCGATGGAGAAGCGGGGGGCTGCGATTGGGCAGAGGCTTGGGAAAACAAAAAGAGACTCGACACAATCACGGATGAGGCTTGGCGAAGGACGCCCATTTGCAAGAAAGAGAATAGCCTATTCTTCCTGCGCAGAAGCGGTTCATGAGGAAATCGGACTGAATTAGTCCGGTTGACGCAAAGGGTTCCGGTAGGGTAAACTGCCTCTGGTAGTTGCAACTGACTTACAACTAGACCTGCAGGACAGCTCGTGCTCTCAGCATTCCTTATCGCACTTCGCGAAGGCGTAGAAGCGGCGCTCGTCGTCGGCATCATCCTGGTCTATCTCTCGCGCACGGCCCACAGCCACTTGACACGTTTCGTCTGGTATGGCGTGGCGGGAGCCGCTGCACTGAGCCTGGCTGTGGCGGTCGGGCTGGAGCGCTGGCGCATCAGCGAAGACGGCTTTGAAGGGCTGATGTACTTAGGGGCCGCGGTCTTCGTTGTTACCATGATTGTATGGATGAACCGCGCTGCGCGCCACCTGCGAAAAGAAATTGAGGAAAAAGTGGAGTCCTACGCCGGGCGGGCGGGGAAGGCCGCCGGGTGGGGAATCTTTCTGTTCGTGTTTCTGATGGTTCTGCGCGAAGGTGTGGAGCTGGCGCTGATTCTGCGCGCCGTCGAACTCTCGACCGAAGGCTTCGAGACTTGGATTGGGACGATTGCCGGGATAGCGGCCGCCGTCGCGGTGGGATTGTTCTTCTTTAAGGGCACATTGCGCGTTCCCCTGCACCGCTTTTTCGCCGCAACAAGCATCATTCTCATGCTCGTGGCGTTCCAACTTGCGCTGACCGGTTTGCACGAACTGAGCGAAGCACGCTGGCTGCCCTCGAGCAAGGGTGAGATGGCCATTCTCGGCCCCATCGTTCGCAACGAGCTTTTCTTCTTCGTTTTCATTTTTGGGGCGGCGATGCTTTTGATTTTGCGGGAATGGCAGGCGGCTTCGCACGCCAAAGCGAGGAAAGAGTCGCTGAATGACGCGGAAAAGCGCCTGCTCGAATCGCAGAACCGGCGCCAACGCCGCTGGATGATCGCGGGGGCGACGGCTTCCCTTGCCGTGATTCTCGTTTTGACTGCGGATTTCATCTACGTCCGGGCCAATTCCGCGCCGCCGGCGGCGCAGGCGATTGATCCCATGGGCGACATTGTGCGCGTCCCGATCAGCGCAGTGCAGGATGGAACGATGCACCTTTTCACTGTGAACGCGGGCATCCAGTCCTTGCGCTTCATGGTTATCAAGAAGCCGAACGGCTGGGGCGTGGCGCTCGACGCCTGCCGGATTTGCGGCGCGGAAGGCTACCGCCAGGAAGGCCAGAACGTCATGTGTAGGCACTGCGCGTCCGCGATTTATATTCCGTCGATTGGGGATGAGGGAGGCTGCAATCCGATCGGCGTGCCCGCGCACGTGGAGGGAGGAGACATTGTGATTGACATTTCCGCGCTCACCCAGGCGAGTACCGAGATTCCAAAGTAGATGTTTCTACGACTCGTGGCCGATTCTTTCGGGCGGCGTCCGCGGCACAAGCTGCTGACCGGCGCGGCACTGGCTCTCGGTATGGGCGTGGCCACCGCGGCGCTCAGTGTCGCGCTGGATGTGGGCGACCGCCTAGCCAAAGAATTCCGCAGTTTGGGGGCAAATCTAGTCGTCACGCCGAAGGCCGATTCGCTGCCGCTCGAAATTGGCGGCGCGGATTACCGCCCCGTGAATGCGGGCGCGTATCTGCCGGAAGCCGGCCTGCCAAAACTCAAGACCATTTTCTGGCACAACAACATCATGGGTTTCGCGCCGGCATTGGAGGCCCGGGTCAAAGCAACAACGTACCCCATGGACAATCGGCACGATTACAGGAGCATCCCGGCATTTACCGCGGTCCTTGGAACTTGGGTCAATCATGAAGTGAAACTCCCTGATGGCGGCACCTTTGTAACAGGAATCGAGAAAACGAATCCGTGGTGGCATGTGCAAGGGCGTTGGTTCGTCGAAGGAAAGAATGAGTGCATAGTAGGCAGGAACTTTGCCCGGAAGAATCGAATCAGCCGCCCCGCCTCCGCTGGCCTGTTCACGTACACTCTCGACGGTAAACCCGGCCCGACGCTGGATATTGTGGGGATTCTGGATAGCGGGGGCCCGGAGGATGACGCGATTGTTGCGCCGCTATCGCTTGTTCAAAAGCTGGTCGGCAAGCCGGGGCAGTATCGCAAGTTGTATGTCAGTGCGCTAACCAAGCCGGAAGACGCGTTTGCGCGCAAGGATCCGAAGACGATGACGCCGGTGGAGTTCGACCGCTGGTACTGCACGCCGTACATTTCCGCGATTGCCCTGCAAATCAGCGAGGAATTGCCGGGAACGGACGTCCGCGTCATCCGCCGTGTTGCCGAAGGCGAGGGCCAGATTCTCACGCGCGTGCAAACCCTGCTTTGGCTTGTCACTATTGCGGCAATGTTGGCTGCGGCCCTGGCCGTGGGAGCATCGTCCGCCGCGTCGGTGATTGAGCGGCAAGTGGAGATTGGCTTGATGAAAGCACTTGGTGCTGGCTCTGGCATGGTGGGTTTCTTGCTCGCGGCGGAGCAGCTGCTGCTGGCATTTGTCGGTGGCGGAATCGGCTACGCGCTGGGAATCGCTCTGGCGCGGCTGCTCGGTGAAAAGATTTTCGGCGCCGCGCCAGAGCCAACGCTGCTGGTGTTTCTGGTCGTGCTCGGGTTGGCGGCACTGGTGACGCTGCTGGGCAGCGCGATTCCGCTGCGCCGTGCTTCGCGCATCGAGCCGGCGCCCATCCTGCGAGGCGAGTGATGATGTTTAGCAGACACTTAGGAGAGCAAAAGAACCGGTCTGAGGACCGGCCACTACAACACCGCTTGCGGCATTTTCTTTGTAGTGGCGGACCTTTAGGTCCGTGCTTTTTCTTGGCTTCGGTGTGTTCCCATGTCTGATCGACGCTCCGCCAATCGTGATATGTTCTGGCGCATTCTCCGGCGTTTGCTCGGAGCGAACCGCGGGCGGCTCTTCGTCATGCTGCTTGCCCTAGGAGCCGGCGCCGCGGTCACCTCCGCTCTGCTCAATTTGCAAGTCGACGCCAAGCGCCGCCTCACTACCGAATTCCGTGCCTTCGGCCCGAACGTTCTCATTGTTCCGCAAGGCCCCTCGGGGGCAAGCTCCGTAACGTTGCCTGAATCCATCACCCATTTGGTGCCTGTCAATGTCCCTAGCGGGCGCGTCACTGTGTCATCCGCTCTCTACATGATCGCCAGCGTTTCCGTCCCGCAGTCGGTGAAATCTATCAACGCCGTTGTCGCCGGCGCCAATCCGTTCGGGATTATTCGAGTTTCACCTGCCTTTTCTTCCCATGGCGCAACCAGCCCGAATGAACGCGCCTCATCGTCGGAGGACGTATGCGTTGCAGGCGCACGATTTGCGGAGAAGGTGGGCGCTCAGCAGAATACAGAACTAGTCCTTACCAGCGGTCACCGCCGCGAGTCGTGTCGCGTTGCCAAACTTCGCCAGACCGGCGGGTCGGAAGATGATCGCATCGAGATTGGATTGCGAGCAGCGCAACGCTTGGCTGACCTGCCCGGTCGCATCAGCGTGGTTGAGTTGACCGTTCCGGGTACGCCCGGCGAAATCCAAAATTACCTCGCAAGTCTCCAGAACCAAATCCTCGACGCCGAGGTCCGTCCCATCCGCCAATTCACCGAAGGCGAGGCGAAGATTTACAACCGCATCAGCGGTTTGCTGACGGCAACGGTAGGCATCGTTTTGTTGTTGACCGCGCTCTGCGTGATGGCCGCGATGACCAACGTGGCCATCGAGCGCAAAATGGACGTTGGCTTGATGAAAGCGATCGGCGGCGCGACGCGGCGCGTCGTTCGCCTTTTCCTTGCCGAAGCCGCATTGCTCGGCCTTGCGGGCGGCTTACTCGGCGCGACCCTTGGCATTCTGCTCTCTATCGGTCTGGGCAAAGCGGTTTTTGGTGTAGCGGCGCGCCCACGCCTGATTGTGTATCCTGTAGCTGTGGGTTTGACGATGCTGGTGGCGATCCTGAGCGCCATCCCGCTACGGCGGCTGGCGAGCATTCGGCCCGCATCCGTGTTTCGAGGTGAAGCGTGAGTGTAGTGGCTCCGGTCCAATTGCAGCCGCGCGCTGCGGCGCAAGTGGTCATCGATAATTTGATCAAGCAGTACGGCGCTCTCCACGCGCTCAACGGCGTCAGTTTTTCCGTCAACAGCGGCGAGTGGGTCGCACTGATGGGTCCTTCGGGTTCGGGCAAGACCACCCTCATCAACATTCTCGGTGGCTTGGACACGTTGACCTCCGGTCGCGTGGTCGTTGACGGAGTTGACCTCGCAAAACTAGACGAAAATGATTTGGTACGCTACCGCGCAGAAAAAGTGGGCTTCGTTTTTCAGCAATTTCATCTGGTGCCGTATCTTACGTCGCTCGAAAACGTGATGCTGGCACAGTATTTTCACAGCGTCACCGATGAAAAAGAGGCCCAGGAAGCGCTGAAACGCGTCGGCCTCAGCGACCGGCTCACGCATCTGCCCGCGCAGCTTTCCGGCGGCGAACAGCAGCGCGTGGCCATTGCGCGCGCGCTCATCAATCAGCCGAAGCTCATTCTCGCTGACGAGCCCACCGGCAATCTGGACGAAGCCAACGAAACCATGGTCATAAGGATTTTCCGAAAGTTGCACCAAGCCGGGCACACGATTCTGATGGTCACGCACGATCCGGATATTGCCCGGCAAGCCGACCGGCGCATCGAGTTGGCGCATGGCCATTTGTATTTCGACTCGGCGGTGCATGGACCGGGCCATCCACTGAATTGCCCCCTGGAGAACACTTCCGATTGCTGCAAGTCCGTTTCGGGCGACGACGAGATTCGCTTTGACCATTTGCTGGAGCAGATTTGGGTTTGCGGCGAGGGAGGGAAGCCCGCTGAGGTTGCGCGCCTGCGCGCTTCCGGGGCCTCCGGAAAACTTTCCACCGTGCCCGAAGAACCTGCCGCGCGTGTTCTCTCTCGCATGGCGGATTTGCATTTGGTTGCCCTTCATGACGGGGAGGCTCAACTCACTCCCGAGGGGAGCCAGCGCGCACGGGACGTGGTGCGCCGCCATCGTCTGGCAGAGCGCCTGTTCAAGGACACCTTTTCCGTCGACGAAACCGAAGCGCACACGCAAGCCTGCCGGTTCGAGCACATCATCAGCCCGGAGCTGGACCAGCGCATTTGCACATTCCTTGGCCACCCCAAAACCTGCCCGCATGGCAACCCCATTCCTCCCGGCGAGTGCTGCGACGGAAAATCGAGGTCGTGAAATTCTGATTCTTCTCTGCCACTGTTCTTACGCTTTCTTGCAGGCATCTGCTCTTTTTGTTTTGTTCGGCTTTTGACTGTGAGCTGTTGACAGTAAACTTCTGCCATGCCCATTCCCTTCGATCCACGGAAAAAGCCGACCAGCGTCAAGATTCACGTATCGAGCGGCGCCGGTGTAGACATCACCTGGGCCGATGGCCATTCGAGCCACTATGAATTTGCTTATTTGCGGGATGAGTGCCCCTGCGCGACCTGCAATGACCAGCGCGGTAAGAAAGAAGCCTTCAAGTCTCTTGCGCCGGGAATGGCCTCCTCTCCCGTGCTGCCCATGTTCAAGCCCAAGCCACGCGCAAAGGCCGCCACGCAAGTAGGCAATTACGCCATCCAAATCACCTTTACTGACGGCCACTCCACAGGCATCTATGCCTACGACCATCTCCGCAGCATCTGCCCCTGCGCGGAGTGCGCCAAAGCATTTCGCACCGCAGCTGGCTAGATTCTTCTTGCTTTTGAGGAACCCTCACGGATTCGCGATATGCCCGCGCCGACAAACTCCTTTCGAGGATTCCGGGCTATCGGCATCTTTTTGCTTTTTGGCGCCGTCATGGCCTCCCTTGCTGGAGTGACCCTGGTTTGGCGCGGCTCCCGACTCGACCGTCTATGGGCGCTAAATCCACGCGCATACGTGCAGCTTGCTCCTTATGGCAAAGCGGCCGGCATGGCCTTCTTGCTGCTGGCTGCAACTCTTGTGAGTGCGGGCGTAGGCTGGTTCCGTCGGCGCTTCTGGGGCTGGGCCCTGGCAGTGACGATCGTCACGATACAAGTCGTAGGGAGCCTAATGAACGCAATCCTGGGAAGCGCATTTAAGGGCGTAATCGGGTTGATTCTTGCGGGTATCCTCCTTTACTTTCTTCTGCGCCTGCAGGTTCGAGGCTTTTTTGCCAATGCCGCTCGTCCCAAAGTTCCCCGATGAAAGAGCCAACCTGCCGGTCAAGGAGTGCGGGGATGTTTTTCCATGTCCCAAGGGCCATTTCGCGACGCGCTTGCCCTGCGCTAGACTTCATGCTAGAAAAATGCGAGCATTTTAGTCTGCTGGGTAGCCTAATCCACACATGAGCAGCATCCCCAACAACCCTGCTGCAGGCAGCCGGGGCAATGCAATTCCGCGCGTTATTGTTGCCACTACAGCTCTGCTCACGTTCATTTCGTTCTGGCGTGCCGCAGCGATCGTTCTAAACGACTTGGCATCCTCTGCATACTACGCAGGCGGTGAAGCGGAAGGCTACATCGGCAAGACCGCACCGTGGTTCATCCTAGCCATTATGTTGTTTTCGTACGCCGTGCGGGCGGTCTATGTAGAAAGCTGCAGCATGTTCGTGCGCGGTGGTGTGTATCGCGCCGTCAAGCAGTCCCTCGGCGGAACGCTGGCGAAATTCAGCGTGTCCGCGCTGATGTTTGACTACATTCTGACCGGCCCAATCAGCGGTGTGGCGGCGGGCCGGTATCTTGCGGGGCTGACTAGCGAGCTTTTGCAGTATTTCCATGTAACCAGCCCGCTGTCTTCGGGAGAAGTCGGTCTCGTTGCCGCCAGTTTTGCCGTCGCCGTCACGATTTACTTCTGGTGGGAGAACACAAAAGGAATTCCGGAGTCCAGCGAAAAAGCTCTGCACATCATGAAGCTCGTCACCGTGATGGTGGTGATCCTGATTGCCTGGTGTTTGTACACCATTTCGCTCCGACATCCCCCGCTGCCCCCGCTGCCCCATCCCAAAAACTTGAAGCTCGAGCCCAATGCCATGGGATGGCTCTATGGCGTGCACTTCGCAAACCTTGCCGGGATCATTGCCATCTTCATCGGCCTCGGCCATTCCGTGCTGGCGATGAGCGGCGAGGAATCGCTCGCGCAGGTTTATCGCGAAATCGAAAGTCCCAAGCTTCCGAATCTGAAGAAGGCCGGGCTGGTGA